>NZ_JBNLXQ010000007.1:0-151887 GCF_053840905.1 Caproiciproducens sp.
ATGAATTTTCCTTGCCCGCAGGAACGAGCAGAATCGATTTCATAAACGACAAATTGGAGCCGACTATATCCGTAAAGACCTGATCCCCAACCGCGACCACTTCGCTGCGCTTGACTCCCATTTTACGGATGGCGCGGAAATAGCCCAGGGGGATCGGCTTTAACGAAAGGGACAAAAAAGGAAGATCGTATTTCGCCGCAAACGGTTCAACCCGTTTTTTAGAATTGTTTGACAGAATGATAATGCTGATACCGCTTTCGCGCATGTGGCGCGTCCACTCTACGGTACCCTCGAAAGGAGTCGGAGAATCATGGACAGCCAGGGTGTTGTCCACATCGAGGATCAGGGCCCGGGCGTGCATGGCACGAATCAGTTCCGGAGTAATATCCGTAACCTTGTCCACAGCAACAGTAGGCAGAAACAATGCCAATAACCATACCTCCGTTTCGGAGAAAATAAAATCAGGCTAAAAAAGCGGGCAATCAAGCCCGCTTTTCCGAATCATTTTTGTACTGTCACTTAAACTTGCGTTTGCGGGCTGCTTCGGACTTCTTCTTACGCTTAACAGAAGGCTTTTCATAAGCTTCTCTCTTACGAACCTCAGCAATAACCCCGGCTCTTGCGCACTGTTTCTTAAACCTTCTCAGAGCACTGTCCAAGGACTCATTGTCTTTAATTCTAATTTCAGCCATTTATCTTTTCCCTCCCATCCGCCATACGGCAGGGGTATTAGTAAGTCATATTACATAAAAACAATTATACATAACGCGCCGGAATATGTCAAGCCCAATGTGCTAACTTTGCGTAAGTTCGACTGAGTTGTGAAATTTGTATTGACAGGAAAAACAGAAAATGATAAGATAGTATCCGCAGTCTGAAAAGGGAATCATATAGGGGTATAGCTCAGTTGGTAGAGCAGTGGTCTCCAAAACCACGTGCCGAGGGTTCAAGTCCTTCTGCCCCTGCCATGCAAAACGTCTTGAAAAGTCAGCAGGAATGCGGCTTTCAGGGCGTTTTTTGTTTTGTTTGTATGGTACTTATATTTCTTATAATACATTAATTTCCCTACTTTTCCCTACTTCTTACTAAGTCGTTTCGCGCATAAGGTGTAATTAAGGTGTGTTAAGATATTGATAATAAGGTGTATTCGTTATATAATAGTCACGTAATTCAATTTTAATTGATAGGACGTGATTTTTTTATGTCTAAAAAAGCGGAAGAAATTGAAGATGAAGTTCCAGAAAAGAAAGTTGTGCATCGAAATACCAAAGGAGAGGGAAGTATTTTTCAAAGAAAAGATGGTAATTGGTGCGCTAAAATACAATTAGGAACTAATGAACAAGGAAAACCAATCATAAAAACGTTTTATGGTGCAAAGCAAAAAATAGTTCGCGATAAACTGAAAGCATATAAAGAATTAATTAAAGGTGCATCAGATGACCAGACAAATGAAGTAACCGTTGACAGTTATGTTGTTAATTGGTTGACTACTGTAAAATCCATTCAATTAAAACCATCTTCTTATGATAGGCTTGAAGCAACTATTAACCAAAATATTATACCTTATATTGGTTATCATCAGTTGTCACAATTAACACCAGAGCAGATACAAGAGGAATTGATTAATAAGATGATAGATAAGGACTATTCTTATTCTTCTATCAAAAAAGCATACAATGCAATCAACGCTTGTTATAAATATGCTTTGTCTGTTCGCAAATTAACCTATAATCCTGTTTCCGCTGTCACCTTGCCGTCTACCCATATGTTTGAAAAAAAGACTATAAGATGGTTTAATGACGATGAAATCAAACGTTTTAAAGAGCAATGTATTTTCAAATACAAAAACGGCATTTTTCGTTATCCTTTAGGATATGCAATGATCTTCATCATGAATACTGGATTAAGATTAGGTGAAGCACTTGCTATTCAATGGTGTAATGTTGATTTTGCAGAGAAACGATTATCTGTAGATAGTAATGTTGTTATGGCTGTTGACCGTAAAAGCGAGACAAAGAAAAGAGTACAGATAAATCAAGACTTCTTAAAAACAAAATCCAGTAAGCGTATAATACCATTGAATAAAACCGCTATTAATGCACTTGAAGAAATCAAGAAAATACGTTATTTCGGTGAAGATAGTTATATCTTTTGTACTGAAGAAGGAAAACAAAATAAGGTTAGAAACTTTTGCAGGACATATGAATCTATTTTAAAACGTGCTGATATAGAATCATGTGGAATTCACACATTGCGGCACACATTCGCATCAAAGTTATTTGCAAAGAATGTAGATATAAAAAAAATATCTGCATTGTTAGGGCATTCAGATGTGTCTATCACATATAACACATATATTCATCTAATCAACGAACAAAAAGCACAGGCAGTAGAGTTAATTGATGAAATATAATTGTTATTTTGCAAAAGTGCATTTCCTTGTTTGATTGTTCATCCATTCTACAAAGTTTTCTTTTAATATGTAGTACCTTCCACCCCATTGCATTGATGGAAAATCTTTTCGTTTAATTAATTCATATGCTTTATTCTTTCCGCATTGGAAGTAGTCCATTAATTCCTGTACTGTCATAAGTTCAGGAAGTTCAGTTTTTGTTTGATTGTTCGTATTTATAATAAATCACCTTTCTAATATATATAGTATAAATCTATTTACAAATGTTCAATAATAATATAAACTGGAAATTGGAATAAATTAACTTTTAAGGAGTTGATACTATGCCCCGTGGAGCATCTAAAACAGACGAGCAAAAACTACAGGCATTAGATGACCAGATTTCTGAAATGGAATCCAGAAAAGCTAAAATTGATGAAAAGATTGCTGAACTAAATGAACAAAAGCAAGCTATTATTGATGAGCAGGAAAAGAAAAAGCTTGTTGAACTTCAAAATCTAATAAATAAAATAGGAAAAACACCAGAAGAAATCATTAATATTTTGAAATCAAGTTCTAAATAATTATTTCTATAAAAAAGACAGTGGTTACGCAATGTAGTCACTGTCTTTTTATAATTATAATAAGCTTATTATTTTTATTGCTAATGTTGCTGAACAGGTATGATTTGAATCTTCAAGTTTCAAATTTACATATTGACCAATCATAGTTGATTTGTTACCTGCCGCAATTGAGATTGTATTTACTACACCATTCGGATTAATAGTAGTTGTTATATATGATTCATATCCAGTAGGTGGTGTTACTGTCCATGCGGCTGTTTGATCTGTTAGTTCAGTTGTACCAATCCAAAAATGAGCAGTATAAGGTTTAGCTGAACCTCCTGCCTTTATTTCTGAAGAAGTTTTATATGAAATAGTGCAAGTCATAGTTTGAGCCTGTGTTACGGTTATAACTTTTGTTTGTGTAACATTATATTGTACCCATGTAGCTGTGAAGGTTACACTTCCTGCTTTTAAGAATGTTATTATACCTGTACTGTTAATTGTAGCAATTGTGGAATCAGATGAAACCCATGTAATAGTAGCTGTAGAATCTACTACCCCATCTTTATATGCTGTTGCTGTCAATGTTGGTGTATCAGCAGTAGTATAAGTATCATTTCCAGTAATAGTTAATGTAGCGTTAATGGGTTTTGAAATAGTTACATTTTTGTAACTTGTTATATTTTGACTTTTCCATGTCGCTATAATATTTACATTACCTTCAGCAAGGAATGTAACAGAACCATTATTATCTACTGTTGCTAAACTAGAATTACTGGTTGACCATATAAGATCAGCATTATTAATTTGCATCTCTCCCCATTTTGCAACCGCTGTAAATTGAGATTTTTGACCAGAATAATATATATCACTTGTTCCGCTACCACTAACTGTAACAGTTAAAGTATTAGAAGCTGGTATAGATTCTACTTTACTATAAATGTAATAGATACTATTCTTGCTAATAATCTGATTGATTTTCCAATAATTTCCCATAGCATAAAAATCGGTAGCAATATTAAAGGCTTTTGAAATATCATTAATTTCTGTTATCATTTCAAAGTTGCCACTTTCTACTGAAATTATATTATTACTCTCAAATAGTGCATCCTGAACATCATAGCAATATACTGGTAACAATGTTTGCTTATTGCTCTCGAATATAGTCATAAGAGAATTAGTTTCAAATAAATCAGACTTGTTATAAACATCATTTTCCGCTGTTTCCTGATTCAAGGTGAGAAAATGCTTATTATTATAAGTCAATAACTGTCCTGCATGAATTCCACAACCAGTAGGATAGAAGATTGTTATCTTGTCTTGTAATTGGTTTGTATCGCTATTACGCTTAAATATGACAGTATATGGCGTGTTATCTGAATAAGATGTAATTACCTTACCTTCACGTTTAAGAGCATTCTGAAAGATTTTATACGCTGAATTATACACTTTATCACCTCTTTTATTTTTAGTCCATAAATACAGGCATAAATTTAGATGTAGTTGTATTTGTACTATCTGTTGTAGTATCAGGAATTGAAGCAATTTTAAGATCAAGAGCATTCAATCTCTTTTGTAATCCGTCATATGCTTCACTCTGCGTTTCAAATTCAGATGTATGAGAACGAAATATTTCTATATTGTTTAGAAATGTACTCAATACATCTGAAACAGTCTGCAATAACTGTCTTTTCATTGTTTTATAATCATAGATACTTGAATCTGCCAAACCGTTTTCAGCCAAACGCATTATATATTCATCATCAAGCATATAATTTTTATCTGAACTGGTGTATCTATCAGAATCACCTAATTCCATTTTAAGACGTTGTAAAACTGTAAAAGTATTTGTTTCTGCCATTTTTAACATTCTCCTTTGCAAAGTTTATACCCCTTTGGGGTTAGATGTGCCGTTATGGAAGTGTATTCACTGTCTTTATCTTTATGTGCCTGAATTAGTTTGTGATCTAAAAGATAATGTGTAGATTCAATTAAGAAATCAGGCATTGCAGATAGATTCATGGTAAAACACAATGTTTCTTTTGATTCTGGATGATTCTGTTTGTATGTCATCACATTATTGTAGAAATTCTTTAAAATTCCTATAGCATTTGTGCGAATTATATTTTGATAAGTTAGTTCTATATACTCATTCATTGGTGTTCTCTTCTCCTATGGTAAGTTTAAAATTTATTGTAGAAAAAAAACGGTATTAGCTATAAAACATTTTTTTGAAACAGGGGGTTCAGCATGAATTATTGCCGCTGTCCGATTCATAAATGTGAATACTATTTTTCTATTATGACAATTAATATAAATGTCTTTATACTATAATTGAATTTCAAGAACAGCAAGCCTTTTCTGTTGGAAGATGATTCTATTTTGATGTGATTGGAATGTATAAAGAATGTATATTGTAATTATAATAATGATTCTTGTATTGGTCATTATTACAAACATTATTTCAAATAAAGAATATATAAGCCTTGTATATATGAATAACTATGCAAATATCATGAATATTATAATGACTATACATATTGCACAACGTGATTCAATTATTAACATAATTAGTTAGTAACAATAAACAAACCTAATTATCCAAAACTATTATTTTGTATAATTAGCATCTGCTAACACACTGTTTGGACTACTTTCCCGCCAATGCCCACCCATATCTATATATGTATATTTATCAGTTGATTATGTATAAATGTATATTATCAATCCTCTAATGTGTGATACTCGTTATCATGATTAGAGGATTAATTTTATACATTATCTTGTTTTCAATACTACATTATATGATGGTTTCATGTACGATATAGTTATGAAAGAATAGCATTGACCTATGCAAGTCTGCAAAGCATACATATTTACTATGCTTTAGTGTGTTAAAGCGTCCCCTTCTTCAACTTTCATGGAAAAAACAAAACATCAGATATATCCCACATTTTTATAATTGTTTACATATCCATTTACAAATAGTAACAACTCTGTAATATTCTATGTTTACATTATATTACACTCACTCAAATAACTACATCATTACCCAATATCAAGAACAGAAACCATATAATCATTCTGTTACATTCTTATTATTACTTACAGTATTATTCTTGTTATCTACATTATTACTTTCTGTATTATAATCTGAATTACTATTATCCTGACTGTTATTATTTACTGTATTCTGTAACGCTAATTCTTCTGCCTGTTCAGCCTTAATACGTTCCATTTCAAGTGAACTATCAGTTATATATGGTGACTTCTCCATAAGCGTCTTACGGCTAATAGCACCCATATCACGCATAGTCTTCAACCCATCAATAAGATCAGTTGTATTAACTGTCTTATTCAAAGCAAAACTACAATCCATTGTATCAAAATCATCATCAGATATTTTATTACCCTGTAATTCTAATAGCTTTCTAATGTATTCCCAGCGTTTATAGAACCCTGCTTTTAATGCCTGTATAGTAGACCCTGCAACATCATCAGTTTGATTATAAAGATACCCTAAACTCACTTCACTAACGTTTGATACATTGCTCTGACCAACCATAGAAGCAGGAATACCACCAATAGCATATAACTGTTGCAGTAAAGTCTTTATCTCAAATTCTACAGTTTCTTTATCTACCTGTGCAGTTGCCCATTCAAATTTATCTGTAAAACCAATATTCATGAATGTGCCAACCATGCTTTGAGTATCTTTAATTGTATCATCAGGCGCAATTGGTGTACCACACATAACACCAAGAGGATTCAATGATAGTTTAGTTACTGCATCATCTGTCTTAGATATTTGTGCTTCAATACGATCTACAATATTAATTAGACCACGAATAAAAGAATCTCCAAAGAACTGATATTCTGTTTTATTAAGCATTGCATAATGAATTGGTAAACCTGTCAAGTTAATCTTTTCATCTATCATAATATCATCTTGAAAAGTCTTTACCGTATCAGGCAGATAAACAATATCATATGTATGTGAGAATTCATTATCTACCCAATGATCTACAAAAGCATAGTAATTATGAAATTCGTCATACAATGGATAAGCTGAATTATTTAGAATCCGTTTACTTTTAATAATATTATCTGATTTATCCAAATACACATATTCAAATGCATTACCATAAGAATATAAATCACTGGCAACTTCATAATCCATTGCAGGATATAAACCTTTTCTATAAACCTTATTAATTAATTTAGTAAGTTGATCATTCTGACACGTTACACTAACTGGATTCTTTACAAGATAACCAGTATGGAAAGTAACAAATGCTTTGAGTAAATCAAATACAATCTTTGCAGTTGTATATTGTTCGCCTTTCCACTTAATATCAGGTCTACCTAATATCTTATGTCTTCCCAATAAATAGTTATCAATATTTACTGAATCATCTATATGTTTCCGTTGCTCCATAGTATTAATTTCATTCTTAAACCATAACGGATTATTAAAATCTATATTCATTATATTACCTTCCTTATTATTGAATTAATGTGTAAGACCATTACAATGTAGAATAGCTGAATTACGATTGTTCATACTTCTATTTTTATCAGTCAATACAGCCTGTGCATAATCAATCATTTCATCAAATGTTGTTGGCTTTTCTCTAAACCATGTACTATATTTAAACCATTTCCCTTTATATTTATTAACATGAACTGCTGTGATTTCTTTAGTAATATTGTTTTTATCATTTGTTTCCATTCTTTATACGTTCCTTCCATCCTGTTCTATATTGCCATGTTCTACCCTGTAAGGCTAAACTCATAGATAAAATTGCATCATCGTGATACCCTTCCATTGCACCCATTTTGCCATCTTTAACAACAAATACTTGCATTTCATTCAATAGATAATCTGAATTAATAACCATTTGATTACGACTAAACAATTCATTGAAATTATCAATCATAATGGGTTTAGTTTTAGGATTAGTATCAAAACCAACTTTAGGTGTACCCTTGCCGTTTGCATCATATTCCATGTGAAAATACATATTCTGATAACCACAATCATGATATAATTTATCCAATAGATAATGACCAGTAGAAGCCTTTTCGATAATCAACATTCCTCGATTAAAATAAATTCCTAGATATAAAACGATGTCTGCAAAGTCATATGATTTAACTTTGTTACTTTTAAACTCTGCTACTTGCCTATCGTTTTTATCAATTATTTCAACTACACTATAATCTCGCTTACCACCTAATCCCTCAGAACAATCTACTCCTAACCAGAATTTTTCATTTGGTTTAGGCAGTTCCCATATAGTCAACTCCTTATTGAAATATGGAACTAAAATAGAAGGTAAATTATTAGGTTTGTTTTTAATTGGTTTCATTATCTTATCAGCATTCAAATGTTGTTGAACTTTTTCTTTATCGAATAGACTATCACCAGTAGTTAATACTGCTTCAAGGCTTGTAGCTGGAAACTCTTGTTTAAACAAAGATAATCCCTTTTCAATTCTCGTTAATCTCGCCCACATAGCTTGTTTTAGTGTCATACCTTTCTTATATAAGTTCAATTCATATGGTGTTAATTCTTCTTTAGTTAGATATTTTCCATATTGTTGTTTATACTGATCAATTGCCTTTTCATAGAACCCCTCAAACATTTGATGATCTTCGTACCAAGGAAAGAAAAATGCTTTAAAAATAGAACTACCATCATTTCTTTCTGCCGCAAAATACATATTAGAAAAAGTATTTACACCTTTTGCAGTTGATTCAATAACTAACTCTGCATTTGATGTCAATGCGCTTGTAATAGCCGCTAAATGGTTTCTAGCTACATTATCATCTTGCATCATTCCAAACTCTGAAATATGGCAGAACTGCAATGTTGTTGATCTTCCTGCGTTCCCTTTAGGACCCAAAGTCTGACAAGTAATTTGAGAACCATTTTCAAATCTCAATTTTGTTTTACTGTTATTGATAAGTTTAGGCTTAATATTAGGGTTCATATATTCATATAGTTGTTTTAGTTTGTCAAAAATAGAATCTCTGTCGGCATCACTATCAGCCGCCATAAGACAATGATAATTAGAATGTGTACACGCTAAAAATAAAGAATTTGCTGCAATAACAGAACTCATCCCAATTTGTCTTGATTTCATGATTATATTTCGTTTGCCTTTATGCTCCATATAATCTCTTTGTTCTGAATTAAGTTTAAATGGAACAATAGCTCCATTTTTATCACAAATATTCATAAAGTGTTCAATATAATAAATAGGATGGGTTCTAAGATAATTTTTTCTTTTTTGTAATATTTCTTCTTGTGTCAAATAATTCACTTCCTATATATAAAACAAGTCCTTGCAATTCAAAAAAGAAAAGCAAGGACTATAATTATTAAATTATATACTTATATTTTAGATTTTACTTTACCTAAAATAAAAGCGTAATTAAGATCACCACATGGTTCAATAATCTTTACAGAATCATTAACTGAATATAATTGATTATTAATAGATGAAAGTTTACAATCTGTTCCATTAACTCTTACTTTATACCAACTATTACCCAAATCTTCCATAATTGTTCCTGATATAATTCTTGTAACCTGTGTCGCTACATATTTCTTTACATATGTACTAATGGCATACCACATTGATTCTATAATTTTCGACATACTTCTATTCATTTTAAGCACCTTCTTATCATTTTATATTTTTTGCAGAAAAATACAGTGGCAAATTTTCAAGTGCATTTCCAATAGTATTAATATCACTTTGTACATTAGGAAATTCAACTTTATCTATATGATAACTATTATGATTTGTCTGTTGACTTATATTTCTATTGGTTATATTACTTGATGTAGTTGTAACTAATCCTTGCCTTAAAGTATCCAATTGAGGATTATAAACGTTACTTAACATCTTTAGATTTTCAGTTTGTGCGGCTGTGAATATGTTAGTACCTTCATCCATTAAAGTGTATTTTCCACCACCAGTAGGGGCAAACTTCGCTTCATAACCCTGTTCATCAGTTTGCACCCAACCACCAATTGAATAATTAGTCCCTGAAGCATACTTAACTGTATTTCCGTTTTTCTTTAATTGTTTATTATATTCATAATACCTATAGTTTGCATTCTCACGATTTTCTTCAGCGTTAGCATACGCTTTTGCCATATTATTTAAAGCAGTAGTAACACCATTATAAGAAGCTACAAGTAAATTATTTTGAGCCTGAATTTCTGGAACAAATGTCTGTAAATTTTTAATTTGGGTCTGATAATTTGTAGTTTGACTATCAGTAGAATCATTTAATGCATTAGTTTCTTCTTCATACTGTGTTTTAGTTTTAGATGTATGAGTTTTGAATACTCTATCAACATTATCTATTACTTTAGTTATTTGAGATTGAATTTTACTCCAAGTAGCATTACTTGTTCCCTCTAATTCTTTCAAGGAAGATTCAAGTTGAGACTTCATATTATTTTCTTCAGACTGAATCTGATTCTTTTGTTGAGTTAATTTTTCAATTTCTTCTTCACGTTGAGCATCAGCTAAAGCTTGTTTCTTCTCTGTGATAGTATCCTGATCTGTAGTATATACGAACCCCTTGCCTTCCTCAAATACAGAAACCGTTTTTTGGTTCTGTGCTTCTTCCCAAGCCGCTTTTGCTTTCTCAACTGCTAATGCTTTAGATTCAGCATCTGACTGACTATTAATAGCATCAATCTGATCTTGAATAGCTTTTATTCTATAGCCATAAGACCCCTCAATGCTCTCATCTGATAAATCAGATTCTAATTGTTGGATATAAGAAACTTCAGAACTATATATCTTTTCCTGCAAAGATTGACGTTGTTCAAGGGTAAGATTTAATGATTTCTCTAATGATTGTAATTTACGAATATATTCAAGCGAATCACCTTGTAATTTGCCAATATTAACAAGGTGATCTACAGCATTTATTTGATTCTCATTATAAGTTTGTGTTTCAGAATTTAGTTCTTCCTGAACTTGAATTTCTTTTGCTTTTTGATCTAATTCATTTAAACCAAGATTTTTAATATTCTCTTTTATTTGTTTAAGCTTATTAATTGATTCTATACTTCCGTTTTGGATAGTACCTAAACTTTCTTGTGTCTTTAGATCATCAAGATCATTTTCTACACTTTGCTTTTTATTTTCATAAATCTTTTGTGTAATCTCTTGTCTATGCTTTTCATCATTAATCAAAGCCATTAAAGGATTGGTAGTTAGATTACTATAAATCTCTTGTAAATTTTTAAGTTCTTCTTTAGAACCAGATTTTACTTCACCTAAACTTTCTCTATACGACAATTCACTTATTGAATCATCATAATTTCCTTGCTCATAATTTTTTAATGCTTCACGTGTTTTTTTATCCAAATCACTTAAAACATCGCTATCAATATTCTTATTTTTCGCATACTTTATTTTAAGTTTTACAAGAGCATTATAATAATCATATTTAGACTTATATAGTCCTTCATCTTCACTATTTTCTATCTTCTTTAATTCTGAATCATATACATCTTTTACAGCTTGCTTTGCTTTTTCTGCTTCTTGCTTAGCTTTATTTGCCGCCGTTTCTGCGGATTTTGCTGCGGATTTATCTGCCTTTTGTTGCTTAATATCAGCAGTTGGCGAACCTACTTTTAATTTATTAATTGTATCAATTTCAGATTTTGCACTTGCTATAGCTGCTTTTATTTTTGCTTGTGCATCAGCACTTAAACTATCAGTATTTGAAGCAGGAATTCCCTTAAAAGCATCTTTGACAGCACTATATCCACCTGCTAAAACTTGTGCTCCGATTGCGGCATTACGCATGGTTTCATCCATAGATGATATTTGACCTTTAGCCGTATCTGTTGCATTCCCTGCTTCAGCAGTTTTAGTTTTAACATCATCTTGCATAATGCCATATATTTGACTTGCTAAAGTTGATTGCACTGTAGCGGTCATTTGTGCTTTAATCTTATCTGCATTATCCTGCATGGACTGTGTATTTAATACCAGTTTACCGTTTACAATATCAACACATTTTAAAAGTTCATTATTGTTAGCTGTTAATTTCTCCAACATATCAGCGGAAACATAACCGACCTGATTATATGTATCCTGTATGGATTGCAAATCTGTAATTTTAGTATTTAAATCACTATACTTTTTAGATAATTCATCTAATGTCATGGTTGTATCAGAATTACTCTGTTCTACTGTATTAGCATAATTTGAATAATTATCAGCTAATGTCGTTAGCAAAACAGATAATTCAGGATATTTTTGTTCCAAATCTGTAATTTTGGAAACCTGATCTTTAAGTGCCTTATTATAATCTTCTGCTGAAATCTTTCCATTTGCAAGTTTGTTTTTTAAATCACTAATAGCATCAGTAGGAATTTTATTTGAAATCTGTGCAAATGCTTGCCCAATTTTATATGCTTCGTTTTCTATATCTCCTGCGGTTGCTTTTGGATTGTTCTGAACAAATTTTTGAATCTGTTTATTAAAAGCATCTAATCCATTAGATTGATTGATTTTATCAAACCAAGATGAATTTTGAGATAATGAAGACCATGCATCTGCAATAGCGATTACTTTTTGATAATCTGTTGTTAGCGAATTGGAAGAGGTAGAAAGTAAATTTACAATATTAGTAATATTTGTTTTCTGCTCATCTGTTAAACCATTTTGAAGTTTAACCTTAGTTATAATAACATCTTGCTGACTTACTAATTTGTTTAATTCAGTTGAATTTCCTTTTAAGATTTCATCATAGCTAATACCAAAAGTTTTTAATTCATCACTAAACTTTGTTTGTGATATATTTTTAAAAACATCAGCGGAAGAATCATTAGAACCAGAATTAGCTGAATCAGCCAACGCTTTCGCATATTCTTTACTACTTACTATAGACTTACCAAATTCAGTAGAAAGTTCCTGTAAATGCTGTTTAACTTCGTCTGTGTGCTGTCCTACTTCATCTTCTGCGCCGGTTATAACCTTATCAGCACTATTTAAATATGTCTGTTTTTGAATTTCAAGTTGCTGTTGTTCATAAGTAATCGCACTTTGTAACGCATTATTTTTATTAACAATAGCGTTACCTTCATCATCCCAACCTTTTATTAATGAAGGTTGAATATCTACAATTTGTTTAACAATCTCATGATAGCGTTTATATTGATCTGTCGATAACCCAACGTTTTTACCATTATCATCTACACCTTTAGATAACTTAGAGAATTCTGATTGTAAACTCTGTAAAGAAGAAATATTAGAATTAATTGACGAAACAGAAGAACTATAATTTGTTGTTAATTCTGAAGCCGCAGCAATTTCATCTTTCTGTTTATTTACAAGATTTTCAATTTGAGTAGCTACAAATCCTATAGCCGCACTGACAGCAAACATTATACCAACATTCATTGCCACATTAAGAGCAGTAGCTGACACGGCGGCGATCTTTGAACTTGCGCTTTGAGCTTGAATAGCAGCATTAGCTTCTTTTGTAACTTTTGTATATCCTGCTACTGTTGCCTGTCCACCTTCATATGTTTTAACATAATTTTTGAACGAAGGGTCAGTACAAGTTTGCATAAATTTACTAACGTTCTGTGTTCCATTTTTTGTTTCATTATTAAACTTTGTTACCCATTTATCTGCATCATCAAGCTTAAGTTGTTTTAATGCTTGATTAATTTTATTTGTTGAATTAGAAAAATTGCCAAAAATGCTATCAAAGTTTAATTGACCGTTTTCTCCTACTTTAAAATTGATAGGATTTAACAGTCCAGCATCTTTTTTAAAAATACTAAGAACCGATGTTATAGAACTAAGAAGGACTGGTGTAGTTCCCAATGATTTATTCAATCCATCAATAGCATTAACTCCAGAACTTCCCAAATCTACAAACCATTTTACTGCATCACTGTCTACAACAGTTTCAGATAAACCTTGAAAACTAGCAGTAAATTGTTTAGTTTTTGCATCAATTGAAGACATCCATTTGTCTTGTTCACGTTGTGCACTACCATTAGAATTTAGCGAAGTATTTAAAGCCTTTTCAGCTTGTGCCATGTTTTCAATTAAAGCAGAAACTTGATTACCACGCTGTTTTCCTGCTATAATCTGTAACAAAGAAGCCTTACTTGTATCACTCAAAGTGTCATATACTTTAGAAATCTCACTCATAATTGCATAAGTAGATTTAAAAGTATTATTGTTTTCCATAATATCTACGCCAGTAAGACCTTGTATCTCTTTTCTTAAAGTAGAAGTGCTTTCGGCTAATCCGTCTGTACTTTCTCCCATTGTCTCTAAGTCGGTTTTTGCACCACGAAGTCTCATTGACAGAACTTTTATAGCATTTCCTGCTTCACTTGCATCTTGTGTAATTTCAGTTGTGCCTGTTAGAAGTGCCAAAGATTGATCTATGCTATTTCCTGCGGTTGCCAGAGCAGAAGCAGAATTTTTAAGACCTGTTCCCAAGTCAGCAGAACTAACCGCAAAGTTATTTCCAATCTCATTAAACTTGTCAATTATAGATTGTGCATGATCTGCTTGAACATCAAAAGCTTTCATTGCCGAAACAATGTCTTTTGTGGACGTTTCAATATCAACGTCACCGACATTCTTATACATTGTTGCAATTTGCGCTAATTTATTTGCATCAGGTAATCCATAACCTAATCTTGCAAAATCAGCAGTTGAATTAACAAGATCACTAATAGAAGACCCTAAATTCTTTGCTTGTGTTGCGGCATTGGTAAGAAATTGTGAATATGTTGAATTGCTTTCATCTGAAACTTTTTTCAAATTGGTCATAGCAGTATCTATATCAACAATTTGATGATACATTTGCCTACCAACTGCAATAGCGGCAGTTAATACTCCAACACCACTAAAGGCAGTTAAAAACCTTTTAACACCATTCTCTAAATTAGCAAACCAACTTTGCCCCTCAATACCTAAACTTTTTACTTCTCCCTTCATTGCCGTGATTTGAGAAGTTACAACCTTATAACTATTTTGTGCAGACGGTAAATCATTTGTATTTATAATGTTTTGTAATTCTGTACGGATTTGTTTCAGTTGTGGGGCAAATTTTTCTGCCGCTTTTGTATTACTATTAAAATATTTATCAAGACTACCCAATGAACCTGTAGCTTTATTTTTAATAATATCTAATTGAGCAGATAAATCCTTAACTGCTTTTTTTACCTTTTCAGTCGATTCAGTATTAGTATTTACGTTTAGTTCTAACGGTTTAATATTTTGCGAAATTGTTTTTAAATCTTGATTAATCTTAGCTACTGTTTTTTGTAAATCTAATTCTGCTATAATTTCAATTTTATCATCAGCCATTAATAATATCACTCCTTAATTTTTTATAAAATTAAAAAGAATGATATTATTAACATCTAATAATAATCATTCTTTTAATAAGTTTGAATATTGATTTTTATTCCTAATGGATTATCTTGATTGAATTGTTCAATACCTTTTTCTATAAAATGTGCACCTGAAAATTTTGAAAATCTGTCAATTGGATTGTTAGGTTGATTCTTCCACGCCCAGCCCCTATCCAAAATCAAGGGCAGATAGGCATCTGAACCATGCCAAAGTGACGGACTATAAGATAATGCATCATTAAAACGCAATCTCATTTTTATAGTAATTTTAGTGCCATTTGTACTTATGTCTAAAAAATCGTCCACGAAAAGCGCACGTTCAAATTTGTAAGTTCTTTTATATACTTTAGGCGAATAACTCATATAGAATATTGATATTTGATCATCTATACACTGTTTTAATCTTTCAACTTCACGTTTTAAAATATCAGCAAAAGATTGATTACTTGATGTTTGTAAACTTCCTATATTCTTGCTCTGCAATTGTTCTAATATCGTTGGCATTGTTTAACATCACCTTTATTAAGATTGTACATAAGCATTGTTATGATAAAAAACAGATACAAAATCATCAAGTCTTTCCATCTGCGAAGAAGTTAAAGTGGTTTGTTCATTTATCCATTTGGTAAAAATCCAATTTTCTATATTTGTTTGCTCCGCAATTGTCTTTTGTTTTAAACCAGATTTATCAAGGAATAATCTCATATCTTCACGTTTCATTTTTTACACCTCCAATCAGTACAAAAATATACTTGTATAAAAATATACTAAAAAATTAATCATCAGTTGGAATATCATTCATACCCATTAAGTCATTAGCAAGGTCATCACCTTTAGTTTCCTTGAATAATTC
Source organism: Caproiciproducens sp. (assembly GCF_053840905.1). Taxonomy (NCBI): domain Bacteria; kingdom Bacillati; phylum Bacillota; class Clostridia; order Eubacteriales; family Acutalibacteraceae; genus Caproiciproducens; species Caproiciproducens sp. The sequence goes on from NZ_JBNLXQ010000007.1 coordinate 16,245, forward strand.
ATTTTTAATTTGAAAAAAACCAGTAATATATTTTGGGTCATCTTTGCTTTTCTCTTTATATTCTTGATATAAGTCAATCAAATCTATTATGTAATTTCTTTTCTTTATATCTAAAACAGCATTTTGAACATCTTTGTTTCTTAGCCAACCTTCAGCCGTTTTCTTTTCAACTTTTTCCATAAAAGAGTAGTTCTTTTTGAAATCCTCAAAATCATTAGTTTTGCAAGGTGTTGGTAGTAAATCAGGTGCATATTTAAACACAAGATAATATGCTACTCTATTATTAAATTTATCTGATAGTTCTGTTAATATGGATTTACTCGCCATCTTCATTTACTCCACTATCTTCATTATCTTCTGTTTTATTGCCCAAAGTTTTCTTAGCAAATGCTAAATTAATACCTAAAATTATTTTTTTATAATTGTCCTCATTCATACTTTTTTGTTCATTTTCAATTTGTCCAATAAATTGAGCAGACAAACTTTTATCGGTATCTTTTAACGCTTTTGCAACATCTCTAAGAGATACTCCACGCAAATTTCTAAATTCTTTAATTTCTGTTCCACTAATCATCTAAATACTCCTTTTAACATTTTTTTGAATAAAAAATAGCCGTTGGAATAAAACCCAACGGCTATAATAATATTTATTTTTAAGCAATTGTTTTGCGGAGGATACATATACCTTGCTCATCTACAACTTTTGTGGCGTACAAACTTGAAGCTACAATATTGGTTCTAAGCAGAAGTAATTCTCTCTGTTCCTCAACATTAATATTCTTTTGGAAAATATATCCCAAAGAATTTTTCTTAACGATGTACGTTTTCGTTTCAGGTGTGGCACCCGTTGTAATCGTATTATTATTACACATAATGACAGGAATACCAGCATAGTAGCCTACAATACCATTTCTAACAATACCATTATTAGCGGTAGAAGTAGTCAATGTAGTTGAAGTAAACTGATTTAGTGCCTTTAAACTAGGAAGTAGTTTACTATGAATAATAATTCCTGCAAAGTCATCATAATTCTGTGCATCACCAAATGAACTAAAAGCATTATCAAGTTCAGTCTGTGCAATCTGATCTACCGCACCAGTTTGAATTTTATAGATAGCTTCATTATCCATTGTAGTTACCAAGTCACTATCAATCTTCAAACGCATAGCATCAGATACCTGTTCAACCATACGATCCATCACTGGTGCCTGGATCTGCTGTGATTCAACATCGTAAACAGTTACAGGAGCAGCTACCTGTTTAATAGTAGCAGGATTATCAGTCATATCAATAACGGCAGGGGTGAGGGCTGTGCCTTTAGTTACCTCAACTGCCGAAACTGTACGTTTAAATCTTGGAAAATTAACGGTATCACCCTTATTTCCGATTTCAGAAACATAAGGTGTAGCATCAAAAGCTACTTTACCAATCTGCAAAGTCGTGGAAAGACGAGCGTTGACCGCATCAGAGAATACTTTTGGAATAATAAGTGCCATAATTTATTTCCCCTTTCAAATTTTACTTTATTAATGTCTTATAAAGTTCTGGATTTTCACTATATAATTTTGCCTTTTCAACATAAGACATTTTATTAAATTGTTCTTTTGTTACACCTGTATTTGAGTTATGGGTAACAGGTTCAAACCCATTGTTGATTTTAGATTGCTTTGCAATATCTGTTAAAACTGAAGCAAACTTTTCTACATCAATATCATCTTTCAGATATTCATGCAAAGAAGACGGGATATTTTTTGACTGTAAAGTATTAAGAAACTCATAATGTTTCTTTTCTACATCAGCCTGTTTACTCTTTTCTTCAAGTTCATGCAAACGTGTTTCAACATCTTTCTCCGCATCGGTTTTTTCCTTTGGAGTAAGTTCCTTGATTTTATCAGTCAGCGAACTAATCTGATCTTCAAGACCCTTTTTCTGTTTACTGTATTCTGTACGAACTTTATCAGTTTCAGATTGGATTTTTTTAGTAAATTCATCCTTGGACATTGTAATAGAATCTTCGTTGTTTTCGTTTGTTTTATTTTCTGTGTTTTCAATAATTTCTGCCATAATTTATTTCCCCTTTATATATAAGTTATAAAAGATAAACCCATAAAAATGTTTTTATCTGCTATCCCTGCAATATATCTATTTTATTACTCTTTTAAAGTCTGACACGAAAAATTGCATGGTGTAACCACTATAGTCATAATCAGGATTATAACTATTCATATTCTGCATTGAACATTTCCCTATGCCATACTGATTTGAACTTGTAACCAAATTAGATATTAGTTGAGAAAGAATATCCATTCTTGTTCCTAAAAATCCTTGTTTTTCACATTTCATTAATGATTTATGTGTAAATATGTTTATATATAAATACATATCCTGTATTGCATTTGAAGCTACAATATCTTTTGGTATTGCATCAATGCATACATATGTCCTTTTTTCCTGAATCGTTTGCTCATAATACAGATAAGGTACAATAATTCCTTCATGCCATACATTAGGTGTAACTTTCCTATCCCAATAGCCTAATAATTGATCTGAAATCTCTAAATTTGAATCAGGGTTAGGCAGAAGTATATCAATAATATCTTGATCATTCGCAATATCTGACATGATTTGCATTTTATACTTTGCTCTATTATCTAAACTTGAAACTAATTCTAAATCAGAAGTCATATATTCACTTCGCTTTCTAATTCATCTAAGTATCTCCATATATAACCTTTGTACATATGGTTTTTAGTTGTCTTTCTTGCACGATAACCTATTATGTATTGGTCATAATGTAAGGTATTCCATATTGTAACCCTACCATCCCATATTTTTATAGGATTGTTATCTTTATCATATTGAACTATTTTTCGTTGCCTAGTTTTACTTTGTCTTTCTAATTTATCAGCATAATTGTTGTTGTAAATAACTGTACACCATTCAAGATTAGTCCAAATATCATTAGTATGTATTTGATCTTTATGATTTACTGTATTCCAGTCTGGATTAGTTCTTTCACAAAAATGTAGAGCAACTAGCCTATGCTCTGTAATTGTTTTAAATTTACCATGATTTGAAAGTTTATAATAATAATATCCAGACTTCTTATTCAAATCTTCTTTTAGAATTCTATGTGAATATATAGAATATAATCTGCCATAATTACTTATATAATAGTTTTCATAAGGAATATCATTTAGCATTACTGGCTTGAATTCTTCATCATCAGCTATTTTTTTAAGTTCTGATATTTCCTGCTTTTCCATTTCTCATTTGTCAACATCCTTCCTGTATCTCGAATTAAATTAATAACCAGAATACTTGCAATATCGTTCAATATAATAAAAACCAGATACTATATTTCAAGTATCTGGTTTTTATATTTAGGATTGATTTTAGTTCAATTTATCTGCTTCATCAGCCATTTCTTTTGCTCTCTGAATTAATTCAGGACTATTCGTTTTAATGATAAGAGCAGCATAACCAGAAGCCATATAACGCAAACGATTTTCTTCACGTTGATGGTCAGCAACTTGTTTTTCAAGATTTCTTTTAATATCTTCATAATGTTCGATAGTTTTTTTAATATCTACATTATCTAAATTTGGGCAACAACCTGACATTTCTATATCTCCTTATAATTAAATTAAATTCTTTCCCTTAGAACAAATTTGACACCATACCTCTTTACCATTAAAAACAACATGACTTGAAATATAATGTAATTTTTCAAGGTAAGATAAAATAATAAAAAATTCGTTTGTATCAATTTTAGCATCATTAATAATAGATTGACAATCCACACCATTACAATAAGCATCTTCATTTGAATATGTATAAAGCCAATCTAAAATAATTAAAGCTTTTCGTATGTTTACTAGCATTTTGTAATCTCAATTCTTATTCAACAAATTCAACATTTTTAAAATCAACTGTATTCCAGACGTTAGGTTTTTCCTGCAAAGTAACAAGTTGTGTATCAAAAAAGATATTCACAATAGGGAATATCTTATTTACTCCAAGTTTTAGCATTGCTTTAGTAGGCATTTTATTCATTATCTGTTTCCCCTTCATTTTTAGCATTTTCTTTATTAGTTTCTTCTGTAAGTAATTCTTCAAATTGTTTATGTTGATAAAAACAAAATTTTAGAGTTTCTATCTGTGTCTCATAATCTACTTTAGAATTATCAATAAGAGTTCCATCTAACGAATTTGCTAAATAGTCTATAGCACGTTGTAAATATCCGATTTGGATTCTACTTAATTCAACCTTCATTTGTTATCTCCTTATTTCACTCTCAATTTTATTAATAAGATAAAAACAGACAGGGCAAGCAATAGCGCACTCACCGTTCCATCCAATAAATTGCGTGTTGCCCTGTCTATTCCTTGACGATTATAGAAGTGATTTCTACTTTCGCCCTTATAAGGTACACATCAATTAGCGGCTAACTAATCACTGTGTACCCGTGTGATATATAATGTTTGATATGCCCTTATAATCTAATTAATATCGTCTATATTGATCTTTATGATAATCATTCTTTTTATGTTTTAAGAATGATTCCATATGCTGGATTCCTTTTGGGGTAAATGTGACAACCATATTTTGTATATATGTAGCATCATCTGTTTTATCATATTGTTCCAAACCGTATTCATCAATATCTTTAATGAAACCTGATTCTAACAAAAATGTAAAACTCTGAATAAGACACATTTTACTTAGTTCTGGATTTAAAATATCTCCATGATTATTACGAAACGCAAACTTTGAAAAATCTACGTCTTTACATTTTAGATCATTACCAACAAACTTATATAAATAATTCAACACATTATTTGCATTGTCGCAAATATGCAAATTAATCATTACTCTGTTCTCCTTTATCTTCATTCTTTTCTGCTTCTTTTACTTCCTGTATAGGTTCTGTTCCCTGCTCAATAGATGGAACAGGAGTATTATATAAAGATGAAATCATATTATTATAATTACATTGTTTCATCTGAAAAAGAATCTGTTTCATTGTTTCGGAAAGCTCTTTTGAGAAATCCGATTCCGCATTTTCTCTATTTTTTCTACGTTCACGTTTTTCCGACCACTTATCATGATGTTCATTTATAAAATCATCAATAATACTATTGGCTTTATCTGAATACTCAAAATAAAATGTTTTAAAATTTGGATTGTTAGGACTATACTTAATATCGCAAATATGCCAACCTTCACCGTTTTCAATTAAAATATTAAAGAGTTTTTTAGATGTAACCTTCAGTGCTTTAGTTTCATTCTTCATTGCTTTTTTCTCCTTTATTATTCTTATTATCTTTTAGTGCTTTGTCCAATTCTAAATTTTCTTGCTTACGTTTTTTCTTATATTCTCTCGATTCCGCTATAAGCTGATCTAACGCCATAGACAGTTCTGGACTATTCTTAAAAACATAAATTCGTTTTGTAGAATCATGACTATTAGGGATAATACTACTCAACTGTTTCATAAGACCCCAATCCACTATAAGACTTTCAGCTATATTCAAGCTTAGTACATTTCTAAATTCTGGCATTGACTTTTCTTTTGCTTTCTTCTCTTCCTCAATAACCTTTTCACATTTCTTTTTCAGCTCATCAACTGCATTCATCAGACCTTCATTGTTATTTGTTCCAACTGCTTCAGATATAAAATCCAAAAAAGACTTTATATCGCCCTGCATTGCTTTATCCATTACATTTCATACTCCCTTAACTTTAAAATTATTAATATATTTTAAGTCTGCTTTTCAGCAAACAAATAATATTCGGATACGAATATATAAATAACTATATTCGTATCGTTAATCGTGATAAAATTACTCAAAATCAATTTGATTACACTGGAACTAATAAAGCGTATAGGAGATGTCCCCTAATGGCTTCATATATAAGAATGAGGATTATATGTTGCTCGTACAATCCTCATTCAAGATTCTGGCAACACAAGTAGTTAGCTTGTGCAGAATGAATAGTACATTCTTCTTTCTTCGATGCCTAGTCATCTTTTCAAGTTTAAGTGAGGTAAGGTGGGGTTGCACCACATCAAGATGACGAAATTATCTAATGGTAATACATGCTTAGAGACTTTCCCGACTTCATCCGTAAAATCGCTTAATCGTATTCGTTATTTGCCTAATTAATAGAAAGGAGGTTGAAGGTGATCTGTAAAACACCTCCATATGTAAAAACAGAGGGAAAATGAAAAACCTCTGCTAATACCAAAATTATTTTAGGTTCCTATTGCAATTTGTATTTTCCTGTGATATAATACATAATGTGATAATATAGTAATTTTTAACTAAAATCAAAAATCCCACTTCTGCATTAACTGATCAAGTTTAACTACTGTAACATTGTCAAGGTCTGTTTTACCTTTTTTGTAATTACATAACTCAACAGGAGAAATATTAAGGTTCTTCGCTACAAAATTCTGTTTTAGTCCACTTTCTTCTATGAACTTTTGAAATCTTCTCCTAATTTGTTCCTGCACTTATAGTCACTCCTTATTTTTATTTATTTTAATTTCGTTATTTTTATAAATATAAAAGCCGTTCCTAAATGGAGCGGCTTTATCTTTGATTGAAATATGTTTCCAATTGAAAACTGGAATCTGATTTATGATTTATAATGAATCACTGATATAAAATATTATTAACGATAGACAAAAGTCTATATAATCACTATCCGGTTTGGTTAGAACAATAATTTATATTGTTCCTTCCATATGGGAAGATTTTAAACCTAGTATTCATGCGTGTTTCAAAGATTTTACGTAGCACTTTTTTTAAATATATCTAAAAATGCATTAGAATTATTTATATAAAGTTCATTCAAAAGCCTTAACATAATAGAACTTATATTATTTTTTAGTATGTAAATCATTATGGCATACATCATTTTATCGTCTATTTTGTTTTTTCTGAGATAATACCTGTAGTATTGTATAATATTGTTTTCTCTAATTTCATTTTTCTTTTTTAATTGTTCATCAAATTCTGATATTTTTATAGCTTTACATTTACTTAATTCAGAATCCATATTAGCAACATAATCAATTACTTTCTTACGCTTATCCCTATCCATATTACTCCCATCTATTTCTTTAGTATTTAGTAATTTTACAAATAGTATTTTATTCCTATTGTCATATGATTCTTTTTTACAATTTGTAAATATATCATATAAATAGTCCATAGCTGTTTCATAATGATTCATATACTTCCCTATATTATTGCTCTGACTTATATACTTGAAAAAGTTTGGTTTACTATTTATCATGCGCTTATATTCTTTTACACCATTGTTTGTTTTTCTTTGATATGTTGCTTCTATCTTTGGGAAAGTACCATCTGAACAATTCAATAAATCTTTAATTGCTTGCTTTTTATTAATTTTATATACCTTTTTAGCACTATCGATTACGATACAGGAAAGCACCGTTGCTATGTCTGCTTTTTTCATCAATTCATTATCTACAATACCTTCAGTATTCAGCTTATTCCAGAAAGCCGACATAACTAATTGTCCTGAATTTACTGTTTTACCAATCTCTTTTTGTGAATCAGCGAGATCATTATCTATTGCCGCCATATTTTTTAGTGTTGCATCATAAGTTTTATTAGATTTGGGAACTTCATTGATACATACTCTATACTGCTTAAACACTTTTTTTACATTAGCAAGTAGGGTACTATTCTTAACTACAAGAATTTGGTCTGAATCGTAGTCACAACTCGATAGCATATCTTGAATAGGGAATCCGATTGAATTAACATAAACAATGTTTTCAGATAAATTAAAATATTTATCAATCAATTCATTTTTGGTATTTATTCCAAGATAACAGTTAGAGGGGGAAGTATGCGGAGAACGGAAACAAGATAGTTCATCACCATCTTTAAATAATGGAGTGTAAATCTGATTATCTATTAGTGATAATCTTTCTGGATTTTCCTCTTTGATTCTTTCATCACCAACAGCGTGATAAAGATATTCGATTCCGTTTCCCAACATTACACAATAGTCTGAATTTAATCTAATTTTACCATGTTTACAGTGACTAACGAAATTGCAGATATTTCTATCTTTAAAATTATAAAATTCATCTGTATTCATAAATTCAGGGGTGTGTTTTGCTAAGTCATAAACCATTTGATTACAATTTCTATCTGTTGCTGATTGTTTTATATATTCAAGAAAGAAACCATTGTCAGTTTTAAGTTTATTAATATAATCCAATTCAAATGAACATAATTCTAGCATTTCATTAGCTGTGATCGGCATACTGTTTAAAATTTGGTAACTGGTTTGATTGAGTATATTTCCATTTGCATCACATCCCCTTTTTGATGGCTTTTCATGCTTACAGATACCAAACGGGATACCATTCTTAGAATCTCTTATAACGATATCTTGCCAATAGTGCCACATTTCCTTTTTAGAGCCTTTATAATCACTGAATTTTAAAGCCTTTAAAAACTATTGGGGGTAGTAATCATAACGCATTCAGAAGCCTTTAAGGGTTCATTAAGCATACTTGTAAGTTCCCATTCTTCAAAAGGTACTGTAATATTATGATTGTCATGATAATCTTTAAGAAATTGTTTGAGGTTCGTTGAAAATGCCGCTGACTTAAAGAAATGATGTCTTAACAAATAGAATGCTTTCCCATCTTGAAAATAACTACTATCCAAAAGAGATTCACCATCGAAAATACTATTGTGAACTGGATAATTATCTATTGGAATACTGTCTAATTGTTTTTTATCATTATATTTTACAACATTAACATTCCAATTAAACTCACTATCAATATCACTAATTAATAGAATCTTATGAGGGTCAATATTTATTGTATCTTCAATAGCAGAGCCTACCAATGCGCTATATGATAACAATGCAGTATAGTCACCATGAAAATTAGAGAAATCAATATCCATATGCGACCATGTAAACATTGGTTTAAATAGCTTTTCTTTGATAAATAAACATTGCCCTGTGCGTGATTTGGCAGATGATCTCTTGTAACAAACATACTTTGTTGTTTTCGTTTTTCCTGTCTTTTTGTTTACTACTGTAATAGTAAATCCATTATCAACTAAATAATCTCGCAAGTTTTTAATCTTAACTTCATTCCAATTATCAGATAATTCTTCATTGTCCAATTCATTTTTAATTTTATCATGATAATCAGTAAGTTTTTGCAAATACTGTTTTAATTTATTTTTTCTTTCAGTTAATTTAGTTTTATGTACATTACAATTTGTTTTTTTGAATGCTTCTAACTTACAATCTACAACATCAATTTGTTTTTGTACTTCAACTGTCTTATCTTTAAGGTATTCCATAACTGTATGACCATTTTTAACATTTGAATTGAATTCCAAATTGATAATATCATCACTGGTCTGCTGATTTATCTTTTTACTATGACTTATCTTAAAACCAATTTGTTTTAATTTTAATAATTCAAGACTATTAGGAATCATGCCGATATACTCACCTTTAAGCTGTGTCCCCCTAATCATATGAGAATATACATCACTTGCTTCAATAGTTCTAATATAAACGTTATTATTCATATATATTATCTTTCCTCTTTCATTTCATCATTGTTTGTTTGTTTTTTTTAATATTTCCTTGATAATTAACCATACCTAAACAAGAATTAACAATATCAGATTTTAATATATCATCTGAATTGTACAGATCATTTCCAAATTTCTTTTTATTGAATAGTGTTTCTAATTTTTTACTTGCAAACTTCTCTTGTGCTTTTACAAAGTCATTATCAAATTTATCTGATTCTTCCACATCTGCAATATAATTATCAATAGAACTAAAATCTGTACCTACTGGCGCTTCTATGTAAATTGTTTTGTAGCAATTTATAATGTCATTTCTTTTTAATAATGTACCAACTTTTTTTACAAAATCATTAGTGAATTCATCTTTTTTAGTTTTATTGGTATATATCTTCCATTTTTCATTACTTTCATGCACATCATAAACAATAAATAGATTAGATTCTAATTCTGATATTTTCTTTATTGTGGCTTCATCCTCAATAAATTCAGTATCGTAATAATTACTCCCATTAATTCCATCTTTAATTACAGTGATACCATAATCATTTTTAACAATCACATTAGGTATTGCACTCAATTTCTGTAAAATTGTCTTTAATCTCCGTTTGTAACTATTCATTATGGTGTTACAATAATCTAAGAAGAAATCTTTTTCATAATCATAATAATACGTTTCTTCACCATCAACTGTATGATACATATTATCGTCAAAATGATATACGCAATCATTATAATTCTCATTAATCAATTTTAGATTTTTAATAATGATTTGGCTTTCACTACTATGTAGAAACACATCACATTCTAATATTTCACAAAGTTCATTAGTCATATAAGTAGATATTGCACTTGTCTTATGACCACCATTTTTATGTCGTTTATCATTTTCTGATTTTGCTTTATTACTATGATGACCACGTTTATCAACTTTTTCTTTTGGGTCATTATATATTTCAGTAATAATAAATTTTTGACCATCTTTAGAATAATCGAAATATCTTTGCCAATCTGCTATTTGTAATTGCCTTGATTTACCACATTTTTTAATTGGTTCATCTAATACACTACATAAATTATTGTAATTTTTGAATGATTGATTAGTTTGTAAATTCTGTAGGTTCATCTATTTTCCTTTCATCATATTTTGAAAACCTTCACTTTTGTTTTAATGTGAATACACTCTTACGTATTATTATCAGATTAATTTAAAAGTGAATATTTTTAAGTAGTCCTTATAGTAAATAGTGTTATTATTACTGTACTTTTGCCTGTTGCCTTGTAATGCTCCTATCGTCACATTACTGCGGCAAGCGCTCCAAAAGTACCAAAAGGAGCGTACATTTATTTTTTTATAATTTAATAATATTACTATAACTTTAATGTTTTCTATTAATCCAATCTAAATATACTTCCTTAGTATCTTCATATCCAAATACCCAAAATGTCTTTTTAGTTCGTTTATGTATTCCTGTATTTAGTAACCTCATGCCATTATTAAGATAATAATTTGTTTGCAGTGGATTATAAATATAAACTTTTTTAGTATTATCCATTATAAAATCCTTTCATAATAAAATATGTAACTGGCTGATTACGAATTAATTTGTTTGTTTCATTTCTACATCTGTATTCATCCCTTTTTATTTTAAAAATATTTTTGTTTTATCTATTGACATATCATAAAATCTGTGATATTATAGCATCAATATAAAACATAGAGTGGATAAGTATGATATTTGCTGTTTCCTATTCTTAATTCAATTATACACCTTAAAATTAACATTTTCAAAGTTGATATAGGGCAATGTAGGACGATTACAAGAGATTGTCTTGCTATTGCTCTATTTTATTTTGTCTTACTTAACGTTACAAATACTTTAAAAATATTTTTAGTATTATTGGTTTAATCATCATCAGTATTATTTACTCTTATTGTTTTGTGTTTGTCTGCATATGTGTAGTCTTCTGATCTAATCAGGTTATAAATTTTCGTGCAGAATTGGATTGAACTATACATAAAATTATTTATAATTGGATTAGTGTCTGGTAGTTGCTTTATTTCTTCTACTGGTACATGATATTGTTCTATATCCCAATGCTCTATTGGTATATGAAATTCCCATCCATCCTTTTGCTTCACAACAAAATATCTATAATATTCGATTAATTTTGAATCATAAGCGGATGGTATAGGAATTTTGTAAATACATTTAGTTTGAATTAAAGTAAGCAGTTTATCACGCATTTTATAATATAGTCTTATTTGTTCATCAAGATGTTTTGTATTTGGCTTAACTTGCAATTCACTTTTTAATATCTTTGCTTGTTGGTTTAAAGAATAAATTGCAGATAGTAACATTCCATATGTAAAGTATCTTGATTTTAAACATTTTAATGTAAGTGGGTCTGTTAGCATTTGTGTTTCTCTTTATTGTTCATGGTCTGTTTAACATAATTAATTATAATGGCAATTGCTTCTTTATCGCCCTTTTGTAGTTCTATCCAAGGTTCAAAAGGTATGCTCTCAACAATTCTAATTGCTTCATCCAAATCTATCATAATCATTCTCCTTTTTTAATTTTAATGATACTCCTTAACATGTTTCGTTTTAATAACATCACATTTATTACATTTAAACTTAGCTTCATATGTATCACCACTATGCTCTATTAGTTCCCAATCGCTAATTCGTATCCATTCATGAAATAAACCATGCTTTAAGTATTTTCTAGCTTCTATCCTATCTGATTCTTTTTCTTCTTCTGTAAGTTCTTCGTAAGGTGTATTAATTTGCCTTGTCCATCTATCAACTGCCCATTTTGGAATAGTTACTGTTCCATCTGTATTTTGAATACTATTTTCAAATAAATATTTCATCCATCCAGACCATTGTTTATGCGCTATGTGCGCCCCTTGTTCTATTTTCATATTTTATCCTCTTTCTTTTAGAAATGAATTTCTAAATCGTTATCCTTATTATTTAGTTCTTCGTTGAAATCGCATTCATCATTTTCAATTTGTCTCACAAATTGATTATACTGATTTGCTAAGTGAATATAATTGAAATTGCTTTGTAGAATAGACCACCTTGAAATTGTTATTGCTTGTTTTGCTAGTTTAGTGATTTCTTTTATGTCCGCATTTAATTTACGTGATTTGTCAAACCAATATTTTTCACTTTCTGATAAGCTTTCAATTATATCAAATGCTTTTATATTTTCAGAGTCAATATCTTCATCCTCAACACAGGAAATTTCATCATCGTTAATTATGTACTTAAAATTTTTAATATTATCAGATTCACAAATAACATGTTTATTATCTTTCAACCATTGTTGGGAAAATCTTTAGGTGACAAATTACTATGCTCATAATCACTTTTAAACATAGTTTCAAAATAAATGTTGCTAACAAATACCCCTGTTTCTTTCATAAATGTTTTTCTTGTAAGTTCTTCTTTTTTAGTATTATTCAATATATTTTCCTTCACTTTCTTCAGCCATATCATTATCTATTTGTTTTCTAAAATCCGAACTACATACACTTTCAAAATAGAATGTTTTTAGAATTTCTCTGATTTCTTTATCATTCTTCGCCCACTTTATTTTAGCAATATACTCATTTAGCATTTATATTCCTCTTAGGTGAAATTCATATAATACATCACTGATATTCTCAGTACCAACAATAAGATTATATATTCTTAATGGCGGTATATTGTCATGCAACAAATCGTATTCCTTAGATGTCATATGTTCCATACGTCGTTGATTTTTTGATGCCTGTACACGCTCATAAACGTGTTTGTATATTGTTGGATATGTTTCATGATATACTTCTATGTCATACCATAAAATATCTGAAAGTAAGGTGTGGAATGTTGCAATACTAATTGGTGGAGTTTTTATTGGAAATCCATATTCTATTTTTGATTTTTCATCTATTTGTGTACGGTTTTTTCAATTCTTTCATCATCTTTGGCATATTGTAAATCAATTTGTTCTGCGAGTTCACCAATTTTTTCTAATAATCGTTTATTACCTTGTTTCTTTAATATCTTCTCAATATCATATGGAACTAAATCCCATTCTTTGCATTTTGTGATATGTTCCATTGCTTGATTAATGTAGCGATCATAGTTTTTTTTCATTTTATCTGTCATTCTAATTATTTTCTCCTTTAGTTTTATCAATTAGTTGTCTTATGTCATGCGATACTGAAGCACCATAATATTTATAATCCAGTATTTGGGTGAAGTATTCTTTTACAAGGTCAGTTAATTCTTCTCTTGACATATCCTTACATTCTTTCCCAATTTTTAAAGTTTCGTCAATGGTGTATTTTGGGTTTGTAAGGATATATAGAGCATTTGCAAATGCTTCATGCAGACTAATATCTGTTTTTTTAATTCAGGTGCATTATTCATTTGTTTCTCCTTTAAAATTGTGCATCAAAGCAATACATATTTTCAGTATCCCATAAGCCAATTCGTTGGAATCCTTTATAATCTGGATTGTTTTCTGGTTCTACTAATTCAACACCATAGTTTATAGGCAATATAATTTCTCTTGTAGTGCCATTATTAAAATTAACTGTAAGAGTAAATGTTTCATGATTGAAAGTAACGTTTTTAAAATTTACTGGTGCTTGGTTCATGTTGTCTTTTTCTATACATTTGAGTAAACCACCATTTATAGCCTTTTTAAACCAGAGATATGTTGTAAGTAATTTCATTTCGTGTTTTTCTTCTTTACTGTATTTCACCATTATTTTATTCTTCTTTCTTTTAATAATATTAGTTCATTAATCCAATATATAAATCATCTGCATCAGGGAATGTTTTGATTTGATATACTGTTGGCACTTCAAATTCAAATAAGTCTTGTTTTTCTTCCTCATTCAGACTATAGATTTCTCCAACCTTATCAAGATTAAGCGAAAATTCGCCAACATCTTCAATAGGCATTGTGATTTTTCTATTTTCATCTGTCTGTGGATTGCAGTTGGAGAAAGACAACCAGTTATGTAGCTTCTGGCATTTTCCAAAATACATTGAAAATAGTTCAAACGCATTATTTGGGTTTTCACTATCACCTACATTAATAAGGTATCCTGTCTTGTGTGCGGCTATATCTTTGACTAATTGTTCTTTACTGATCTTAAAATTTGACATTAATTTAGATTCTTCCTTTCAACTTGCTTTCCCCTCAAAACGTAAAGTTCAGCCTGTTTTTGCTGGGTTTCTTTGCTATTATTCTTAATTTAGCATTATATTTTGTGTATTATGCCGTATAATATATATAAAATTTAGTGATTATCCTACTCAATGCAATGTTTCTCAAAATATTTTTTTAAAATTGCATTGACTTTTAGCAAGTTCATGATATAATGAGTAGGAAATCAAAGTTAATACTGCATTGGTATCATCTTCCTTCTGGTTTTATTTTTATATTCAATTATCAAAGGACAGAGGTAGAGATACAAATGGAATATCTCTCCATTTATGTTATACGCAAAATGAGATAGTATCCCTTTGTGCATACATACAAATACGAGAATAGTAGTGTAGCATTATTTAGCAATTAAGCTGAATAGTGCTTTTAGCGTTATATTTTTCCGCTACTTATGTTTATTGTACCATATCTGGACAACCAATAACAGAGTAATAGTTACCAAACATTGAAATATTTTTTTGTATATTTTGGTATGTGGTCACTCCATTCTATTTTCTTCTTTGGTTCTATATCCATTATATACCCTTAAAAATAGCGATTTCAAGTTTTGCAATAGTTTTTTCAAAATTTTTTAAAAATATTTTCAGATAAATTAAATATCAGGAGATTAGCTTCTGCCATCCCCTGTATTTCTTAATCATAAACATAAACTACTGGTACAGTTGAAACCATTTGATTCTTAGCTACTACAAATCTTACGTAGCCATCCAGAAGCAATTTATCAGCATGAGATTTTACCATGATAGGTTCGTCCAGTTCCCCATGTCTATTATAATAGGAAGAAACTTTTTGCAGTTTGTTCTTTTTTACACATGATCTGGCATATGACATAGGTATTTTTATTTCTTGCAAGTTAAGTAGTTCATCATAATGATAATGGCGTTTGGGGATTATTGCTGATTTATTTTTGAATGCTATATATTCCTGTTCTGTCATATCATTCTTCTCATGATTGCATTCAGGGCAACAAATAACAAGATTTGATTCCACTGAAGCCCCACCCCTGCTTAGTGGAACAAGATGATCTATGGTGATCTCATTTTTAGACAGGTTACGTTTACAATAATGGCATACATGAGGATTGCTCTTAATAATTTTTTTCTTTGCAATTAAGTATTCCAACTGATCTTTACAGGCTTGTTTTCTCTTTTCTTCATCTGTCATGTTAATCCTTCTTCCTTTTAGGCTACAGAATCAACATTTTGAAAGCCATTTAATTTTACAACCATAGGGAAATCAGGAGTTTTAACATCACTAAGGATAATGATTGCAGATTTTTTCTTATCTGCTGACAACCAAATTGAAGAATATTTGTTGTCTATCAGGCTTTCACGCACAAGAATTAAGCCATTAAACTGTACATAAGTTGTCCAAGGCAAATCATTACAAAGGGAACGTTTTACATCTTCACGAATTTCTTTTAGCTTATCTGTCATACTGCAACATCTTCTTTCCTATCAACAACATTAATCATGTTATTAAGTTGTTCTTTCGCTTCAAAAATGGCATTGGCATTATTTTTACTTGCAATATCGCTAAGTACCATTGCTTTTGTGTGCCTGATAATATCATCCAATAAGTTGTTAAACGTCTGTTTTTGCTCTTCTGACATAGCCATTTTATTTGACAAAGTTATTTCATCCCTTACATTTATAATAGAAAACTCGCAGTTTGGAAAGAATTGATTCAATTTATACTGGATAGCGTTTACTGCTCCACGAAATGTAAAAATATGAGCATCATCTATATTCTTCGTAAGATGAAATATAGAGACTTCTGAAAGATAACCAACATACATATGGTTGCTTTTGATGATATACTGCTTATCAGCATCTTGTAATGTGTAAATTTTCATATTAAACCTCTTTTGATAATAATTGTGGTAAGGCATACCAAATAACGTAATATAATAGATATGCCTTACCCATTTGAAAGAAGAAAGTAACAAAATTGTAACTTATAATCAATTATAAAATCATGAATTCTAAGAGTTCAATTTTTTCTGTATCTGACAATTCAAGGTTAAAGGTTGCAAATTCATAGCCGCCGTTTTCTTCCAGTTCGTCTAAATGATCTTGTTGTTCTTCTTTGCATTGGTTGTCATCTGCATCATGATTAGGCATTTTATCATAATCAAGAATTGCAGGTTTGCACCATGCTTGGATACCATAATGAACTTCATTTTTATATGAAAGTGTAATGAACAGGAGTGTTTTTGAATCATCATTTCCCAACCAACCACAGGTAATTGACATAAAGTCATATAATGCTTGACTAATTCCTGTGACAACGTTGGAATCATCGAATCTAACTTGTTTTAACCAATCGCCTAAATCATTGTGGGAATCTTCAAGGATAAGATTTTCTGCATCAAATTTGCCTTCCCACAAAACCTTTTCAACCATTTTACCTTCAACAAAAGTTTTGCCAGTGATTTTCATTTTGACAACCTCCAATTATATTTTTTGATTTTTCCTAAATAGCGTAACTCTCTGAAAATTTCACTTGATTGAAGTAAGTAAGGATTCAAACTGTTTTCTATTTGCTTGATAGGTATTCCAGTATTTTCACTTGCAATTTTAATCACTTGTTCCAGATCAACCAATAATAAATTACCTCCTTTTTATTATATAAGGCATAAATTGCATTTATTTGGTCATAATACTTTCGACTTGTCCTTTGTTGGTATGCAACAATTATAAGATAGCACTACTATCTTTGCAATATGCACTTTCAACAATCATATTATACAAATTAGAATTATAATTGTTTATACTGATTAGTTAGTATTTCTCTTTAATTTTTTATTTTTTAGTATTATTATGTTTATATCAAATTCAGTTGAATAAAGGAGATAATCATAATGGATAAAACATCAAGAAGCGAAGTTGTTAAAAAATCAAAGAATAGAATTTATGACACTGTTTCTGTACTAATCCGCAAGGATGATATGTGGAATAAGGATTTTTTGCAAGATCATATTGATAGGCATAACTATAAAAGCATTAATGAATTTATTGTCAAAGCTATACATAATCAGATTCAGCAAGATTTGGACAACGATAAATAAAAATTTCAAAAAAAATAGACAGCCACTAATTAAAGTGACTGCCTATTTCTATTATATGGATTAATATTTTGTTTTTAAATGCTATCCAATATTTTTTTACGCTTATCGTCATATTCATCCTGCGAGATAAGGTTATTTTTTAGCATATTATTTAGGTCTTGTAATTTATCTGTTGTGGTACTGGTGCTTTCTATGATGGTTGGTTTTGCTTCTTCTTTCTTGCGCTTAGTAGCAGGATAAGTAAAGGCACAAATAACAAAAACAATTCCTGAAGCTATCATGCCAGCAACACAAGCATTTCTTTTAACATCAAGTGCTTTAGTATCATCACTTTGATCAGACAATTCTCTCCCTTGAGTATAAGATGCAGTAAGAGCGTTTCCTTGCGCTATTACATAATCTTGTTCTGTACTTTGTCGTATGCCTAAACAAGCGATAAACGATATAACGCTAATTACTATAAGAATAATTAGTAAGCTTTGAAGCGGTGTTTTATTTTCATTTTCCATAAAAATCAGCTCCTTCTAAATTATGGTAATATTATTTTATACCTAATATGGAAAATATTCAATATATAGAGACAATATTCCTTTCAATCATAAATAGCTCATCATTCACATTGCATATTTTTTTATTTTTCTCTTGAAATATATTCCAATTCGACCTATAATGCAAATAAAGATTATATTTTGAAAGGGTGTAAATAGTATGGAGCAGCTTCATGAAGGATACATAGGTATAAAAAATTTCGCAAATGAAATATATGGATTAATAGCTATTGAAAAAACTGAAACTAGAGAAACCATTTATAATAAAATGTGGGAAGGAAAACTTGTACAATACATTTTTGATAAATATCGTGATGATATGCGTGATTACGAACTTGACAAAAGATGCGATATTAAGTTTTGGGAACAAGAATTTTTTCAAGCTACAGGTTATGTAAAATCATTACCTGCAAATAACTGTGAAAATGGGTTATTGCTTATTACCAGTGTTATAATGTCATGGTTAGAAGAGCCTAAAGTTAAACAGTAAACATTATAATTTTAAATTTTTCCATAAGGACTGATATAGTGAAAAGAGTAATTTTATTAATAATATCATTAATAATTATAATTGTCTCTATTAGTGGTTGTAATCAAAGAGCTTCAAACACAGAAGTAGAAGCAACCACAATAAATACTGTTAGTTCTCTTAGTACGGATGTTAAAGAAGTAGTTTTAGAGTGGCTATCTAGTGCCGATGATTTTATAAATTCTAATAAATTTGTTTCAGATGAATTATATAATAAAACTGTAAATATAGCTAATGATACTTCTAATAAATACACCAGTGACGATAAAAGTATCATAACTGATTGTCAAGCATTATACATTAAAATGTTTACTTGTGGTACGTCAACTGATGAAACTGCAAAATTAAAGTATAAACAAGAGATTTTAGTTGATAGAAATAATATTGCAAAAAAAATAGGCGAAAAAACAAAGTAATCCCCAATAATTTTTATAGTTTATTCTACTTTAGTACTGAACATGATCTAACACTATTTCATCTTGTAACTCTTTAATTTCGTATAATGCATTAATATCAATTTCCCTATGATCTAATATCAAATTGAAATATTTCGTAATCTTGTCACCAAATATTTTTGAAAATGGCGCAAAGTCTAAAAATTCATCTAATGATTCTGTATAAAATTCTGCACACAAATCGACATGCCCTATATAATACAAAACACCTTGCATAGTTTCTAAATAGAGTTTTAATCTTTTACTGTTGTCAGTTTCAGAATTCAAATATTCTAGTCTTTTACTTGCATTATAAAGTTCCTTTTCACGTTGTTTTGATAAAAATTTTTCTACAGGCACTTTCTGCCTATCTGTTTCATAAAATAATGTATCATCTCGATAAATAATTTTATTTTCACTATACGAATTAAAGTTTAGTAGTACCATAGTTTCAACTCTGCTAGCACGATATTCTGAATATACGCCTAATAGTTTATGTGCTTCTTCATGGGAATGCAATTGTCTTTCTACTAGAAATTGATCTTCAATGTGCGTAAATTCATGAAAAAATACAGCTTTTTTAACATCTTTATTAAGGTCTTTAATCTTCGGAGATACTAAGATACGATAATATGAAAATTTTTCATTGGGGCATTTTGCTATTGCATATGTATTTGCTCCAAGATTATTATCATATTGCGGTTTAAAGTCTGGTAATTCCTTATTATCTACAAACTGTTTATATTCTTCATAATATTGTTTGCAAACTTGATTTAATCTTTTTATTTCAGATTTTTGAAATTTACCTTGATTATTCATAAATTCTCATCTCCATTGAAACTTTACACCTAATAAAGAAATAATACAACATTATTTTCCAAATTGAGATAAATAGAATAATAGCAGTACCAAAAATAGGACAGTTTAATTATATTTATGGGTGCGTGTTTTGTTCACACAAACTCAGACGAATTTCATCTAATTAAAATTTGAAGGGTGGTTAAAATGACCATCCCTATTCAATTTTGTGGAGGAATATCGTTGTCACAAACGCCGTCCGTTTTTCGGACAGCGATATTCAGAAATATGTTTAACACACATCTAAACTTTTCAGTACGAATTTCGTACCCAATTTCTAATGTCCGTTTTTCGGACTTTCCAAAGCAACAAATTTCGTCCAGCGATAAGATTTCAAGGTGTGCGAAAATTTTCTCACTCCTTGAAATTACAAGCAGGGTAGTAATTAAAGCTACTACCTTAACTTTCTAAGAAAACATAATAAAAAACAAATAAATTAGGCACAAACTTTTTAGAGGTATAATTACACTACCTGAAGATTATAATTGAAAATCATGTGATATTTCATTATAACACCTTATGAAAATAGCATATGCGTGTAGAATTGTCTACGAGCCTTTCTAAGCGTTTTTATATCAAATAGTATAATTACACTACAAGGCTATAATAATGCCTTGAATAAGCGTAGAAACGCTTTAATATAAAGAGTATGTATTTATCTATGAAGTTGTCTTCAGATCATGATATATAGTTTTTAAAGTGCCAATTTTTAGTAACACTTTTACGATAGTTCAAATAAGCATATAAAAATATTTTTTATTAGTCCGTCATGAAAAGCCTTTATCCATGCGGTTTATGAGCGCTTTTCTTATCAAAAATAGCGTTTATCGTCCGCTGTCATTTTTAAGATAAGGTGTAAATAAGGTGTAAAAATATTTTTATATGTCTGTTTTATATAGTGTTCATGCGGCTTTCAAGAGTTTAGTAGTTAGGTCTCCAAAACCACGTGCCGAGGGTTCAAGTCCTTCTGCCCCTGCCAATCAGGAGTCTCGACACGCAATTCGCGTGCGGGGCTCTTTTCTTTACACCGGACGGGGTCTGGACAAGTTTCGCGCTCACAGCTTTGCGGGCGCGTTTTTTTGCGCCCAAATCAGCCGTCGTTTCCCCGGTCAAAAAGGTCGTTGACAAGCGGCAGAATATTGATCACCGGCTCTTCATAGGGATGGATGCTTTTGATCACCCGGACCGCGTTCGCGGCCAGTTCCCTTCTGCACCGGATTTCCATTTTACACTCTTTTCCCGAACAGATTTCTCCGGCCGTACCCTGATAGGGATGAGCGCCGTCCAGCGGGCGCCAGTATCCGCTGACCTTCGACACGGAAACACAGTGATCGTAGTTCCCGATTTTCCCTGCTCCCACGCAGCTTAAAGCATCCCGGATAGGAACCACAAACTCCTCCGGCACAAAAATCTCCAGCTTTACTTCACGGAACTCCAACGGTAAGCCCCCTATTGGTTGGATTCGTTATGCATACAGTTGTCAATGGCAATCACCATGCTGGTAAAGAATGCGGCGTCCTCCGGATTTGCCACCGTCAGGCAGTAAGTATCCCCCCAGGAAAGCCATTTTTTATGAATTTCACCGAAAACCTGCCCGTTGTGATAAATGGAAAAATCCATTTCCATAAAACCGCCCTCAATTTCAAAATCGCCGTAGCTGCTCTGCACATTCAGCCTCGGAGTGAAGAAGGAAAATTCCTTCTTGATCCTCGCGCAAAACTGTTCGCCGACATAAATTTCATATTCGGGCAGAAAGGTCAGCACCTTCTGTTTAATATAATATAGCTCCCTTCCCGTCAAATCATACAGATGGATTTTCGCTCCCCAGGTGAAAAGCTCTCCTTCCACCGTGTAAACCGGTTCGCCAAGCTCATTATAGACGCTGTATTTATCTCTCAAAGAAAATATTTTCTGCTTAATGTACAGATCCAAAGAAATACCTCCATTACCGGCGGCGGTGTCATCCCACCTTTTTATATTAATTTTATCATAAACAGAAGAATATGCAAGCATGACTTTTATTTTCTGAATCAGAATGATTACATATTTGTTTGTTGTTTTCATACGGGAATCATATTAAAATAGAAATTACCAAAATATTACTTTTTTCTTTTCTTATTTAATATAGATTTAAGTTTGGAGGATCCGTATGAGCCTGATCTGCTTAAAAGATGTCCGCAAGGTTTACCATGTGGACAAAGAAAAAATTGTAGCGCTCGGCCGAATCAATATCACGATCGAGCCACAGGAAATCTGCTGCGTGCTCGGGACCTCCGGCTCCGGAAAATCGACTCTGCTGAATATGATGGCGGGACTGGAAAAAGCGACCAAGGGCCGTATTATCATCGACGGAAAGGATGTCACGAATTTTTCCGAAAAACAGTGGGCGCTGTTCCGGCAGAAAAACATCGGTTTTGTCTTTCAGTCCTACAACCTGATGCCGACGATGACCGCGATAGAAAACGTGGCGATACCCCTGGTGTTCAAGGGCATGGGCAAAAACGAGCGGATCAAAAGGGCGGTACATATGCTGAAAGTCGTCAACCTGGGCGACCGCCTGCAGCACAAGCCGACCCAGATGAGCGGCGGACAGCAGCAGCGGGTAGGAATCGCCCGCGCGTTTGTCGTGCGGCCCAAAATCGTGTTTGCGGACGAACCCACGGGCAATCTGGATAGCAGGACCAGCCGTGAGGTAATGGAGATCATGGTGGCCATGGCAAAAAAATACCATGAGACTTTGATTATTGTAACGCACGACGGGGAAATCGCCAAATATGCCGACCGGATCATTACGATCCACGACGGCAGCGTGCTGAGCGACGTGAGGGACCTGTCTGTTAACAGTGGGATAAACGAGGAGGAATTAAGTTCATGAAAAGAACAGGAAAAAAGCGTGTTTCCCTTATTTTGGCGGTATTGCTGATCGCGGCATTTTGTTTCGGCGGCCTTCCCGCTTCGGCGGTAACCTATGCGCAACCGGCACCGACTGTAAGCAGTGAAAAATTGACTGTCTCTAAAGGAAGTCCTTTTGAAGCTACTTTCTATTTTAATCACCCTTCAGAACATTCAAATAAAATTACAATCACTGTCGAAAGCTCCAATGATTCTATATCACTGAAGAAAAAAACTTTCACCTCTGACAATGATGAAATTGAGCGTGTCAATGAAGACTATGAAGGCAATAACGCCGACTATAGCCTTACCATTCCGGAATTATATATGAAACGAATTGGCGACGGAGCGGGTACTCTGAAATTTACAATTTATTACGACGACGATAAATCAAAAACCTATTTGGCACAAAAGACCATCTTTGACCCCGACAGCACCAGCAGCGACACGGAGGATCAGGGAAAACTGGTCGTGCAGTCCTATCAGCTTGACCACACGCCGGTCAAAGAGGGCGAAAAATTCAATCTGACCTTCACGCTGAAAAATACCGGCAGCGTCGTCTGCGACAACATCATGGCCGTGCTGGACACCTCCACGGCGGAGGGAATCAGCATCAACGGGGTCACGGATACGCAGTATATCAACACGCTGGATACCGGCGCCACCGCCGCCATTTCCTATCCTATGACCTGTCTCCCAAAAATGACAACCAACAACTACGCGATCAGCCTGATTCTTTCCGCGGATGAGCTGGATAAATCCGTTCCTTCAAAAGTCTTTATTCCCGTGACCGGCACCAAGACGGACAAGGACGAAACCACCAATGAAAGTAAACCGCTGATTATCATAGAAAATTACGATTACGGCGGAAAAGCGGTGATGGGCGGTAAAGAATTCAATCTTGCCATGCGCTTTAAAAACACCAGTGCCAACACGCGGATTGAGAACCTGAAAATCACCGTTTCCTCTGTGGCCGGCGACGACGACAAATCCGTGGCGGGCGCGTTCACTCCCGCGAAGTCCTCCAACACCTTTTATATTCCCAAGGTCGGCCCAAACGCGGTCTTTGCCGAACAGATCGCCCTGATCCCCAAAGCCGACGCCACCCCGAATTCCTACGGCGTTTCCATCGCCTTCAATTATGAGGCCGTTCTGGACGGCAAGCGGGAGGCTATTGATGCAACAGAGACCATCTCCATCCCGCTGACGCAGTCCGACCGTTTTGAAGCAAATGAAGCGGATCTGCAGGGGCCGATTTCTCTGGGCGACTCCGGCCAGCTGAATATCAATTATGTAAACAAGGGCAAAAGTAAAGTATTCAATCTTTCCGTCAAGCTGGACGGAAATTTTACCACTGGCGAGTCAAACACCTATATCGGCAATGTGGACTCGGGCGTCGGCGACACGTTTCAGGCTACGCTGAACCCGACTGAAGAGGGGACCCTGACCGGCACGGCGACCTTCAGCTACGAGGACGCAAATGGAGAAATCAAAAATCTGGTCAAGGAATTTTCCTGCGAGGTAATGCCCGCAATGGGTCCGGGCGATGGGATCGATTCCGAACCCTCCGTCCCGGCAAACGCGGGCGCCTCTTCCCCGCCGCTCTGGGGAATTTTTGCGGGAATCGGAGGAGTGATTGCGGGAATCATCGTATTGGTCGTCATACTTAAGAAACGAAAAGCAAAGAAGTTGAAACAGCTGGAGGAAAGCGACGATTACGACGACCTTCCCATAGAAGCCAGTCAGTCTGCCAATGAGGAAAAGCCATGAAATGGAAAGACATGCTTTCAATGGCGCTCGGCAATCTGTTCAAACGCAAGGTCCGAACCCTTCTGACGGTGATGGGCGTTGTGATCGGGACCTGCGCCATCGTCGTTATGATGTCGTTCGGCATCGGAATCAAGCAGTCCATGGAAACCATGATGCAGGACATGGGCGACCTGACGGTTATCACGGTTAACAATGCGTCGCAGACTCCGGATTCGGCGGCGTTGGACGACAAAGCGCTGGAAGAGGTAAAAGCCATGAAGGAGGTGGTGGCCGTCACCCCCATCTTTTACCTTGACCCTTCCGTCATTACCATTAAAAGCCGGAAATACAGCTATCAGGGAATGATTTACGGCGTTTCGATGAATGCTCTGAAAGAATTCGGATATCAGGCGGAAACCGGAACGCTCCCGGCGGGAGGAGCCCCGGAAACGACCATTCTGTTTGGCAAAGACGCGGAATACGATTTTATCGACAGCCGAAAATCCAGCAACAACATGATTTTTCCGCAGGCCGACAAAAACGGCAAGATGCCCGACCCTTACGTTTCCGCCCTCACCGACAAATTTCAGGCCGAGATCAACCTGCCGGAGGACTCCACCTCGAAGACCAAACCGATCAAGCTGCAATGTATCGGTACTCTGGTGGAAGACTGGGGAAAGAACCCCTCCCCCAGCCATTCCGTTTTTATGGATGTCACCCTTGCGAAGCAGCTCCGTGATCAATACAACAAGCTGAACAATATCAAAAAGGACCCCAACAAAAAAGACGGATACGACAGCGCAAGTGTGAAGGTCGCTTCCGTAGAGGCTGTCCCGGACGCGGAGAAGGCAATACAGGATATGGGCTTCTCCACTTACAGCATGGAAAGTATCCGTAAACCGCTTGAGGAGCAGATGAAAACCATTCAGATGATTCTGGGCGGTCTTGGCGCAATCTCGCTTCTGGTAGCGGCTCTGGGGATTGCAAACACCATGCTTATGTCCATCTACGAAAGGACCCGTGAAATCGGGATCATGAAAGTGCTCGGCTGTGTCGTTCGGAATATCCGCACCATGTTCCTGATCGAAGCCGGAACCATTGGGTTTATGGGCGGCGCGATCGGGATTGCGCAGAGCTACGCGATCTCTTTTCTGATCAACACCCTGTACGCCGCGCAGAGCGCGGGCGGCGGTAATGCGGTGGGAGCCACGGCCGGCGGTTCCGCTGTTCAGATCTCCATCATTCCGCTCTGGCTGGCGCTGGGAGCACTTGTCTTCTCTACTATGATCGGTCTGGTTTCCGGATTTCATCCCGCGAACCGGGCCGTCAAAATCAGCGCGCTGACCGCGATCAAGCAGGAGTAGCGGGAACCCTCCCCGATTTTCCGGGGAGGGTTTGTCAAATAAAAAATAATTATTTTTTTGTCGTTTATCTGTTGACAACTAACGGCCTTTTCAGTATAATGATATTCGTTGTCCACGGTAAATGGCTCGGTAGTTCAGCTGGTTAGAACGCTAGCCTGTCACGCTAGAGGTCGTCGGTTCGATCCCGATCCGAGTCGCCATTTGCTGCTATGGCTCAGTTGGCAGAGCACATCCTTGGTAAGGATGAGGTCATGCGTTCGAATCGCATTAGCAGCTCCATTGATTGCCCGTCAAATGTAGGTTTGACGGGCTTTTTGTATTAATATTTACAGGTTCTTTCCTTTGGCCCCCTGTATAGGTTGTAACGAATTGGAGGTGCTTACTATGAAAAAAGTTTATCCCGTTGTCCTCACCCCGGCAGAACATGGGTATGTCATATACGTCCCTGATCTACAGATTAACAGTGAAGGAAAAGACCTTGCCGAAGCAATATATATGGCGCGTGATGCAATTGGTCTCTGGGGTATTAGCGAGCAGGACGACGGCCGAAAAATTCCCGAACCATCTTCATCGGCAGACATTGACCATGATCCGGATGAAATCGTAACTCTGGTCGATATTGACTTCGACGCTTACCGGCGTGCGAATGATATGCGGACAATTCGCAAAAACGTAACTGTTCCCAGCTGGCTTAATGATTTGGCCGAAAAAGCAAACGTCAACTTTTCACAGGTCTTACAGGATGGTCTAAAACAGCGGCTGCATGTTTCTGACCGGTAAACTGGCCCGATAAAGGCGGGGATTCTTTACGACCATTGAAACATAAACCAAACTGAAATTTCACAAAAGGAATTCATTTCCATGTGAAGGGGAGCAATAATTTTTGTTGACTTTATTGTTTGCTGCATGTAATATTAAACCGTTATAAAATTTGTGTGATGTGTGACAATCAGCAAGAATCTGACGAAATATGGAGGATAGAAAATGATTAGAAACGTTCCTACAGGCCTCGCTCACGTGGCAATTCCCGCCGGTGACTTTACCACGACAGTAGAATTCTATAAAAATCTTGGTTTTGTACCGGTTGTGATGCATGAATTTTCCTGCATTCTGGAAAACGGAAGCTGCCGTTTGGAAATTTACCGCCGCCGTGCGGATGAGAAGCCCGCCGGTGCGATTGATCATATCGCCCTGGTGAGTGAAAATATCGACGCGGCATACGAGGAAATCGTTGCAATGGGATACAAAATCGTCAGCAACGGAATCGAATCAAACGAAATGTTTGCTCCCAAAAGCAATCGTTTTTTTCTGTTCTTAGGGCCTAACAATGAACGGATTGAATTCGCTCAGGTTTCGGACTAAATCCAGACGGTGGAAGCTGCAAACAAAAACCCGTTCAAACTTACGTTTGACGGGTTTTGTGCTTTTCAGCATCTGATTTTATTAATTAAATATTCAGTGAAAGTACAATAATCTACGCTGTCTTTCTCATGTTCATCTCCTGCTGCAATACCTGATTGTACTGCGAAAGGATGGCAAGGCTGACGGAGAGCACCAGTACCGCACACGCCTGGATGGCACAGAACAGTTCCGTACCAAAATCGTATTCCTTTGCCGGTCTCTTTTCAATCAGGCCGCGCATCCTGTTGTTGATTTCCGCTACACCCTTCGGAACGGCCGCGTTTGCCACATAATCCATCCCGCGAAAAGCGGAGTAATTTTCCCTCATAAACTGCAGCAATTCATTCTCATACCGGACATGCTCCCTGATGCTGCCGCTGAATTGAGAGCTGTGTGCGCAGCAGAAGAAATCCGCGTAGTAGTGACACAAAATGCCAAGCTTTTTGGACGCTTTCGCGCCGATGATCCGATCATCGTTCCTGCAAAGCTTTTCCGTCTTTCTGCGCACCATCTTATTGCAGTATCTCATTTTGTGAGGACGCAGAAAGGAGATTCCATGGTCGGGGCACGTATTGCCCGTTAAAAAACGCGATTTATTTAAAACTATGCCGTATTTCTCGTTCAGGTACTCATACACAATGGTTCCAATTAAAATATGATTCATGCTGTTCAAATCCATTGTCCTCCCGCCGTCTGTTGTATAAACCTTACTCAATATAACATACCTATTTTTATTTTTAATATTTTAAACGTATAACCATAACTTTCTATTGCCGGGGCGTATAGAATCAAGAATGTCAGGCAACCCTCTTTTCACAAAAAAGGAAAAGCCCCGGGGTGTCCGCCATCACGCGGTTTCCGAGGCTTTCGATTATTATTCCCACTCGATTGTGGCCGGTGGCTTGCTGGTAATGTCGTAAACAATGCGGTTGACGTGTTTGACCTCGTTCACGATACGGTTGGAAATTTTGTCAAGCAGGTCGTAAGGGATTCTGGCCCAGTCAGCAGTCATAAAGTCGGAGGTCGTCACGCCGCGCAGCGCAATGGTATAGTCGTACGTTCTGCCGTCGCCCATAACGCCGACGCTCTTGATGCCGGTCAATACGGCAAAGTATTGGTTGATGCTCCTGTCAAGGCCCGCACCGGCGATTTCCTCACGGAAGATCGCGTCCGCATCCTTCAGGATATCCAGCTTCTCGGTGGTGATCTCGCCCATAATGCGGATGGCGAGCCCCGGCCCCGGGAACGGCTGTCTCCAGACCAGGGGGCCCGGAATACCGAGTTCCAGACCGACTTTGCGGACCTCATCCTTAAACAAATTTCTGAGAGGTTCAATCAGACCTTTAAAATCAACGTCATCCGGCAGTCCGCCGACATTGTGGTGGCTCTTGATGACCGCCGCATCCCCTGCCCCGCTTTCCACAACGTCCGGATAAATCGTGCCCTGGCACAGATAGTCCACATGGCCGATCTTTCTGGACTCTTCTTCGAAAACGCGGATAAACTCTTCCCCTATGATTTTTCGCTTGCGCTCAGGTTCGGAAACACCGTTCAGCTTTGACAAAAAGCGTTCCTGCGCGTTTACACGAATCAGATTCATATCGAACTGTTTACGGAAAACATTTTCTACGTCGTCGCCTTCGTTCTTTCGCAGGAAACCGTGATCCACGAAAATACAGGTAAGATTTTTACCCACCGCTTTATGAACCAGCAGAGCCGCAACAGAGGAATCCACCCCGCCGGAAAGCGCGCAGATCACCTTGTTATCGCCCACGGTCTCTTTAATCTGCTGAATGGTCGCCGCCGCGAAGGAAGACATCTCCCAGTCCCCCGCACAGCCGCAGATCTGATAGAGGAAGTTTCGCAGGATTTCATTGCCGTGCACGGTATGCTCCACCTCGGGGTGAAACTGCAGGGCATAAAGACGTTTCCCCTCGTTTTCCATGGCCGCGGTCGGACAGTTTCCGCTTGTGGCAGTCACCCGGAACCCGTCGGGAACTTCCGCAATATAAATGGTGTGGCTCATCCAACAGACCGACTGCTTTTCCAGACCGGAAAGCAGCGCACTCGTCGGATCGAAATCCACGGTTGTTTTTCCGTATTCACGCACTTTGCTGCTTTCCACCCTGCCGCCGAGCAGATAGGCCATCAGCTGCGCGCCATAGCAGATTCCAAGCACGGGAATCCCCAGTTCAAATATCCCGGGGTCACATTTAGGGGCATTCTCATCATATACCGTGTCAGGCCCGCCGCTGAAAATAATCCCCTTGTATCCTGCCGTCCCGATTTGTTCGGCAGTGGTCTTATAGGATTTAATCTCACAGTATACGTTTAAATCCCGGACCCGCCGCGCAATCAGCTGGCTGTATTGCCCGCCAAAGTCGAGAATTAAAACCGCTTCGTTCTGCGTCATATGTTCGTGCACTTCCATTCTTTGAACTGTCGCCGGATTTTACAGAAGCAACAGAGTAATCTTTTATTCAACAGTCACCGATTTTGCAAGATTGCGGGGCTTATCAATGTCGCAGCCCTTCATCGACGCAACATAATACGCGAAAAGCTGCAGAGGAACGACCGCCAGAGACGGCAGCATCATTTCACACATTTCGGGAATGTACAGCGTATGGTCGGCCACCTGCTCGATCTTCGTATTGTTTTCGGTGGTCAGGCCAAGCACCACGGCGCCGCGCGCCTTGACCTCTTTTACATTGCTCATCATTTTATCGAAAAGCATCTTCTGGGTAGCCAGCGCCACCACCAGCGTACCATCTTCCACAAGGGAAATGGTGCCGTGCTTCAATTCGCCGGCCGCGTACGCGTCGGAGTGGATGTAGGAAATCTCCTTCAGCTTGAGGGAGCCTTCCAGAGACATCGCATAGTCCAGGTTTCTGCCAATGAAAAACACGTCCCTTACATTAAAGAACTGCGACGCAAGGAATTGGATATGTTCTTTGTTGTTGAGAATCTCGGCAATTTTATCGGGAAGCTCCTGAAGCTGCGAAACGTAATAAGCGTAATCCTCTTCGGAGAGGTTCCCAAGCTTGTCGGCAAAATAGATCGCCAGCAGATAAATGACCGCAAGCTGGGTGCTGTAAGCCTTTGTCGTCGCCACGGCGATTTCGGGACCGGCCCACGTGTAAAGCACGTCGTCGGAATCATTGGCAATGGAGCTGCCGACCACATTGACGATGGAAAGCGTTCTTGCGCCGAGCTTCTTTGCCTCGCGCAGCGCCGCCAGCGTATCCGCCGTTTCGCCGGACTGGCTGATGACAAGCACCAGGACTTTATCGTCGATAATGGGATGGCGATATCGGAATTCGGAAGCGACATCCACTTCCACGGGGATGCGCGCAAATCTTTCCAGAATATATTTCGCAATCATCCCCACATGGTACGCGGAGCCGCAGGCCAGAATAAAGATCTTGGAAAAGCTCTTCAGCTGTTCCGCCGTCAGGGTGATATTGTCCAGAACAATTTTCCCATCCTGAATCCTGGGGGAAATCGTGTCCCTCACCGCTTTGGGCTGCTCCATAATTTCCTTGGCCATAAAATGCTGATATCCGCCCTTTTCGGCGGCGGAAATATCCCAGTCGATATGGCAGGGCTCTTTCGGAACGATTTCCTTATCCGTATTATAAATCATCACGGATTCTTTCTGAAGCACGGCGATTTCGTTATCGTTCAGACGGTAAATATCCCTTGTCTTACTTAAGATAGCGGGGATGTCGGAAGCAATAAAGTTTTCGCCCCTGCCAAGGCCGACGATCAGCGGGCTGTCTTTTCTGACGGCGACAATCTGGTCGGGGTTATCCTCACAGATGATGCCGAGAGCATAAGAACCCTCCACCTTATTGATGACACGGATAACGGCGTCCAGAATATCCCCTTTATAGTAGTATTCCAGAAGCTGCGCGATCACCTCCGTATCCGTTTCCGATACGAAATTGATCCCCTTTTTGATGAGCAAATCCTTCAACGAGAGATAGTTTTCAATAATTCCATTGTGAACAACGGCAAATTTTCCGGAGTCACTGACCTGAGGATGGGAATTGATATCCGACGGTTTTCCGTGTGTCGCCCACCTGGTATGGCCGATTCCCACAGTACCGAGGACGTCTTTTCCCCCGTTGATCATGTCGCTTAATACCTTCAGCCTTCCCTTCGCCTTCATAACATGGAGGGAAGTTCCGTCATAAACGGCGATTCCGGCTGAATCATAGCCCCGGTATTCCAGTTTTTCCAGTCCGCTCAGCAAGAAAGGAGCAGCCTGGTCGTCTCCGATATAGCCAACGATTCCACACATAGTATCACACTTTCTCCGGTAGAATTGAATCTGAAAATAACGAGTGCCAACACTGCCACCGGAAATGTTAGCACTCCATTACGGGAACCTTATCTGTAAATAATATCTTCACGCGCAGGGCCGTTGGAAACAATCTTAATCGGAACTCCGATCTCCTTCTCGGCGAATTCGATATACCGGCGCGTATTTTCCGGAAGATCCTCATAGTTCCGGATCCCGCGGATATCGCATTTCCAGCCGGGCAAAGTCTCAATAATCGGTTTGCAGTGTTTCAGCTGTACGGTCGGCGGGAAGGAATCGATCCGTTTGCCGTTCAGCTCGTAGGCTACGCAGACCGGGATTTCATCCAGATACCCCAGTACATCCAGAACGGTCAGCGCGACGCAGGTAGCGCCCTGCACCTGGCAGCCGTACCGGGAAGCGACCAGGTCCAGCCAGCCCATTCTGCGCGGGCGCCCGGTCGTGGCGCCGAATTCGCCGCCGTCGCCGCCCCTGCGGCGAAGCTCGTCGGCCGGTTCCCCGAAAATTTCGCTGACAAATTCCCCCGCGCCGACGGCGCTTGAGTAGGCTTTTACCACCGCGATAATCTCCCTGATTTCATAAGGAGGAAGGCCCGCTCCGATAGTGCCGTATCCGGCCAGCGTCGAAGACGAGGTAACCATGGGATAAATCCCGTGGTCGGGATCCTTCAAGGCGCCGAGCTGTCCTTCCAGCAGGATGTTTTTTCCTTCCTGAACCGCTTTGTGCAGAATGGAAAACGTATCCGCGACATAGGGCTCCAACAGCTTCTTATATTCCATCAGCTGATTGTAAATCTCATCGGCCGTCAGTTTGGGCTGATGATACAGATGCTCATACAGCACGTTTTTCAGCGTAACGACCCGGTCGATCTTCTCCCTCAAAGAGCTTTCATCGTCGTAAAGCTCGCTGATCTGGAAGCCGATCTTCGCGAACTTGTCGGAATAAAAGGGAGCGATTCCCGACTTTGTCGATCCAAAGGAATGGGAAGAAAGACGCGCTTCCTCGAACGTGTCGAGCTGAATATGGTATGGCATGACCAGCTGCGCGCGGTCAGAAATAACGATGTTCGGCTTCGGAACGCCGCGCTCCTGAAGCGCGTTCAATTCCTTGACAAAATTCTCCACGCTGAGCGCAACGCCGTTGCCGATGATATTCGTGATATGGCTGTAAAAGACACCGGATGGCAGCTGGTGAAGGGCAAATTTGCCGTAGTTGTTTATAATGGTGTGGCCGGCATTGCTGCCGCCCTGAAACCGAATAACAATGTCGGACTGAGCTGCTTCGACATCGGTGATTTTCCCCTTGCCTTCGTCTCCCCAGTTTGCGCCAACAATTGCTTTAATCATATGCATTCACTCCGCCGTGCCGCTACGGAATTCGCTGAAAAACTGCCCCGCGGCCGAATTTAGGCAGTATGGAAACAACTCAATTATAATATCACACTTATTCTGAAAAGCAAAGCAGAATCAACAATAAAAAATAATTCCTGTTTCGCCGTATCAATTACAAATTTATTTCCGTTTTTTCATCGGGAATAAACTCGTAAGGCGCAATCGCCCTGCCGACTACCTCGGAAATAAACTCCTCCGTCTGCTGCGGCGCCCTGCCCACATACTTTTCCGGCCTGACAATCGCGTAAAGCTCCTCGAGCGTCACGCCGAAGATCGG
This sequence comes from Caproiciproducens sp., assembly GCF_053840905.1. NCBI lineage: Bacteria > Bacillati > Bacillota > Clostridia > Eubacteriales > Acutalibacteraceae > Caproiciproducens > Caproiciproducens sp. The sequence continues at coordinate 49,934 of NZ_JBNLXQ010000007.1, forward strand.
GTCGGCGGCAATACGGGAAAGCAGGTCGTTTTCTCCGCCCTCTTCCTTGACCACCTTGGAAGCGGCCATGGAATGCACCCGGATCCTTTCGTGAAGCTGCTGCCGGTCCGCGCCGCGCTTGACGGCGTCCATCATGATGTTTTCCGTCGCCATAAACGGCAGCTCCCTTAAAAGGTGCTGCCCGATTACCTTCGGATAAACAACCAGTCCGTCGGCGACGTTCGCGTACAGGTTCAAAATGCCGTCCACGGCAAGGAACGCCTCCGGGACGCTGATACGCTTGTTCGCGGAATCGTCCAGCGTACGCTCAAACCACTGCGTCGCCTCCGTAACAGCCGGATTAAGGCTGTCGACCATGACATATCTGGAAAGGGAAGCGATCCGCTCGCTGCGCATCGGATTGCGCTTATAGGCCATCGCCGAGGAACCGATCTGGTTTTTCTCGAACGGCTCTTCCACTTCCTTCAGATGCTGCAAAAGGCGGATATCATTGGAAAATTTCGCCGCGCTCTGCGCGATCCCGCTCAGGACGGAAAGCATCTGGCTGTCCAGCTTGCGCGAATACGTCTGCCCGGAGACTGCAAAGCAGGAGGTGTACCCCATCTTTTCGGCAATGAGTTCGTCCAGCTTTTTCACCTTTTCGTGGTCGCCGTCAAACAGCTCCAAAAAGCTGGCCTGCGTGCCGGTGGTGCCTTTGGAGCCCAAAAGCTTCGCCTTGGAAAGCTGATACTCCGCATCCTCCAAATCCATCAGCAGATCCTGTATCCAGAGCGTGGCCCGTTTGCCCACCGTGGTGGGCTGTGCCGGCTGGAAATGGGTAAACGCCAGCGTGGGCAGGTCCTTATACCGCACGGCGAATTTGGAAAGCACGCGGATCACGCCGACCAGCTTGTTCCTTACCAGCCGCAGAGCTTCCGTCATGATAATAATGTCCGTGTTGTCGCCCACATAGCAGGACGTCGCGCCAAGATGGATGATCGGCATGGCCTTCGGACACTGCTGCCCAAAGGCATAGACATGCGACATCACGTCGTGACGCACCACTTTTTCACGCGCTTCGGCGACCTCGTAATTGATGTCGTCCTGGAACCGGATCATTTCATCGATCTGTTCCTGCGTGATGTTCAGCCCGAGTTCTTTTTCAGCCTGCGCCAGTGCAATCCACAGTCTGCGCCATGTTCTGAATTTTTTATCCGGTGAAAACAAATATTTCATTTCGTCGTCCGCATAGCGTGACGAAAGCGGTGATTCATAAGTATTTTTCAATGGTATGATCCTCCAAACAGGAATATTACAGCCGTTTGATCGGTGTGCAGTAGTCGTAATTCTTATTTGCAATCAGATAATCCGGCACGGGCGCGGGATATTTGCCGGAGAAGCACGCGTCGCAGAACCCGCTGCACCCGCCCATCATTTTCGGCAGATTGTCCAGGTGCAGAAAATCGATGGAATCCGCGAAGCTCATCTTCCCGATTTCCTCAATACTGTGCTGGCAGGCAATCAGATCGTCCTTGGACGGAATGTCCGTCCCGTAATAGCACGGCCATAAAAACGGCGGAGAGCTGATCCTGAGATGGACTTCCGTCGCGCCTGCGTCCTTCAGCATGGTGACGATGTGCGCGCTGGTCGTTCCGCGTACAATGGAATCGTCCAGCATGACCACCCGTTTCCCTTTTACGCAGGAGGAAAGCGCATTGTGCTTGATCCGTACGCTGCGCACCCGCTCGGACTGGTTTGGCTTGATAAAGGTCCGTCCGATATAAGTATTTTTTACAATTCCCTTTTGATAGGGGATACCCGATTCCTCGCTGTAGCCGATCGCGGCGTCAATTCCGGATTCCGGCACGCCTATTACGATATCCGCTTCGACCGGCTTTTGCCTTGCAAGCAGGCGCCCGGCTTCTTTACGCGCCTCATAAACGCTTTTCCCGTCAATATAGCTGTCCGTTCTCGCAAAATAAATATACTCAAAAACACAGAGCGATTTTTCCACGCTTACCGGGTCCTTGATGGAGCGCAGGCCGTTGCTGTCCACAACAACGACTTCCCCCGGTTCCACGTCGCGTACATATTCCGCGCCGCACGCGTCCAGCGCGCAGGTTTCGGACGCAAAAATATAGGAACGGCCGATCCTGCCAATACAAAGCGGCCGGAAGCCGTGCGGGTCGCGCGCGGCAATCAGCTTCTGCGGGCTCATGACCACGAGGGAATACGAGCCCTGGATTTTCGTAAGCGCGCGGTGGACGGCTTCCTCGATCGAAGGAGCGTCCACGCGCTCCCGCGCAATGATATAGGCGATGACCTCGGTATCGATCGTCGTCTGGAAAATACATCCCCTGTGTTCCAGCTCGTGGCGAAGCTCATAGGCGTTGGTCAGATTCCCGTTGTGGGCAATCGCGAGGGTACCCTTGATATACCGCATGACAAGGGGCTGCGCGTTTTCGCGCACGCTGCCGCCCGCGGTGGAATAGCGGACATGGCCGACCGCCATCTGGCCGACAAGATCGTCAAGGATTTTATCGTTGAACGCTTCGGTGACAAGGCCCATGTCCTTCGAGTAGGAAATCACCCCGCGGTCGCAGACGGCGATTCCGCAGCTTTCCTGCCCCCTGTGCTGCAAAGCGAGAAGCCCGTTGTAGGCAGCGTAGGCGGGCGCCGTCCCGCCGTCGGAATAGATTCCGAAAACGCCGCATTCTTCGTGCGGCTTGGAAAAATCGTAATCCATCACAGAGCTGTTCAAATACTCACCATCCCTATACATTATAAACCGATGCGCTTCATTACCTCGGCGTAAGCCTCTTCCACTCCGCCCAAATCTCTGCGGAAGCGGTCCTTGTCAAGTTTTTCGTGGGTGTTGACATCCCAGAAGCGGCAGGTATCCGGGGAAATCTCATCCGCAAGGATAATCCCGTCGGCGCAGCGGCCGAATTCCAGTTTGAAGTCGATCAGCTCGATGTTGACGGAGAGGAAAAACTCTTTCAGAATTTCGTTGATCTTCAGCGACATGGCGCTGATCTGATCGATTTCTTCCTTCGTCGCGAAATCGGCGGCAAGGATGTGGTATTCGTTGACGATCGGGTCGCCCAGTTCATCATTCTTATAGCAGAATTCCAGCACGGTGGTCTTCATCGGGGTGCCTTCCTCCAGGCCGAGCCTTTTCGCGAGGCTGCCGGCCGCTTTGTTGCGGACGATTACCTCAAGCGGGACGATTTTTACTTTTTTTACAAGCGTTTCCCGGTCGCTCAGCTCTTTGACAAAATGCGTTTTGATACCGTGTTTTTCCAGCAGCTGGAACAAATAATTGGACATTTTGTTGTTAACGACGCCTTTGCCGACGATTGTCCCCTTTTTCTGTCCGTTAAAGGCAGTCGCGTCGTCTTTGTAATCGACAATGCAGTAGTCCTTATCATCCGTCGCGTAAACCTTTTTTGCCTTGCCCTCATAGAGAAGCTCACATTTTTTCATCATTATTTTCCTCCTATAAATGATTTATATCCATACTCTGAATATGCGGATTTTTCTACTCCATTTGTTTGAATGGAGCTGTCAGATGAAGTTCAGGAACTTGGAAACCTTCGTGATATCGATCACAGAAAGCTGGGTGGTTTCCACGTGCTGCGCACAGGTCAGAAACGCGTTGGCCGTATCCAGCGAAGTCAGGCAGGGAATGCCGGATTCCACCGCGTTTCTGCGTATTTTATAGCCGTCCCTGTTATGCGCCACCCCGCGGGACGGAGTATTGATAACCAGATCGATTTTGCCCGAGGCGATATGGTCGAGGATATCCGGGCTGCCCGTCCCGATTTTATTGGTGCGGATGGTCGGGATATCGTGGTCGTTCAGGAAGTCGGAGGTTCCCGCCGTGGCGTAGATCGTCCATCCAAGGTCGTAAAGCCCCCTGGCAATGGGCAGGGCCTCTTCCTTATCGCTGTCCTTCAGGGTAAAGATCACCCTGCCGTTTTTGATCATGTGTACGCCGGCGCCGTAAAACGACTTGATCAGCGCCTCGTCAAAGGTACGCGCGATTCCCAGCACCTCGCCGGTGGATTTCATCTCCGGACCGAGATTGACGTCGGCCCCGTAAAGCTTTTCAAAGGAGAAAACCGGCATTTTGATGGCGATCAGGTCTTTTTCTTTTTGCAGTCCGTAGTGGTAACCCATGTCCGGCAGCGTCTTTCCAAAGAAAGTGCCGACAGCCAGCGGAACGATCGGGATCCCCGTCACCTTGCTGATATAGGGCACGGTTCTGGACGAACGCGGATTTGCCTCGATGACATACACCTCCTGATCCTTGACGATAAACTGGATATTCAGCAGTCCCTTGACCTTCAGCGCTTTCGCGAGCCGGCGGGTATACTCCACAATCAGCTCCTGCATGTCCTTCGGTACGCCGATGGCGGGATAAACGGAAATGCTGTCCCCCGAATGGATGCCGGCGCGCTCAATATGCTGCATGACGCCCGGAATGACCGAGTCGATTCCGTCGCAGACGGCGTCGACCTCCACCTCGGTGCCCATAATGTATTTATCCACCAGAATCGGATGCTCCTGTGCGATCCGGTTGATGATGCCGATCTGCTCGACGATGTCTTCGTCGGCATACGCGATATGCATGCCCTGTCCGCCGAGCACATAGGAAGGCCGGATAAGCACCGGGTAGCCCAGCTCGTTCGCCGCCCGGATGGCTTCCTCACAGGTAAAGACCATACGGCCATCCGCGCGCGGGATCCGGCATTCAAACAGGATCTTGTCGAAACGCTCGCGGTCTTCCGCCTCATCGATGCTGTCAAACGAGGTCCCGAGAATCGGAATGCCCATTTTTTCAATAGCCCCGGCCAGCTTGATGGCGGTCTGTCCGCCGAACTGCACGACGGCGCCGTCCGGTTTTTCCAGATCGACAATATGGCGCACATCCTCTTCGGTCAGCGGTTCAAAGTACAGCTTATCCGCAATGTCAAAGTCCGTGCTGACGGTCTCCGGATTGTTGTTGACGATGATCGTTTCATACCCCAGGTCCCTCAGCGCCCAGACGCTGTGAACGGAACAGAAATCGAACTCGATCCCCTGCCCGATGCGGATGGGACCGGAGCCGATGACAAGGATCTTCTTCCGGTCGCCCTGCGGTACGGATTCATTCTGGATTCCGTAGCTGGAGTAATAATACGGCGTTTCCGCGTCGAACTCGGCCGCGCAGGTGTCGACCATTTTATAAATGGGATGAATGTCCCACTCGTCTTCCATTGCCCGGATTTCTTCTACGGTCTTGCCGCTTAATTGCGACAGGGTTTTATCAAGGAACCCAAAGTCCTTTGCTTTCAGAAGCAGGGCCTTATCAATCGGCCGCGCGGCAAAAGCTTTTTCGACCTCGATGATCGAGAGCAGCTTGTCCAGGAACCAGAGATCGATTTTCGTAATATCGTGAATCTTTTCCGGGGTCACGCCGCGCCTCAACGCTTCGGAAACCACCCAGAGCCGCCGGTCGTCGACGACATAAAGCCGCTGCTCCAGCTCGCTGTTCGTAAGGCTGCCGACGTTGGGGTCGAGCAGGCTGAAAACATTCTGCTCCAGCGAGCGGATGGATTTCATCAAAGCCGCCTCGAAGGTCGGAGCAATCCCCATGACTTCGCCGGTCGCTTTCATCTGGGTGCCCAGGCTGCGCTTGGCGTAGACAAATTTATCAAACGGCCATCTCGGAATCTTCACCACGCAGTAGTCCAGCGTCGGCTCAAAGCACGCAAAAGTCTTTTTCGTAATGGCGTTCTGAATTTCATCCAGCGTATAGCCCAGCGCGATTTTGGAAGCCACCTTCGCGATCGGGTAGCCCGTCGCCTTGGAGGCAAGCGCGGAAGAACGGCTCACGCGGGGATTTACTTCGATCACGCAATACTCAAAGCTCTTCGGATTCAGAGCGAACTGAACGTTGCAGCCGCCTTCCACCTTCAGCTCCCGGATGATGGCAAGCGCGGCGGAACGGAGCATCTGCGTTTCCTTATCCGCAAGCGTCTGGCAGGGAGCGACGACAATGGAGTCGCCGGTATGGACGCCGACGGGGTCGAAGTTTTCCATGTTGCAGACCGTGATGCAGTTGCCGTTGCGGTCGCGCATGACTTCGTACTCGATTTCTTTCCAGCCGGAAATGCACCGTTCGATCAGCACCTGGTTCACACGGCTGCGGTGCAGGCCGAGTGTTGCGATCGAGAGCAGCTGCTCTTCGTCGGCCGCGATGCCGCCGCCGCTTCCTCCCAGTGTGTACGCGGGGCGCACAACAACGGGATAACCGATTTTCCTCGCGATTTTGACGCAGTCCTCAATATTTTCCGCAACGGCGCTCTGCGCGCAGGGCTGCTGGATACGCTCCATGGCTTCCTTGAACAGCTCCCTGTCCTCCGCCATCCGGATGGTGTCGGCGTTCGTGCCGATCATTTCCACGTTGTTTTCCTTTAAGAAGCCGGTCTCTTCCAGCTCCACCGCAAGGTTCAGCGCGTTCTGGCCGCCCAGGGTCGGAAGGATACTGTCCGGGTTTTCCTTGAGAATTACCTTTTTGATGGTTTCAACAGTCAGAGGCTCAATATAAACCTTATCGGCGATCTGCTTGTCCGTCATGATGGTAGCCGGGTTTGAGTTGATCAGGATGACCTCTACGCCCTCTTCGCGGAGTGCGCGGCAGGCCTGTGTTCCGGCGTAGTCGAACTCCGCGGCCTGACCGATAATGATCGGACCGGAGCCAATGATGATCACCTTTTTGATATCTGCTCTCTTCATATCTGGCCTCCTCCTGTCAGCTTGAAAAATTGATCGAAAAGAAAGCCTGTGTCAAGCGGGCCCGGAGAAGCTTCCGGATGGTACTGCACAGAAAACACTTTTCCGTTTTTATAGTTCAATCCCTCAATACTGCCGTCATTCATGCTGATAAAGCGGACGTCGGCTACTGAAGGATTGATCGTGTCGCCATTGACCACAAAGCCGTGGTTCTGGGAAGTGATATACACCCTGTTGGTACTTAAATCCTTGACCGGGTGATTGATTCCTCTATGGCCATATTTTAATTTATAAGTATCAAATCCCTGAGAAAGCGCCATCAGCTGATGTCCCAGGCAGATCGCAAAGGTTGGGACGCCATGAGCGTACACCCTTTTCAGTTCAGAAATAGCCTTTGTGCACTCCTTCGGGTCGCCGGGGCCATTGGAGAGCATGATGCCGTCCGGTGAAAAAGACATCATATCCTCAAAAGAGGCGTCGTACGGGAAGCATTTTACGGTACAGCCGCGCTTCACCAGCGAACGGATGATGTTGCTCTTCACCCCATAATCCGCCAGAGCGATCTTAACGGGTCCGTCGCCGTACACCTTCTGTTCCCCGCTGCTGACAAGAGGGACGCAGGATTCCAGCACAAAGGCTTCGATCTGTTTTTTCATTGCCGAGGGATCAATCTGATCTCCGTATGCAATCATGCCGCGCATGGTGCCGCTCTCACGCAGCACCTTCGTAACGGTGCGCGTATCCACCCCCTGAATACCGGGAACGTGGTTCTGCTTCAAAAAGGTGTTCAAATCCACGTCACGGCGGAAATTACTGGCCGCGCCGGAAACGGACCGTACGATAAAAGCCCGCAGCCACGGCTTTGTAGATTCCGCGTCGTCATAGCAGATGCCGTAATTCCCGATGAGGGGATAGGTCATGACGACGCCCTGCCCCGCATAGGACGGGTCGGTCAGCAGCTCCGTGTAGCCGCACATGGCGCTGTTGAACACGACCTCGCAGAGAACGTCATGTTCATCGCCAAAACCCGCCCCCTCAAAGGTCATTCCATTTTCAAGCATCAGCAATGCTCTCATTTAATCACCAACCATTCTTATTATTCAACATCAATCGCAATTGTTCAGACAGCAAATCGGCTCGTTACGCTTTGAAGGAGCGGATGATTCTTTCCACCGCTTTTTCCGTATTTTCCTTCGTGTTAAAGGAAGTCAGGCGGAAATAACCTTCGCCGCCCACGCCGAAGCCGGAACCCGGAGTACCGACCACGCCGGTTTTTTCAAGCAGAAGATCGAAAAACTCCCAGGAAGTAAGTCCGTCGGGCGTTTTCAGCCAGACATAGGGCGAGTTCACGCCGCCGTAGACTTCAAATCCCGCCTTTTGCAGGCCGTCCACAATGATTTTGGCATTCTTGAGATAGTAAGCGATATTTTCCCTGACCTCACGCCGCCCTTCCTCGGAAAAAACCGCCTCTGCGCCGCGCTGGACGACATAGGAAACACCGTTCATCTTTGTAGACTGGCGCCGGTCCCACAGCTTGTTCAGAGAGACTCCGCCAAATACCAGCTCCTTCGGAATCACAGTGTACGCGCAGCGCGTTCCGGTAAAGCCGGCGGTCTTTGAAAAGCTTCTGAACTCGATCGCGCATTTTTTCGCGCCCTCTATTTCATAAATGCTGTGCGGCATGTCCTCTTCCGTGATAAACGCTTCGTACGCGGCGTCGTAGAGGATAACAGACTGATTCGCAAGCGCGTAATCCACCCACTTTTTCAGCTCCCCGCGGCTGATTCCCACACCGGAGGGATTGTTGGGAAAGCAGAGATAGATCATATCGGCGCGCTCTTTGGGCAGCTCGGGCAGAAAGCCGTTCTCCTTCCGGCAGGGCATGTAAACGATCCTGCTCCATCCCCTGCCCTCGCCGTACTCCCCGGCTCTTCCGGCCATCACATTGGTGTCGACGTAAACCGGGTAAACCGGGTCGCACACCGCAACCACGTTATCCACGCCGAAGATATCGCCGATGCTGCCGGTATCGCTTTTCGCGCCGTCGCTGACAAAAATCTCATCGATATCAATCTGTACCCCGCGCTTTATAAAATCGTTTTCCGCGATCGCGGTACGAAGAAATTCATAACCGGCTTCCGGGCCGTAGCCGCGGAAGGTTTCCGCTTGACCCATCTCTTCCGCGGCGGCCTGCATGGCCTTTACCACCGCTTTCGGCAGCGGGCGGGTAACATCCCCGATTCCCAGGCGGATGATCTCCGTTTCCGGATGTTGTCCGGAAAATTCGTTTACCTTTTTCGCAATATCCACAAAGAGGTAGCTTGCGGGCAGCTTTACAAAGTTTTCGTTCACTTTTAACAAAATACTACATTCCCTTCCTTCATGATTTCCGGCAGACAGAAGCTAAATCTCTATCGTCCCGTCAAAGACGAATTCCGCCGGACCGCGCATCAATACCCTATCCGTCTTTTCTTCCCATTGGATATGCAAATCACCGCCCCTGAGACGGACGGTTATACTGCGGCCTGTTTTCCGGTTCGCCGCACAGGCGACCGCCGCGGCGCACGCCCCGGTTCCGCACGCCCAGGTTTCCCCGGAGCCGCGTTCCCACACGCGCATGTTCACTTCTTCCGGACTCAGCACCTGGACAAACTCAATGTTTGCCCTGTGCGGAAAAATTTTGTCGCACTCCAGCATCGGACCGATTTTTTCAATCTCCGCCTTGGTTACGTCATCGACAAACAGCACGCAGTGCGGATTTCCCATGGAAACGCAGGTCACCCTGTATTCCGTTCCGCCGAACACGACGGGCTCGTCGATCATCCGGTCCTTCGGGTACGCCGCCGGGATCTTTTCGGTCCGAAAGTCCGGGCAGCCCATATCCACGGTAACGGAAACGACTTTCCCGTTCTCGACGTCCAGATAAAGCGTTTTTACGCCGCTCATGGTGTCGACCTTCAGAACGTCTTTTTTTACAATTCCGCGTTCGTACACGTATTTGCCCACACAGCGGATCCCGTTGCCGCACATCATAGCCTGCGACCCGTCCGCGTTGTAAATATCCATACGGCAGTCGGCTTTGTCAGACGGCTCTATCAGAATGATTCCGTCCGAACCGACGCCGAAATGTCTGTCACTGAGCTTCACGGAAAGCCCGGATGGATTTTGGACTTTTTCCTCAAAACAGTTGAGATAGATATAGTCGTTGCCGATACCCTGCATCTTTGTGAATTTCAACAAAATCCACCTCCTATAAATTCAGAATAATCATTGCGGTTTCTATCATTTTTTTACCGGAATCCATACTTTTCTTTTGAATAAAGCGGTGGGCCTGCGGTTCGGTAAAATGATTGCGTTCCATTAAAATGTTTTTTGCCTGTTCAATCACCTGTTTTTCATCAAAGCTCCCACCGGCGATCTTCTTTTGAATGGTAAGGCTGCTGTAATCGGAAATATTCAGCAGCATATTCACGGAAGAAATCAGGTCCATCCGATTGATCGGCATGATCAGGCTGGCACAGGAAAGCGATTCGGAAATATCCATCTGCCGGGACTTTACGATAAACAGAAAATCGTAATTGGAACCGGCCGTTCCCGGAAGGTTCAGCGCCGGCATATCCATCAGCTTTACACTGCAGACCACCACGCCTCCGTGATAATGCCTGTTCGCAAAATCGATTACCTGTGCGCCGGTTGTACACACACCGCTGACATTCAAACCGCCGGTACGGAGGACGGCCGCTATTTTTTTAGCGTAGTCCGCGTTTGAATTCGCTACAAGAATACTGCTCATCTTTCACAACTCCGTAGAAAGGAATGCGGTGTTTTTGGCTGCCTCATCAGAATTTATTCAGATACTGATCCAGTTCCCACTCCGTAACCGTAGTGGAAAAATCGTGCCACTCTCTTTCCTTCGCCTCGGTGTACTTGTTAAACACATGGCCGCCCAGGACTTTTTCGATAAAAGGGTCCGCCTTCATTTCCGAAACGGCGATGCTGAGGTCGGTCGGCAGCGCCTCTATCCCCGCAGCCGCTCTTTCCCCGATATCAAAATCATAAATGTTCGCAGCAACCGCGTCAGGCGGCATCAGGTCGTTTTTGATTCCGTCCAGCCCCGCCGCGAGCAGCACCGCGAACTCCAGGTAAGGGTTGCAGGCGGGATCGGGGTTGCGCAGCTCCACCCGTGTGCCCTCCCCTCTGGAGGCGGGCACACGGATCAGCGCGCTGCGGTTGCTTAAGGTCCAGGCAATATTGCAGGGCGCCTCAAAGCCCGGGACCAGTCTTTTGTAGGAATTGACCAGCGGATTGGTAATGGCGCACATCCCTTTGATATGCTTTAAAATTCCTGCAATGAAATTATATGCAATATGGCTCAATCCGGTCTCGCTGTCCGGATCGTAAAAGGCATTCTTTCCGTCTTTGAACAGGGACATGTTGGTGTGCATTCCGGAGCCGCAGCGCCCGTAAACCGGCTTGGGCATAAAGGTGGCGCAAAGCCCGTGAGAATCCGCGCAGGACTTCACGACCATCTTAAATGTCAGAATATTATCCGCCGCGGAAAGCGCCTCGCTGTATTTAAAATCGATCTCGTGCTGCGCAAAGGCGACTTCATGGTGCGACGCTTCGATTTCAAACCCCATCTCTTCAAGATTCAGGCAGATATCGCGGCGCGCGCTTTCGCCCAGGTCGGACGGCCCCAGATCAAAATAGCCGGCGGTATCGTGCGTAACGGTCGTGGGATGCCCGAATTCGTCCGTGTTGAAAAGGAAAAATTCACATTCGGGGCCTACGTTGAACGCGTATCCCATCTCCGCCGCTTCCTTCAGCGTCCTTTTCAGGACATAGCGGGGGTCGCCCTCAAACGGATCTCCGTTCGGCTTGTAGATATCGCAGATCAGCCGGGCGACACGGCCGTGCTGCGTGTGCCACGGAAGGATGGTAAAGGAATCCAGGTCCGGCCTGAGGTACATGTCGGACTCCTCAATCCTGACGAACCCTTCGATGGACGAGCCGTCGAACATGCACTGATTGTCAAGCGCCTTTTCGATCTGACTGGTCGTAATGGCCACATTTTTCAAGGTACCCAGAATATCTGTAAACTGCATGCGGATAAACCGCACATTATTTTCATCGATCATCCTGATGATGTCGTCTTTCGTATATTTACTCAAATCGATACCTCCCTGAAAATAAAAATAACAAGGGTGCTCCCTTACAGAACCTCCTTGTCTACATCATTTCAATAATAAGTATATTTTATTATATTCTGTATGCAGTGTCAATCTTTTTCGAATTGAAAGGAACATTTCATTTTAATGCACAAATTTTCGATCGTTCCCCTTTATTTTCCGTCTTTTTGCAGAATCGATGCGTTTGTCCTGCAAAAAGCAAAGATTTTTTTTATAAATTTTAATTGTAATGATTGTATCCGGGCTTTTGCTGTGCTAAACTGTTGAATTGAGAAGGATTGTTAAGTCGGATAATACCGTTCTCAATTTTATATAGGAGGATATCCCCATGTCTTATGTGAAAGAGCAGCTCGCAAACATAATCCAGCAAAATCCCAGCCAGCCCGAATTTATTCAGGCGGTAACCGAAGTTTTAACGTCCCTGGCTCCGGTTATTGAGCAAAATCCCCAGTATCAGAAAGCCGGTATTCTGGAAAGGCTGACCGAGCCGGACAGACAGGTGAAGTTCCGCGTAGCCTGGGTGGACGACGCGGGCAGCGTACGGGTAAACCGCGGCTACCGCGTTCAGTTCAACAACGCGATCGGACCGTACAAGGGCGGCCTTCGCTTCCATCCGTCCGTAAACATCGGTATCTTGAAATTTCTTGGATTTGAACAGATCTTCAAGAATTCCCTGACCGGCCTGCCGATCGGCGGAGGCAAGGGCGGTTCCGACTTTGACCCGAAAGGCAAATCCGACCGCGAGGTCATGGCTTTCTGCCAGAGCTTTATGACGGAGCTCTGCCGCCACATCGGACCGGACACAGACGTTCCCGCCGGTGACATCGGCGTAGGCGGCCGCGAAATCGGCTACCTGTTCGGCCAGTACAAGCGCCTCCGGAACGAATACTCCGGAATTCTGACAGGCAAGGGGCTGACCTTCGGCGGCTCCCTCGTCCGCACGGAAGCGACCGGTTTCGGCCTGCTTTACTTCACCGACGCAATGCTCCGTAAAAATGGCAAATCCATCGAAGGAAAAATCATCGATATTTCCGGCTCTGGCAACGTCGCCATTTATGCCTGCCAGAAGGCACAGGAGCTCGGCGGCAAGGTCGTGACCATGAGCGATTCCACCGGCTGGATCTACGACGCCGAGGGAATCGACCTCAAGGCGATCAAGGAAATCAAGGAAATCAAGCGCGGACGCCTGTCCGAGTACCGGGCATATCGCCCGAATTCCGTATACCAGGAAGGCAAAGGCGTTTGGAGTACTCCATGCGACATCGCACTTCCCTGCGCCACCCAGAACGAGCTGCTTCTCGACGACGCGAAAGAGCTCGTGAAAAACGGCGTATTCGCCGTGGCGGAAGGCGCCAATATGCCGACCAGCATTGAAGCCACGGAATACTTCCAGGCAAACGGCGTTCTGTTCGCCCCCGGCAAGGCGTCCAACGCCGGCGGCGTCGCAACCTCCGCACTGGAAATGAGCCAGAACAGCATGCGCCTTTCCTGGAGCTTTGAGGAAGTCGATGGAAAGCTGAAGAGCATTATGGAAGACATTTTCACAAACGCCTCCGACGCCGCGGAAAGATACGGCTGCCCGAAGAATTATGTAACGGGCGCCAATATTGCGGGCTTCGTCAAGGTAGCGGACGCCATGCTCGCGCAGGGCACGGTTTAATAGCCGGATTTAGACATACCAACATAAAAACCGCCGTCCGAAAATTTTCCGGACGGCGGTTTTTATGTGCCCATACTGTGCAGACCGCACTGTTCAAAAGCGATTATTTGTGGTATTTGCCGTGATGGATGATCTGAAAGGCGCGGTATATCTGCTCGCAGAGCATCACACGGGCCAGCTGATGAGGAAAAGTCATCGGCGACATGGAAAGGCGGAAACCGGCCCTTTGTTTTACCGCCTCGCTGAGCCCGAACGAGCTTCCGATGACGAAGCTGACCGTGCTGGTTCCGCTTACGGCCAGCGTATTGATCTGATCGGAAAGCTGCCCGGAGGAAAGCGTTTTTCCCTCAATGCAAAGCGCAAACAAGGCGGATTTCCCCGCGGCGGAAAGAATGGCGTCCCCCTCTGTTTTCAGGGCGGACCTGATCTGAGCGTCCGACGGATCGTCCGGCAGCCTGCACTCGGGAAGCTCAACGATGGAAAAACCGCAGAACGCGCGCAGCCTTTTTTCGTACTCCGCGCAGGCGTCCCTCCAATAGGCTTCCTTCAGTTTTCCGACACAGATAAGACGAACCGTAAGCATAAATTCCACCTAAAAAATGATTCCTTTTCCCGTATTGTTTTCTCTCGGCGCAACGGAAAGCTGAAAGTCGACTCCCTCTTTCAGCCCGGCCACGGAAAGAGAGCACAGGGCCGTTTGAAACGCAAGCTCCGGCGTGTTGTTTTCAGCGCTCAGGTGCGCCAGGATAAACCGCGTTGTTCCCTTTTGCGCCAGATCCGTAAGTTCATCCGCGCAGGCCTGATTGGAAAGGTGGCCCGTGTCGGACAAAATCCTCCGTTTCAGCGGGTACGGATAAGGCCCGTTTTGCAGCATTCCGACATCATGGTTTGATTCCAGCACCACCAGATCCGCGCCGGTCAGCTGATCGCGCACCGTGTCGGATAAAAAGCCGAGGTCGGTGGAAAAGCCGACACTTCGCCCGTCGTGGGTCTGCACGCGGTATCCGACGCTTTCCGCACAGTCGTGGGAGGTACGGAAGGGCCTGATAAACATACCGGCGCATTCCATTCCCTTTTCACCGATCACATCCGCCTGAAAAGTCCCGTTGGCGCACCCCATCTTTTCCAGCGCGTTTAAAGTGCCGGAAGAGGCGTAAACCGGAATATGCTTCCGGGAAGCCAGGACGCGCAGGCCCCGGATATGGTCGATATGTTCATGCGTGACAAAGATCGCTTTCACCGACTCGATGCCTATCCCGCAGGTTTCCAGCATATTGTTGAGCTGCTTTGCCGTTCTGCCCGCGTCGATCAGAATCCCCGCGCAGGAAGAACCTATGTAATAACTGTTTCCGCTGCTTCCGCTGAAAAGCGGACAAATTCTCGCCATGGACGACCCCCCAAATTAAAGAAAAGGGAAAGACCGGTGTCAATCCCTTTCAAATCGTTCAAAAATATTCAGATCGCCTGCGCCACTGCCGGCTCAGGAACATGAACCCGCTGAATATCCGCCCCTAAATTCAAAAGCTTCTGCTCTACATTTTCATATCCGCGCTCAATATGATTGATGTCCTCAATCTGAGTAGTGCCCGACGCCGCAAGCGCCGCAATCATCATCGCCGCACCGGCACGCAAGTCGGTTGCCTTTACAGGTGCCGCATTCAGATGATCGACGCCTTCCACAACAGCAAGCTTGCCGTCAACGGAAATCTGCGCGCCCATTCTTCTGAGCTCTTCCACATAGCGGAAGCGATTGTCCCAGACACTCTCGTTAATGATGCTCGTCCCGTTCGCCATGGAAAGAAGCACCGCGATCTGCGGCTGCATATCCGTCGGGAAACCCGGATGGGGCATTGTCTTGATATTGCATTTGTTCAGTTTTCCCGTCCGGCTGACACGGACCGCGTCGTCGAATTCCTCCACCTGAACGCCCATTTCCTCCAGCTTGGCGGAAATGGATTCCAAGTGCTTGGGAATTACGTTTTTGACAAGGACGTCCCCGCAGGTCGCCGCAGCGGCGACCATATAGGTACCCGCTTCAATCTGGTCGGGAATAATGGAATAGGTCGTTCCGGCCAGATGGGTCACACCGTATATTTTGATCACGTCGGTGCCGGCGCCCCTGATATCCGCTCCCATGGAATTCAAAAAGTTGGCAAGGTCGACAATATGGGGTTCCTTTGCAGCATTTTCAATGACTGTCATCCCTTTTGCCTTTACAGCAGCCAACATAATATTTACGGTTGCGCCGACAGACACAACGTCAAGATAAATATTGGCTCCTGTTAAAGCCTGCGTATAGACGTCCACCATGCCGCCTTCCAGCTTATAGGCCGCGCCGAGGGCCGCAAAGCCCTTCAGGTGCTGGTCAATCGGGCGGACCCCGAAGTCGCATCCGCCCGGCATGGTAACCACCGCGTGGTTAAAGCGGCCAAGCAAAGCGCCTAAAAGGTAATAAGACCCACGTATATGGCGCGCAAGCTCGTAGGACGCCACGTGGGTATGAATCGGTCTTGGATCAATTTCAATCGTCGATTTATCGATATTGCGAATTTTAGCCCCCATATCATACAGGATCCTTGTAATGGAAGCAACGTCTGTAATATTCGGAATATTTTCGATACGGCACACATCATCTGCCAAAATCGCTGCGGGGATAATTGCGATCGCGGCATTCTTTGCACCGCTGATGCTGACTTCACCGGTCAGGCGATTGCCACCTTTAATAACGTACTTGTCCAATGCGGCACGCTCCAATCTAAAGTTAAACAATACTATTATTACATTTTTACGCAAAATATTAAGCGTTTTCAATGAATATATTGTTGTAAATATTTTGAAAGTAATCAAGTAAAATATACGAAAAAAGCAGGAAAAAATAGCCAGTTATTGATTTCGTTGCACTGTTAATGATCATAATACACAATGATGGAAAAGTCAATAACCAACAAAACAAATAGTATGTTTTTGTAATTATTACTAAAAAGCGTTCGTTTCCCCGTTCTGGGAAACAGAACGCTTTCCATATTTTGCCCAAACGTTACCTGCTGACATAACTCAGCGGATTCACCTTGGTACCGTTTTTAATCACTTCAAAATGACAGTGCGGACCCGTGGAGTTTCCGGTGCTTCCGACAAGGGCGATCGCCTGCCCCTTGGAGACCCTCTGGCCCGCCGAAACCAGGATTTTGCTTGCATGGCCGTAAAGCGTCTGCAGACCGCCGCCGTGGCTGATTTTTACACAGTAGCCGTAGCCGTTGCTCCACCCCGCCGATACAACGGTGCCGCCGTCGGCCGCAACAATCGTTTTCCCGTAAGCGCTGCCGCCGGAGATATCGATACCGGTATGGAAGCTGCCCCAGCGCCATGTGAAATAAGTGGTAATGGTGTGAAGGGACGGAACCGGCCACATCAGGCTTCCGCTGCTGACGCCGGAGCCGCTGTATTTCGGCCGTTTTTTGGTTCCCGTGATGACCACCTTATCGGTAGACGGCACTACAACGGCTCTGCTGATGACGTCGCGCTTTTGCTCAACGCCGTTTACATAATACACCTTGTCAACACATTTCTGTGTTCCGCTTACGCCCTCGGTCTTCACCTTGGAATAATCGGTATACTGGGAATCGTCTTTGATCGTTACCGTCTTGTACGAAAGAGGAACCTCATACGTCACATTTTTAGTCAGCTGAACATCCAGCATCGGGACCGCAATCTGCAGGTTGATCAAATCCCCCGGCATCAGGTTGTCCCCCAGCTGATTGTTGTTGATTTTGTTCAGCTCCGAAATGCTCGTATGGTTTGCCCTGGCAATGGAAGTAACCGTATCTCCTTCCTTTACGGTATAGGTTACCGCCGCCTGAGAAGTGCCGTTGATCAGTTTATCCATTGACTCGGTAGCCATAATGGTCGTGGTCGGAAACAGTCCGTTGATGGTTTCCACATCCTGCGCAAAGTCCACCGAAGCGCTCGTGTCCCCGCCCTTTTCCTTGTTCAGAAGATTCTGCAGCATATAGCGCAGATCCGCGCTGCTTTTCACCGCGCCGAGCAGCTCGCCGTTTACATAAAGGCCGCTCGCTTCCTCAATGATTCCGTTTGACTGCTGGATAATCTTGTCGCAGACCGAATTGACCTCCAACAAGCTGCTTGCATCCACTACTTCGAGCCGGAACGTGGGGGTGACATTGATATTGATATCACTGTCGGCAGTGTCGTGAACCATGCGCTGGCTCACCATTTCGCTCGCCTCTTCAAAGGTCTTTTCATCCTGAATGGTAGCGACTTCCTTCCCGTCATAGGCAAGAATCAGTCCATAATTCAGTCCGTTCCAGAAACGCACGGTAGCCCCCAAAAGGAAAATGGCTCCTATGGGAACAACCATGTTCAAAATCGAAAACACAAAGCCCCGGTGACGGACAAAGCTTTTTCCCGTAACGGTAAGATACTCTTTTAAAACACGTCCGTAGCCCAGTTTTCTCGCCTGCGCGATCCTGCCGCGGGCAATGGAAAATCCTTCCCGGATGGACTGAAACTCTTCTTTCAGACGGGCAATCCGTTTGCCGACTGTGGCGGCGCAGATCGATTTGCATAAATTCGTAAACGGTCTGAAAAACCGGGAAAGTCTGCGTCCGACTCTTTTCAGGATTCTGACTGTCTGGATACCTACAATATATAAATCATCCGCTGTTTGATTCAATCTCTTATAACCGGAATCTTTGTATGCGCTTTTTGTTTTCTTTAGCCTCGAGAGCTGCATGAAACAAAATCCTTTCGGGTTGATAAATTGTTACAAGTTTGTAATACGTTTTTAATCATATAACAAATTTGCCTATTTTGCAACCCGTTGGAATCAAATTAACAAATATGCAACAATTTGGCAATTGAAATTCAGCTTAAATAACGGAGCTTCTCCTCGGTCCACCCCATGATCACCGGAAGGAACGCTTTTGCCTCTTTCTTCGCTCCTTCAAGGTCGTGCTCCAGATAATTTCCGCACTCCACCGCCGCGGCCCCCGGAATAGCCCCTTCAAAATCAGCGATAAAGGCAAAGGCCTCGGTGATCAGCTGAACAGCGTCGGCGTGGCTCAGGTTTCTGGTCAAAAAATAAAAACCGGTCCGGCAGCCCATCGGGCCAAAATAAATAATATGGTCCTTATGCCTGCTGTTGCGCACAAAGGTCGCAAACAGATGCTCGATGGTGTGCATGGCGGCATTCGGGAGAAACGGCGGAATATTCGGCCTTCTCATCCTGATATCATAGGTTACGATATCGCCGTCGATACGGGAAGTGTAAATACCGGGCATCAGCCTGGTATGGTCGACACAAAAACTTGCGATTCTTTCCATTATAAATCTCCTTCATATAAAGAAAATGTTGTCCGTCAATTTTTCAAAATCATCCGTTTCCAGAAAACCGCCGATCAGGTGGAGACTGTCCCCGACGGACTGCTCATAAAGCTCCGGAAAGCTTTCCGTACGGACGGTTTCACTGTCCGCAGGCCAGCTCCATTCATTGTGCAGGATATTGGCATAATCACACCCGTCGCCTTCGCTGAGCCCGCGGAAATGGCAGGAAACGGTCCGCTTCCCTTTTCTTTCCCTCCGCTCTATCCATGCCTGCTTCAGAGTGGTGCGGTCGTTTAAAAGGCCGAACACCGTGCGGCAGTCGTTGGTCGCCTGATACATCGGGACGCCCGCGTCCTCAACCCCGAATAGCCCGTGAAGCAAAAAAGCGTACAAATCCGCAATGTGCAGCTGGACGCTGTCATTTTTCGGAACCGTCCGTTTCAGGTCAAACTCCGTCGGCAGCGCCGCTCTTTCATACCGGAGCAGAATCACGTCGAGCGCGGATTCTATCTGGTTGTGGAGGATTTTCTCATCCTGCATCGGCTCCCGCTCAAGAAGCGCCTTTGCCCCGGACTGAATAAAGGGATGGCAAATCCGGTCCAAGGAGTAATGGCAAAGGAAGCCGTCGATATACGATAAAGCCATTTCCTTATCCGGCTGCCGCAGATAATATTCCCGCATCAGCGCCAGTGTTTTGGAAGGATTCTCCCGATGAAGCTTTCCGGCGCAGCCCTTCAGGCTTTCTCCCCTCTGCCACGGCAGACAGCGGTGGCAGTACAAAAAGTCCGGACCCTGTGCTCCCCAAAGGAACGCGTCCAGATTCCGTTCACCGTTCGCCTGTGTCTGCTGCAGCTGTTCCAGAACCCTTTGCGCGTGAAGATAATGCGTGATCGCAGCCGGCATCTTTCAAGAACCACCTTTACAAAAATAAGAACGCGGTCTGTGCCACGCTCTTATTTTATCATATTCGTATTGTTTTTTAAAGAACTTTAGATAAAAAGTCCTGCAGGCGCGGATTCTGCGGATGGTCGAAAAATTGGTCCGGGGCGGCTTCTTCCAGAACCTGACCGTCGTCCATAAAGAGTACCCGGTTGGCAACCTCGCGGGCAAAGCCCATTTCATGCGTCACCACGACCATGGTCATCCCTTCGGCGGCAAGCTCTTTCATCACCTGTAAGACTTCCCCGACCATTTCGGGGTCGAGCGCACTGGTGGGTTCGTCAAAAAGCATGACGTCCGGGTTCATGGCAAGCGCGCGCACGATCGCGATCCGCTGCTTCTGTCCGCCGGACAGCTGAAGCGGGTACGCTTCCGCCTTGTCCGCCAGCCCGATCCGCTCCAGCAGCTGCTTCGCCTGCTGCTCCGCCTGCTCCTGTGTTTTCAGCTTGAGCGTGATCGGCGCAAGCGTAATATTCTGGAGCACCGTCAGATGCGGAAATAAATTGAAGTGCTGGAACACCATCCCCATCTTCTGGCGGAGCTGGTTGATATCGCACTCCGGCACATTGATCTGAACGCCCTCAAACCAGACCTCGCCGCCGGTCGGCTGCTCAAGCAGATTCAGGCAGCGCAGGAACGTGCTTTTTCCGGAACCGGAAGGACCGACAATGACGACCTTCTCGCCTTTTTCAATCTTTTGATCAATGCCCTTCAGAACATCCAGACCGCCGTTCAGGGTCTGGAACGTTTTGTGCAGATTCTTAACGGTTATCACTTCTGTGCAGCCTCCTTTCCAACTTGCCGAGCAGGGCGGTCAGGCCCATGACGATCAGCAGATAAATTCCCGCAACAGCCAGAAGGGAGGTGTACGGATCATAGGTGATGCTTCTGATGATGTCGCCGCCCTTGGTCAGGTCCTGTATCGCGATGTAGCCCGCGACGGAGGTTTCTTTCAAAAGAGCGATAAATTCATTGCCGATTGCCGGCAGGACGTTTTTCAGAGCCTGAGGAAATACGATCTTCACCATGGTGTCGCGCTGGCTCAGTCCAAGGGAACGCCCGGCCTCGACCTGTCCTTTGTCCACGGACTGGATCCCGCTCCGGATAACTTCCGCAACGTAGGCGCCGGAATTGATGCCGAACGCAAAGATCGCCGCGACGACCCGGTCCAGATTCACGGGCGGCTGAAAGACGATGTACCACATAATCATCAGCTGGACAACGACCGGCGTACCGCGTATCACCGTCAGATATACGCTGCACACCGCGTTGAGGAATTTCAGCTTCGATTTGTCATTACTGTGCGTCACCTTGACAAGCGCGATGATGGTCCCCAGAATCACCCCGATGATCACCGCAAAAAAGGTAATCATAAGGGTATTTCCCAAACCGAACACTATGTTTGTATATCTGTTTTTCAGAATAAACGCATCATAGAATTTCTGTGGAAATTCCGAAAAATAAGAGAGCGGCAGAGCCGCCGTCAGTGTATCCATAACTTACCCCCGTTTTTAAACTGAGAAAAGCAGGGGGAGCAGATTTTTCCGCCCGCCCTGCATTCTGTTGATAAGTGGGAAAATCAGGCGCCCAGAGCCTCTTTGTACTTCTCAATCATCTTGTCAAGCTCACCGCTCGATTTTAATTCGCTCAGAACGCTGTTAACGGTATCCAGCATTTCTTTATCGCCCTTCGGCACCGCGATGGCATACTGCTCGGTGGTCAGCGCCTCATCCAGCTTAACCAGTTTATCGGAATTTTTATCCACAAATTTTTTGGCTGGGAAATCGTCGATGACGACCGCGTCGATTTTGCCGTTAATCAGATCGGTGACGGCGTCCACGCCCTTGGCATAGCGCTCGGTGGATCCAACCTTGATGTCGTTTTTTCCGTCCTCATTGGTGCAATAGGTATCTCCGGTGGTCCCCTGCTGCACACCGACCTTCTTGCCGTTCAGGTCCGTACGGGATTTGATCGCGCTGTCCTTTAATACGATGATCGCCTGGGAAGCGTCGAAATAGGTGTCGGAAAAATCAACGTTTTTCTTTCTGTCCTCATTTGCGGTCATACCGGCGGCTACGAAATTGGTCTTTCCGGAAGCAAGTTCCGTGGTGAGAGTGTCGAAAGCAATGTCGTTGACTTTCAGCTGAACGCCGAGCTTCTCCGCGATTTTATTGGAAATATCAACGTCGATGCCAACGATCTTGTCCCCGTCCTTGTACTCGAACGGCTCAAATTCCGCGTTGGTGGACATGGTGACAAATCCGTCCGCCTTAACCTTATCCACGCTGGTCTGCCCGCCGGCAGAAGCGGCGGCCTGGCTGCCCGCCGCGGACGCCGTGGTTCCCGATTGGGCACAGCCCGCCGAAGAAAGCATCATGGCGGCAACGAGTAAAAGCGCCGCTATTTTAGAAAACTTTTTCATCTTGTTAACCCTCCGTAAAATGAAATTGATTTGTTTGTTCAGGATCGTTTGTATTATAGCGCATAAATATGCAAAAATCAAGTATAATATAAATAAAAATTCATTTTAATGGATTTGTATGCATTTGCGCTGTATTTTTACTCTGTTTTTGTGTATTCTTCCATACCGCATCCGGCAAGCAGCGATTGCATATCGCTGGGAAGCGCGCAGGAAAGGTCTGCTTCCTTCTGGGTGACCGGATGAATAAAATGAATATTCATGCAATGGAGTGCCTGCCTTGAAAGGAACCGCAGGCTGCCGCCGTAAAAATCGTCCCCCGCGAGAGGATGACCGATATGCGCCATATGCACGCGAATCTGATGGGTTCTGCCCGTCCTCAGCCGGAAGGAAACCAGGGTGTGCCCGCCGCCGTTTCTCAGCGCCCTCCAATGCGTGACCGCCTTCTCCCCTTTTTCCGTGACCTCGCGCTGAATGCTGTGGCCCTCTTTCAGCCCGATCGGTTGATCGATCGTTCCCTCGCCCATAAGAGTTCCCTCACACACGGCAACATATTCCTTTTCAATTTTTGCCGCGAGCCGCGCCGCGCAGTAAGTGTTTTTTGCCAGAACGACCAGCCCGGTTGTATCTTTATCCAACCGGTATACGGGACGGAAGGAAAACCGCTCCCCTTTGGAAAGGGAATACGCCGCGGCGGCGTTTGCAAGGCTGTCGCAGTCGTGGCCAGGCGCGGGATACATCGGCATACCGGAAGGCTTGTCGACAATCAGAAGATCGCCGTCCTCATAGACGACCGCAAGGGGGACGCTGAGCGGTTCGTGCAGCTTTGTGTCGTCCGGAATCCGGATACATACCGTATCCCCCGCTTCCAGCGTTTCCGTCACAATGGCGTGCAAACCGTTTTTCGCAATGCCCATGGGCTCGCGTTTGAGCCGGATCATCAGCCGGGCGGAGATTCCGCAGTACGAACGCAGAAAGCTTTTCAGCCTGATTCCATCGTATTCCTGCGGCACTGAAAAAGAAAGCTCGCGCATAAATCCTCCTGAAAAGAAAAAGGCGGCGCAACCAACGCCGCCTGAAAAGCTTTTTGACACCTGAAATTATTTTACTTCAACAGTCCAGCCGAATTCGTCCTTGATCTTTCCCCATTGAATTCCCGTCAGGGTATCGTAAAGGCGCTGGGAAATCGGCCCGATTTCTCCGTTGTTGATGTTCATCACATCGTCCCCCCATTTCAGATGGCCGATCGGGGAAATGACGGCGGCGGTACCGGTACCGAACGCTTCCTTCAGCTGACCGTTTTCCGCGGCCTTCGCAAGCTCATCGATGGACAATCTGCGCTCGACGACCTTCATGCCCCATGATTTGAGCAGTTCAATGGAGGACATACGGGTGATTCCCGGAAGAATGGAGCCCTGCAGCTCGGGGGTTACGATTTCATCCCCAATGGCAAAAAATACATTCATGGTGCCGACTTCTTCAATGTATTTGCGTTCCACGCCGTCCAGCCAGAGAACCTGGGTGTAATTCTGTTTTTCCGCTTCATCCTGGGCTTTTAAGGAAGCCGCGTAGTTGCCGGCTGTTTTGGTATAGCCCATCCCGCCCTTGACGGCACGCACATAGTTGGTTTCCACGTAGATCTTCACCGGATCCAATCCTTCCGGATAATAGGCCCCGACGGGCGAGCAAAGAATGAGGAAGAGCAGGTGCTGTGCCGGATGCACTCCGATATGGGGATCGATTCCGATAATGAACGGACGGATATAAAGGGAGGTTCCCTCCGCGGACGGAATCCAGTCCTTTTCAATGGACACCAGCTTCTCGATCGCTTTCTGGCCGAAGGCTTCATCGATCAGCGGAATGCAAAGCCGGTCATTGGAAGAATTGAGACGGGCCATATTTTTGTCCGGTCTGAAAAGCAGGACTCTGCCGTCGACCGCACGGTAAGCTTTCATTCCCTCAAAAACAGACTGGCCGTAATGCAGGCACATCGCCGCCGGCGATAGCTCAATCGGTCCAAACGGGACAATCCTGGCGTCGTGCCAGCCCTCTCCCTCATCATAGTTCATAAGGAACATATGATCTGTAAAGATCGTACCGAATCCGAGTTTATTTGAATCGGTTGGCTTCGATTTTGGATGTTCAGTCAGTTCCACTCTGATTTCCTGCATTTTAAATGCCCTCTTTCAACTTAATTACCGCTTATTATAGCATCCTTTTCGGGCAATTTCAAGCTTTAGTGTCTTAAAGTGCTTTGAAAAATGTGCTTCAGGAAGAAAGCATCAATGATTGCGCAGCCCTTTGGGATACCGGTTTTTCAGGCGGCCGCCGGAGCATTTTCCGAAGCCCGTAAGAACGCCGTCAACCGCAACGCCGGTAAAGCCGTGACAGCGCGGGTCCGCCTCCGTTTCTTCCCCACGCAAAAAAGCGGCGATCTGCTCCGAATCGTGAGGCAGGTCGACGACCGAATGGAGCTCCTGCGGCTTTGCGGCCATGAACAGCGCGTGAGCCGGTTCCATACGGTTTTTCTTTGCTTCCCCAAGCAGTACGCCCGCGCGGATCACCCCAAGTCCTTTCAAATGGGGAAGCTCCCGCGGAAGGATCAGGAAGGATTCGCCCACCCGCTCCACCGGGGAGGACAGCTCCATTTTAAAAATCTGTCCGTATAAATCCTCCGCCATCTCCATCATGGGCGGCTTCTTTGGCGAATAGGAAGCCGGATACGCGCTGTTGCCGGAAATCCGGCGCATAACGGCGACGAAATGCCCCTCGCCCCCGTCCAAGGGGAAAACACGGCGAGCCTGAGGGAGAAAAGCGGGACGGCCGAACGGTTCCCCGCAATCGATCAGGGCAAAATCGCCTCTTTCCTTCAAAAACGCGGAAACGACTCCTTCGTTCTCTTCCGGGGAAAACGTACAGGTGGAATAGACCAGCACGCCGTTTTCCTTTAAAGCGCGGGCGGCGCTGCGCAGAATGGCGAGCTGGCGGACGGCGCAGGCTTCCACGTGTTCCTGGCTCCAGTCCTGCAGTGCCTGTTCGTCGCGCCGGAACATCCCCTCCCCCGAGCAGGGAGCGTCCACCAGCACCTTGTCGAAATATCCGGCAAGCCCGCCGCAGAGCGCCTCCGGATGGCAGGAAGAAACCACGGCGTTCCTGACGCCCGTCCGTTCCAGATTGGAAAGCAGCGCGTTGGCCCTGCTCCTGACGATTTCATTGGACCAGAGCAGCCCGCTTCCCTGTAAAAGGGCCGCGATCTGCGTCGATTTTCCGCCGGGAGCGGCACACAGATCCAGCACCCGATCCCCGGGCGCGGGGTTCAGCGCGGTAACCGCGCTGGCCGCGGACGGTTCCTGCGAGTAAAACGCGCCCGCATGGTGCATGGGCAGGGAACCGATTTTTCGCGCATCCTGCGGAATGTAATAGGAAACCGGCGAAAAGGGCGTCCGCTCCAAAGAAAACGGCAGAGAGGCTTTGAGCGTTTTTTCATCACATTTCAGCGTATTCAGTCGGATACCGCGGTAATACGGTTTCCGATAACAATCTGAAAACGCCGGATATTCCCCGCCCAGCATGGTTTCCATTTTATTTTGAAAGCTCTGCGGCAGCTCGATCAAATGCGTCAACTCCTGAATTGGTCTGTATAATTCGCGTAAAGATACTAATAATAGGGATGAAGGGGGTGAAAATTTTGGATAATCAGACTTCAAAAACGAACCGCGCTTCCAACAACAGTACAAATGAAAGCACAAACCGTGCTTCCAACAGTACGAACCGTGCGTCAAACAACAGCACGAACACCAGCAACAACAATCATTACAACAACAAAACTTCCAACAATGCAACACAGGCTACAAACAAATCTTCCGATAACTGCAAATAACGGAAAAGCGGCAAGCCAAAGATTGATTCACCAATGCGAGAACAGGCGATTCTGTATGGAAATACAAGACCGCCTGTTCTTCATTTTTCATTCTTCTTTGCGTTAACGTGCGCAATCAGTTCTTTCAGCGTTTTATCTTCCGGTTTGGCCTCCCGGAAGCCCTCGCCGGAGATTTCTCCCGCGTCGCCGATAATCATAAAGGCGTCGTGGTCGTGCGAACGGACAATGTCCTTCACCTTGACGACCTCGTAACGGCGGACGGCGCACAGCAGAACTTCCCCCTCGCGTCCGCTGTACGCGCCGCGCGATTTCAGCACGGTGACCCCGCGGTCCATATCGGTCAAAATATCCTGCGCAATTTCGTCGTTTTTCACAGACATGATAAACAACAGCTTCCCGGTTCCGATGTCGGTGCCGTAAAGGAGCGCGTCGATCAGGCGGGTGGAAACAAAAATGGTGATCGTGGCGTAAAGCGCGCTCTCAATATTGCCGTACACAAAGGCTGAGGCGACGACAATTGTCATATCCACACAGAGCATCAGCTTCCCCATGGACAGATTGCGCAGCCTTCTGCCGAGCAGACGGGCCACAAGGTCGGTGCCGCCCGTGGTTCCCCCGCGCATGAATACGAGGGAAAGCCCGATTCCTTCTATGATTCCGCCAAAAATGGCAGCCAGCATCTTTTCGCCGGTGTAAGCGGGTACGATTCTCCCGACCAGGTCGATGGCGACCGACACGAATACCGTCGCCACAATCGTTTTGCCGACGAGCTTGTACCCGATTTCCATAATCGCCCAGATAAAAATAGGAATATTCAGGAGCAGGCCGGTCATACCGATCGGCCAGCTGAACAGATAGTTAACCATCGTGCTGATACCGGTAACGCCGCCCGGCGCAATCTGGTTCGGGGCGGTAAACACATTGACGGAGACCGCGTAAATCAGGCTGCCGACGACGAAAAAAAGGACATCCTTTAACATCTCTGTTGCTTTTTCCTTCGGAGTTTCGGAAAGCATAACAGCATCTCCCAAATCAAATTAAATCGTCACAGACAATCTTAAAAATCTCACGCAGGCGGTCAATGTTGCCGGAAAGGTAAAGATAGCCGAACAGGGCTTCAAAAGCGGTTGCGGCGTGATAGTCCTCAATCGCCGCATTTTTAGGGACATGGTTCGTGTGCGCGTTGCGGCCGCGTTTGAAGACCTCCAGCTCCTCCCCCGTCAAAAGGGGAAGAAGCTTCTGGGAAGCCTTTGCCTGCGCGCCGCAGCAGACCTGTTCCACCGACTTTTTATGAAGGGATTTGACCGGACAGTTCCCCTGGCACACAAGGCGTTCGCGTACAAAAAGCTCAAAGACGCCGTCGCCTACGAAAGCGAGCGTCAACGGGCTCAACAGCTTCGGATTACAGTCCGCGGGAAATAATCGTTCCAAGCAAAGCGCTCCTCGTCATTGATAGATTGGAAAACATTACTCCATAAAATCAAATTCAATATCGTAGATACTGACGGTGTCGCCTTCCTGAACACCCGCCTCATGCAGCGCGTCGATGACGCCGGAATGGATGAGCACGCGCTGAAAATACTGAAGCGATTCATAATCGTCAAAATTAACCGAATTGATGACGGGTACCAGCCACTCGCCCTCCACCACAAACACGCCGTCCTGGTTGGTCACCTTCACGTCATTATGTCCGATTTCCTCCACAGAAACAAGCGGGGCGGGTTCCGGCTCGAACTGCCTGACCGGCGGCAGTTTGCCGAGCATCTCTGAAATTTTATTGAGCAGCGGGTCGACCTGATAGCGGATCGCCGCCATGATCGGGAAAAACTCATAGCCCAGCTTTTCCGCATAATTTTTGAAATCCTCGATCTGCCCGTCCGTCGCGAGGTCGCATTTGTTCCCGGCGACGATCATCGGCCTTTCGGCTAAATCGGGATTGAATTTTTTCAGCTCCGCGTTGATGGTCTGAAAGTCCCGCTTCGGGTCCCGGCCTTCGCTGCCGGCGACGTCGACAATGTGTACGAGCATCCTGCAGCGCTCCACATGCCGCAGGAACTGGTGCCCCAGCCCCGCGCCTTCCCCCGCGCCCTCGATCAGCCCGGGAATATCGGCAATGACGAACGATTTGCCCTCGCCCATGCGGACAACGCCGAGCACGGGGGTAATCGTCGTAAAATGATAATTGGCGATGGTAGGTTTCGCCTCGCTGACAACGGAGACAAGAGTCGATTTTCCCACATTCGGATAGCCGACCAGCCCGACATCCGCCAGAAGCTTTAGCTCCATCAAAAGCTCCACGGACTCGCCCGGCATCCCCGCTTTCGCAAAGCGCGGAGTCTGGCGCGTCGCGGTCGCGAAATGGGTGTTGCCCCAGCCGCCCCGGCCGCCTTTCGCAATCGTCTGCGGCTCGTCGGCGGACAGGTCAGCGATCAGCCTGCCGGTCGCGGCGTCCTTTAACAGGGTTCCCCGTGGGACCCTGATTATCAGGTCGTCCGCTTTTTTTCCAAAGCAGCGTTTTCCCCTGCCGTCTTCACCGTTCGGAGCAACGTATTTTCTTTTATAACGGAAATCCGCCAGCGTGGAAAGGTTGTCGTCCACCTGAAAGACGATATTTCCGCCCCGGCCGCCGTCGCCGCCGTCCGGGCCGCCGGACGCCACATATTTTTCGCGGTGAAACGAAACCTTGCCGTTGCCGCCGTTTCCCGCTTTGATCGTAATTTTCGCACTGTCTATAAACATCTGAGCCTTACCGCCATTTCTGTGAAATATTGCCTTCGATTAGTATATCATGTTTTGTTTGGAAAAGCCAAAAAATCCCGGGCGAAAACGGCCCGGGATTTTCATTCACCTGAAAAGGCTTATTGCTCCACCGCGTAAACGCTGACCTTTTTGCGGTCACGGCCAAGACGCTCAAACCTTACGCGGCCGTCAACCAGGGCAAAGAGGGAATCGTCGGAGCCGATGCCGACGTTCTCACCCGGATGAATATGGGTTCCGCGCTGTTTGACAAGGATGTTTCCGGCAAGTACAAACTGGCCGTCCGCACGCTTCACACCAAGACGCTTGGATTCTGAATCACGGCCGTTCTTGGTGGAACCCATTCCTTTTTTATGCGCAAATAACTGAATATTTATCTTTAGCATTTCCTTACACCTCCGTATAGCTTACATGAATATTTTGAGGATACTGTTCTTCAAGCTCCAGCATATGGAGTTTGAAACCCGCGAGAATGTCGCGGCAGTCTTTCGCCTCATTTGATGAAATTCTGACGAGCATATAACCGTCTTCAACAGTAACCTGGGCATTTGCTCTGACAACTTCCGTAATGGTGTTGGCAGCCATATATGCCGCGGAGGAAACCGCCGCACAGACGATGTCCCTGCCCGCCGTCCCGTTGTGACCGCTCAGGGAAAATCCCAGAAGAGCGCCGTCAGGCCGGGTGAAAAATTCTGCACAAATCATGACAATTATGCGTTAATTGCGGTAATCTGTACTTTGGTATAGGGCTGTCTGTGACCCATCTTACGCTTCTCGCTTTTTTTCGCCTTGTAAGTAAAGACCGTGATTTTCTTTCCCTTACCGTTTTTAAGAACCGTACCGGTTACGGTAGCTCCCTCAACATAAGGAGCACCCACCTTGAGTCCGTCGTCGCCGTCAAGTGCAACCACTTTGAAATCGACGGAGGAATTTTCTTCAGCCGCAAGCTTCTCGATATAAATGACATCGTCATTCTGTACCTTGTACTGCTTGCCGCCTGTTTCAATTACTGCAAACATGAATGAAAGGTCCTGCCTTTTCTCTAAACTCGCTATCATCGGGCGGGTTTCCCGCTTATAAAGCCCGTAATATGCGGCTTAACAATATTATCATATCCCGTCAATTTTGTCAATAAATACGGGAAATTTCCTCACTTTTTACGAACAGCCAGCTTTTTCGCAAATTCGGTGAGGTATTCGGCTTCCCCGCCAAAGCAGCCGAGCGCCTCCACGGCCTTCGCGGTCAGCACGTCGACGGTTTTCGAGGCGTCTTCCAGCCCCAACAGGGAAACATAGGTGCTTTTATTGTTTTCACTGTCGCTGCCGGCCGGTTTTCCCAAGGTCCGGGTATCCCCCGTCACATCCAGAATGTCGTCCACAATCTGAAACGCCAGGCCGATTGCCCGCGCGTAGCTTTCGGCGGCCCGCAGCCGTTCGCCGCCGGCCCCGGCAAGGACGCAGCCCATCTGCGCGGACGCCAGAATCAGCGCGCCGGTTTTATTTTCATCCATTTTCTTCAGAGTTTCCAGCGAAACGGCACGGCCTTCGCTCGTCAGGTCAATCACCTGTCCCCCGACCATTCCGTGCGCACCGGCGGCGCGGGCAAGGTATCCCGCGGCCTTCGCGGCCCTTTCGGGGCCGGCAAGCCGCACGGCTTCCCCGGAGAGCATGGCTTCAAAGGCCATGGTCAGCAGCGCGTCCCCCGCGAGCAGGGCGATGTCCTCGCCGAACACCTTGTGGTTGGAAGGACGTCCGCGGCGCATATCGTCGTCGTCCATGCACGGCAGGTCGTCGTGGATCAGCGAATAGGTGTGGATCATTTCGACCGCACAGGCAAAAGGCAGCGCGGCTTCTTCTTCCCCGCCGCAGAGCCTGCAGAATTCCAGCACCAAAATCGGCCGGATCCGTTTGCCCTCTCCGAGCAGGCTGTAGCGCATGGCGCGGATCAGGTCGGCCTGTATGATTTCTTCTTCGGGAAGGTACTGTGCCAGTTTGGCGTCTATCCTCCCGATCAGATGTTTCTCCCGCGGATCAAGCATCTTTTTCACCGCCGGCTTCTTCGAGTTCGGTGATCTGCCTGATTTTCTGCTCGGCGCCCTCCAGCTTGCCGTAGCACAGGGCGGCCAGCGCGGAGCCTTCCTCAAACAGCTTCAGGGAGCTTTCCAGCGGCTCATCGCCGTTTTCCAGCCGGTCGACAATTTCGCTCAGTTTGATCATGGCTTCTTCAAAGCCCATTTTCTTATTCATGTTTCTCCTCCATGCTGTCCACTACACAGCCCAGCGTTCCTTCATTTAACAGCACCGAAATCCGTTCCCCCGTTTTTACGTCGGAAACACGGGTGACGATATGTCCGTCCTGACCGTAAATAACAGAATATCCCCGGGAAAGCGTTGCCAGCGGGCTTAAAGCGTTCAGCCTGCCGCTGACGGAAGAAAGCGCGGACCGGGCGTCCGCCGTTTTCCTGCGCATGGATTGATTGAGCCTTACGGCAAGCTGATCCGTACGAATCCGCTCCAGTTCAATCCGATTCAAAGGATCTTTAAAAGAATGGCGGGAGGTCAGCGCGTCCAGATTCTGTTTGAGGCCCGCGAGCTTTTTCCGCATGCTTTGCTTTAGCCTCGACAGGTCGTAGCGAACCGTATACTCCAGCTCCGCGCGGTCGGGCACGGCGAGCTCCGCGGCAGCCGACGGGGTCGGCGCGCGAAGGTCGGCCACAAAGTCGCAGATCGTAAAGTCGGTTTCATGCCCCACGGCGGAAATGACCGGAATTTCGGAGGCGGCTACGGCCCTCGCCACCATTTCCTCGTTAAAGGGCCAGAGGTCTTCCAGCGAACCGCCGCCGCGCCCGAGAATAATCACATCAGCACACAAAAGGCGGTTGAAACGGGCAAGCGCGTCCACAATCTGCGGCGCCGCGCCCTCCCCCTGTACCAGCACGGGACAGAAAACAATTTCAGCCAAAGGGTACCGCCGCGCGAGAATCGAGGTAATATCATGTACCGCCGCACCGGTGGGCGAGGTAATCACACCGATCCGTTCCGGAAAAGCGGGCAGCGGTGTTTTCCGCTCCGGGGCGAACAGGCCCTCCGCTTCCAGCTTTGCTTTCAGCTGTTCAAAGGCCAGGTTCAGCGCGCCGAGACCATCCGGCTGCATATCGTCAATATAAAGCTGATACTGTCCCGTCGCCTCATAGACGCTTACGCGGCCCCGCACGATCACCTTCATGCCGTCCTGCGGCAGAAAACGGATACGCCGGGCGTTCTGGACAAACATCACCGCCCGAATCACGCATTTTTCATCCTTGAGGGACAAATAGAAATGTCCGGACTTATAATGATTGGTGAAATTGGAAATTTCACCGCTGACAAAAACATGCGCCAGATTTTCGTCGCCGTCAAATTTGGATTTGATATAAGTGTTCAGCTGCGTTATGCTCAGCACAACCGGAAAATCCACCATAAGTCATTATGCCCCCTTTATTGAGGTTAAAACCGCAATTCCCGCCGCGTTGTCCGCTGAAAATTCCGGGGCGGCGAAAGCGGCGCCGTATTTTTCCGTCATTGCGTCCCGGATCAGGCTGTTGGACATGACCCCGCCCGCAAACAGCAGGGGAAGCTTGCCGTATTGCTTCAGCAGTTCGGCGGTCATTCCGTCCAGCGCCGCCAAGATCGAGCACAGGCAATAGGCCGCGACTTCTTCTTTCGGCGCTCCTGCTTTCAGCATTCCGGCACATTGGTTTTCCACGCCGGAAAGGGAACAGTCCGCCCCCCTGAGCGACGGTCTGATACGATAGGTTTTATTCGCCTGCAGGGCCAGCTGCTCCAGCGCTTTCCCCGAAGGAAACGGCAGGCCGAGCATGGCCCCCACCCTGTCCACAGCCTGTCCGCCTTTTAAATCCAGAGACTGCGCGATGATCCGCGTGCGGAAGATCGTCCGTTCGTCCGGCGTGACAAGGACCGCCTCCGTCGTACCGCCGGAAACATGGAACGCAATGAATTTTTCGTGAAGCAGGTTCAGTTTGCCAGCGGAATACAGCGCGGCGGCAATGTGTCCCGCCTGATGGGAAAACGGATACAGCGGTACCCCCAGCGAAAGCGCGAGGGCCTTTGCGGTACCGAACCCGACCGTAAAGCAGGGCATGTAAGAGCCTTCCAGATCGCGCGGTCTGTCCGATACCCCTACCGCGCCGACGGAAAGCTTTTCCCGAATCAGCGCTTCCAGCACCTGCGGCAGCTGCCGCACATGGTGGAACACGGCGTCGCTCTGCCGCAGTCCGAGCTCCCCCCGCTTTACGGGCAGAAGCATTTTCCGCTGAAAAATCGTCCCGCCCTGAAAAAGAGCGGCGGAGGTCGTGTAATTGCTGGTATCGATGCCAAGCGCGTCAATCGGCTGTTTCATGGGATTCCTTCTCACCAAGCTCTTTTGCCACCGAGCCCAGCACGCCGTTGACAAACGGAGCGTCGTCCGCGCCGCCGTATTCTTTCGCAAGATCGACCGCCTCGTTGATGGAAACACTCACGGGAATGTCCTTCTCAAACATCATTTCGTAGATAGAGAGCTTCATCAGGGCCAGAGCCACCTTGGAAAGGCGGTTCATTTTCCAGCCGCGAATATTTTTTTCGATCCGGGCGTTGAGGGCATCTTCGTTTTCTTCCACGCCGACGGCGACTTTTTCGGCAAAATCATCAATGATGACATCCCTGGACAGGCCGGCCGCGTCAATAATCTGTTGCGTCGGATCGTGATTGATGCTTCTTTCAAAAATCAGGGCAAACGCCTGTTCCCTCGCCTCGTGTCTTTTCATTTTCTTCCTCCGTCTTTTCAGCCGTCTTTCTTCCGTATATGAAAAGAACCCTCCACTGAACTGTGGAGGGTTTTAACCGCTGATTATATTTTCAAACATCCACGGGTACATTATACCACAATCTTTTTCAGAATCAAATATTTTATCTGATACTACGGCAATTCCATTTCAGCTTGCAAGATAAAACACGTTCCTCCCCCGTCGAAGGTGGGGGAGGAACGCAACCTTGTTGCAGAGTCAACTGGAAATGCTGTAATTTCTCAATAATCAGCAGAAATAAATTTCAGTTTCTCCTGCTGTTTACAGAAAATCAGCACAAACAGAAGGAATTAAAGATTCCATGTGCGGCAATCAGGCTGTAAAATCCGGGGACCTATTTTACTTCGACGATCTTAATCTTGTCATAGGAGACGCCCGACTGGCCGGAAACAATGTCTTTGATCACAATCGCGTTGTTCTGTGAAGAATCGTTCGTCTTCACCACAACATTGCACTCCGAGTTCTGGAGAAAGACCACGCAGTCCGAAAAGCCCTTTGCCTTGATCAGGCTTTCGGCATTGTTTTCCTTCAGAGTATTCTGTGCGATGACAGTCGCCTGCGCGACCGCGTCCTTTTTTGCCGCATCGCTGGATTTCGCGTCGGTCAGAACCTTTTCCAGAAGCTCAACCGCCGTGTCCCTGGCTTTCTGGCGCGACAGGCGCGCCTCACTGAAATAGCTGGCCGCAGGCGCGTTCGCCTGTACGGACGACGATGAGCCGGAGGCCGTCTTGGACGATCCGGATACCGGGGCATCCGCAAGCTGGGCTTCCCCGAACTCATGATCCGCCGTTGACGTAACCGCGTTGGTGGCGAGCAATTGATTGTCGCCCGAGAACTGCCAGTTTAAATACACCGCCGCACCGAGCGCCACAATCAAAGCCGCAAGAACAAGCTGACGCTTTCCCATAGTCATAGAATAAATTCCCCCCGTTTAAAATTATTTTGCTTTTATAACGCATACCCGTACAGAAGTAATATCCAGCGCTGTTGTCACAGCGGAAATAATATCCTGCTGTACGACCGGATTGTCGCCGCCGTCACAGACAACGACAACACCCTTTATGATCGGCTGAACCTCAGTTACCGCAAGCGCTTTCTGGGCGCCGTCGGCATCCTTGACAAGTATGTAAGTGGTCTCCGTATTGTCATTCGCCTCGTTTTTGGTGGTGGAACCGTCAGATTTGTCCTCGGCGGTCTGATTGCTTCTCTTTTCCTCGGTGGCATACACATACTGCGTACTCCGTTCAAGCGTTACCAGGACCTTGGCCTCCCCCGCCCCCTGTATCCGGTTCACAAGATCCGTCAGGCTGGTTTCCAGCTCTTTGGCGTACTGTTCGGCCGTAACCACGGACTGGGACGATACGTCTTTCGTATCGGTGCGGTCATGGTTCAGATATCCCGAGAGGAAAATCAGGGCAATTCCGATCAAACCGCCGATAATAATGACCTTGCGGTAAAAATCGTTTTCCGCCAGCTTAGAGAAAACCGTCTTCTTTTCCTCCTCGAAGCCGCTGTCCTTAGCTTTCATCGGAAGATACCTCCATTTTCAGTCCTAACGTTTTTTCCAGATGGGCCGAAGCCTTTTCCTTGTCCTTGCCATACCCTTTTGCCAGAATGACAACCACCTTGTTAATTGATATGCTGCCATCTTCGTTTGTATCCATAATCACATTAACATTTTTGCATTTCATATCGATCTTGTTCAACTCCGATACGACCAGGTTCGTAATACTCTCCTGCGCGGCGGCGGAATACTGCTTTTCCACCGTTTTTTCAAGCTGTGAATTGACCGGGCTTTCTGAATCCGTCTGAATGCTCATGGAGATTTCCGGCACGATTTTTGCGAGCGGAACGATCAGCGCGCAGATCACAAAAGCGCCGATGACAAATTTGACCATCCTTTCCATGGAGCCGCTCGGAACAAGCCCCTGCAGCATTGCGGCGACAAGGGCCGCCATGCAGATCGCGGCCGACCATTCCCTGACCGCGTTCATGACCCACCTCCGATAATCAGCAGAATCACGGTGGAAACCATCAGGATCATCATACAGCACAGAATGATACTGATCAGCGTTTCGATCACGTCTCCCGAAGCCTTCAGCAGCGAGCTGATTTCCTTCAGCTCAAAAATATCGCCGATCCCGATGCAGATCTGAAGGGTCAAAAGCCAGACAAGGCACTCGATGAGAATGGGCAGGAAAACAAAAAGCCCGGCTAGCAATCCGAAAGCGCTGACACCGGATTTCAGCATTTTGACGCATCCGTTGATGGTATGGAGCGCCTCCCCCAGCGCGCTGCCCACCACGGGCACAAAGCTGCTGACGACAAACCTTGCCGCGCGGGTCCCTGTTGTGTCCAGCGCGGTTGCGACAATGCCGTGCATGGTCAGCAGCCCGGTAAAAATGGTCATACAGAACCCCATAATCCATTTCACGGCCTTGCTGAAGGCTTCGCACAGCCCGTTCAGGTTGATATTCGGGGAAATCGCGGACACGATGGAAAGCGCCAGAAAGATGTTCATCATCGGCACCAGAATATTGGAAGACAGCAGAGAAATCACATTTCCCGCCGCCATCATCAGCAGATTGTAGGAACCGGCCGCAGCGGGCTGTCCGGCCACGATCATGATTCCCGCCAGGACCGGAACACAGGCCAGCAGAAACCCGGCGGCCGTTTTGATCACCGCCGCCGCGCTGGAAATACACGACACAATCGGATTCACAACGATCACACAGATACAGAGCGTGGAGACCATGCCGATGACTCCGCCCAGCGACTTTTCCCCGAAGGAAAGCTTCATCCCGTTCAAAAGCGCGCACAGAAGCATGACCGCGATTACCGAAACCGCCGCCCGGAACGGCTCCCCCGTTTTTCCCGCGACCACGGAAAGGATCTGGTCAAACAGGCTTTTCGGCGTGATGGAGGTGATATTTTCCCAGTTGGTATCTTCAATCCCCATCTCTTCCAGCGCTTTTCTGGTGTCGTTGGGCAGTTTGTCCGCAAGGTCCGCCGCCCCGCTCTCCTGAAGCTGGCGGGAGTAATAATCGTCCTGCTTCGACGCAGCGTGCACCGGCATGGAAAACGCCGTCACCAGGAGCAGCAGAACGGCTAAGCATACAATTTTTTTCATCCTTATCCACCAATCAATCCTACCGCCGTGCTTGCGATCTTTTCAAAGAGCGGCAGCGACAACACCACAATCGCGATTTTTCCGGCGAGTTCCACTTTCGAAGCCAGCGCGCTTTCCCCCGCGTCCCGGCAGGAATCGGCGGCGAACTGCGCCAGAAAGCAGATTCCCAGAGATTTGAAAAGAATTGCGGCGTACTCCGCGGAAAGTCCTGCCGAGGAAAGCAGGGTATTGATCTGCTGTACCGCGGGGGCAATATTCCCCAGAATCGCAAACAGGATGAGAACACCGGCGCAGATACTGACGACGACGGAATATTCCTGATGATACCGCCTCAGCATAACTGAGAGGATCGCCGCGATCACTGCAATTCCCGCAACGGCAATCATATTCATGGCTTACAAACCGAATATGGATTTAATAGACTTAAACAAAGCGTCTATTTGCTGGATAATCATCATGAGCACTACGATCAGACCGGCAATAGTCGTCATCATTGCCTGGTCTTCCCTGCCCGAACGAATCAGCAGCTGGTTCAGCACCGCAACGATGATGCCGATCGCGGCAATTTTAAAAATCAAATCCACATCCATTTTTTGATTCCTCCATCCTTAACATAGCAGGAGTGCCGCCGCCATTCCGGAAAACACGCCAAACATTTGATACAGCCTTGATTTTCGTTCCTTTTCGCCCCTTGCCTCTTTCAGGTTCTGGGCCGTGAGCTCATAATAGAGAGCGCAGTGCGAAAGCTGCCCGTCGGTATCGCTTACGCCGAAGCCGCTCCCAAAGCCTTTCAGCAATTCCACATCTTTATCGTTAAACCCGCCGCTTTTCGCGCAGCTTTTGACCCCGTCCTGCCACGCGGACAGGAAATCCCCGCTCTTTTGAAAAGAGTCCCCGCACTGCCGCAGAAACTCCAGATCGCCGCCGTGCCTCCGCACGATCTGCTCTACCGGCAGCGCGGAAAAGCGGATTTCCGTCTGTGCACAGGAAACAAAACGCAGAAACCGTTCGAGCTGCTCCACCCGCACGGCAAGCCTATGCGACTCCATATACCCCGCAAGCGCCCCTGCGGCTATCAGAATCAAAGCGCCCGTCAATTTTAGCAAGCAAATCACCAGCCTTGTAAATTCCTTGTATTTTCCCCGGTTCCCTGTGCCCGTTCAGCATGGCCACACAGCCGAAGGCCCCTGTTTTCAAGAGGCGCACCGCCTGTTTTTTCATCATGAACTCCTCGATGCAGCCCGCGTGAATGGAGGAAATCATGCTGACGCCCGCGTTCAGGCTCTGCTCCACCGCGGCAACCTCGTCGTTTCCGCCAAGCTCGTCACAGATAATGAATTCCGGAGAAAGACAGCGGACGGCCTGCATGATTCCTTCCGCCTTGGGGTACCCGTCCAGCACGTCGCAGCAGAAGCCAAGGTCGTTCTGCGGTATCCCCAGACAGATACCGGCCAGTTCCCCGCGTTCGTCGACCACGACCACCTTCCGGATATCCCCGCAGGTGCCGCTGGACAGCTGGCGGGCAATGTCGCGCAGGAGGGTGGTTTTTCCGCTTGCGGGCGGGCCGGCAATGAGCAGTCCGGAAGAAATCTCCTTTTTCAGGGAATGAAAAATTTCGGCGGCCGATCCGGGAATCTCCCGGGAAACGCGGATGTTGATGGAAGAAATATCCCGGATACCGGTAATTTCACCGTTCTGGAACACCGCCGTTCCGCTGATGCCGACCCGGTGCCCCCCGGCCAGCGTGACAAACCCGTTTTTGATCTCATTCTGATGGCTGTAGATCGAATAGCTGCAGATATTCCGGAAGCATTCCTCAATATCTTCCCTGGTGGAAATCATGGCGTCCCTGCCCGGATAGCACGTCAGTCTTCCCGTTTGATTCAAAAAGTAGATTCCGCCCGTACAGCAGACGGAAATCGGTTTGTTGACGCGGAGTCTGATCTCCTGCGCCTGTTTTTTAATGTCGCCGGGCAGAAGCGAAAAATGGCCTGCGATTCTGCCGCAAACCGCTTTTGCCGCCGAGTCGAATCTTGGGTCGCTGTAGTTATCCATATCCCTTGTCCTCTCTTTCAATAACATAGATATGGACAACTTGGCCGTGTTAGAACCAAAAAAATAACTCCGCGGGAGGATTTCCCGCGGAGCCCGATTTCTCTTTTTTATTCCGTTGGAAGGCGGAGAGCCGTCCATTTCTGCAGATTCATCTGCTGAAATTCGATTTTCTGCGGATTCTGGTCCCGCAGAAAAATTTCCAGTTCCTTCTTTAAGAAAGCATCCTTTGTGCTCCGGTACAGCTCCAGCGCGTAAGGCTTTGCCGCATCCGGCGCGCCGTACATCATACCCACGTCGACGGTTTCCAGCGTCCCGTTTTGGTACCGGCCGATATTATACCCGATAATCCTGCCGTCGATATTTGCGTAGCAGAGAATCAGGAAGCTGACGGCGCAGGTCAGTACGATGCCGCGGGCCAGGTTGATCTTTTTAAACCGGGAGACGATAATCAGCACGAAAATCACCGCCAGAACCGCCATGAACCAACTGGTATACACCCGTTTCGGAGTCAGCCCGTAACGGGCGATATACAGAATCATCTTGCTGAGCGCGGAAGCAATCAGCAGAAGAGTCTCCGCTGAAAGGAAAATATGAATGGCCCTCATCAGGCGGAATTCCCCTTCCTCCCTCCGGATCAGTACGGAGGAAAAAGTGATCACGGCAAAGTTGATCGTCGCGACTTTGCAGAGCTCAAAGAACCCCCGCCGGGCAAATTCCGCAAGCGTCAGCCCGCTCTGCCCCCGCCCCGAAAAGGCGCTGAACAGGGAGGCCGTCTGCGCCCCGAAGAAAATCAGGTACAGAATGCACAGGAGCACGGTTCCCGTTACAGCGGCGGCCGTGGGAACGACTCTGCACTTTTCGGAAAATCCGGCGGCTTTCTCAGCCGTAATCGAGTCGGTACGCCTTTTCTGAAGATTGCCGTACAGCATGCCGAACAGATAGCTTCCCGTCAGAAAGGCCGGAAGAAGCCGGAACAGAAAATTGACGATATGGGTTCCCGCGTCGGCGGAAAACTGCTTTACCAAAGCCTGAAACGCCCCGTCCGCCTGCATCAGGAGCGAAAGGACGATCCAGAGAACCGGCAGTGCCGCCAGCGCGCCGCCCAATGAAGCCAGAAGGACCCTGCTTTTCTTGTTTTTCACCGCCGAACGACGGATGATTTTGGATGCGCAGCCGAAATTCAAAAACGGGATTTTGAAAAGCTGATTCACCATATCGGGTATAAAATACGCGCCCAGCCCTTTTTCCATCCGGCCCGAGGTCAGCACCGCGACCCAATAAACCGCGCAGCCCATCAGAAACAGGAGGTTGAGAAATTGCAGAGAGACATTGGTGAACAGGGAAAAATTGACGGACGACAGAACCACCGGAGCCAGCCATAACCAGCTGCTTTTCGGAACGGTTTTCCCGCGGTTTTTCAAGTACAGAAGAACCAACGTACAAAACGCTGCGGTAAAGAGGGTCACGCCCAAGCCAAAGCATTCCGGCGTAATCAGCCAGACAAAAAGATAACCGCACACCAGAAACAACAGCGCAAACAGGGGATCCGCACCGGTAAAAGGGATCGGGATTTCCGGTCTTTTAGCGGCGGGGATTTGACCGTACCCCAGCGTTGAGGGCAAAACAGGCGCACCTGTGGTTACGGGTACCGAAGCGGTCCCGTTTTCTTCAGCGATATTCATAGCAATCTCCTTTATTCCGTATCGGTATATTCCAAAATATCCGCGGGCTGGCACTTCAGCTCACGGCACAAAGCTTCCAGGGTGGAAAAGCGGATTGCCTTCGCCTTATTGTTTTTTAAGATGGATAAATTTGCCGGCGTGATTCCTATCTTTTCCGCAAGATCACCGGAGGTGATTTTCCGCTTCGCCATGACGACGTCTAAATTAATGATAATGGGCATATTTTTCCATCCTTTAAATCGTGAAGTCATTTTCGCTTTTCAGCTCGATCGCCTGCTCAAAGACGTTTTTAATGACGCGGATAATCAGCGCAAAGAAAGCACAGGCCACCGCGACAATAAAAAACGAGGCGTAATAAAAGCCCGAACCAAAAGTGATGACGCCAGCGGCAATACAGCTCCAGGAAATAATCCGCAGCATTTTTGTGTTTTCCGGCACAAAGACGCTGCCCACTCGGATATTTTTCAGCAGGGTATTCAGGCAGTAAAGCAGGATAAACCCCGGCACCGCGCAAAGATAGATGGTGACGCGAAACGGCAGATGCAGCGCCTGTATCGCCGGAGCATCCCCGAAATACCAGCTCACAATCGCGGGCGCGGCGCATACCCCCACCGCCAGCAGGACGGTAAACAGCCTGGTACAGAAAATGGAAAGCGTCAAAGATTTTGAGTTGTTCCACATACAGCAGAATCCCCCTTCTGTTTTCCTTTGTATTATATCACATCAATTATTAATTATCAATATTATTTTATTGTTTATCAATATATTATATTCGTTCTACGATATTCTATTCTCCACGTCCAGGAGACGCAAAACGCCGCGGAACACAAAACGTGCTCCGCGGCGTTCAAAACATTCTATAAAAAGTCACTATTGAATCATCTCATTGAATTCCTCTTCGGAAATGACCGTTATTCCCAGCTGCCGCGCCTTTGTCAGCTTGCTGCCGGCGTCTTCTCCCGCCAATACATAATCGGTCTTTTTGGAAACGCTGCCGGACACCTTCCCGCCCATCTTTTCTATGACGGCGCCCGCCTGCGTCCGGGTCAGGGTCGGGAGCGTTCCCGTCAGCACAAAGGTCTTGCCGTAAAAGCGGTTGTCGTCCACCACTGTTTTACAGAGCATGTTGACTCCCGCGTCGCGCAGCCGGCCGATCAGATGCGCCGTATTGTCCAGCGCAAAAAACTGAACGGCGCTGTCCGCCATTACCCCGCCAAAGCCGTCGATCGCGGCGATTTCTTCCGCCGTAGCATGAAAGATCGCGTCCATATTCCGAAAACAGGAGGAAAGCAGTTTGGCGGCCTTCAGACCGATATGGGGAATTCCAAACGCATAAACCAGCCGGTAAAGGTCGTTTTCCTTCGACCTCTCAATTGCGTCGATCAGATTCTGAGACGATTTTTCGCCCTTGCGTTCCAGAGAAACGATCTGGTCGTGACGCAGGGTATATAAATCCGCGGGAGAGGAAAGCAGTCCCTGCTGAATCAGCTGTTCAAGCACCGCCGGGCCAAGTCCTTCGATATCCATGGCATCGCGGCTGGAAAAATGGATCATATGGCGCAAAAGCTGCGCCGGACACTCGGGATTGGTGCAGCGCGTAGCCGCCTCCCCCTCCTCGCGCGCCACCCTGACCCCGCAGGACGGACATACCTCGGGCATGACGTACGGTTCGGAATCCTGCATATGCGATACAACGGAAACAACTTCCGGAATGATTTCCCCGGCTTTTCTCAGGATGACGGTATCACCGATACGGATATCCTTTTCATGGATAAAGTCTTCATTGTGAAGCGTGGCGCGGCTTACCGTCGTTCCCGCCAGCGTGACCGGCTCAAAAACGCCCGTCGGGGTCAGGACGCCGGTACGCCCGACGTTGATTTCAATACTGAGCAGTCTGGTTTCCTTTTCCTCCGGCGGATACTTGAACGCTTCCGCCCATTTGGGGAATTTTGAGGTGCTCCCCAAAACATCGCGCTGAGCAAAGGAATTGACCTTGATGACGGCGCCGTCGATGGAATAGTCCAGCGAGCCGCGCAGCTCCCCGATCCGGTTGACCTCGGCTATGGCCTCCTCCACCGTGGAACAGGCCGTAAAAAAGGGCGGTACGGCAAAGCCCAGCTCTTTTAAAAAGTTCAGGGCGTCGTCATGGTTGCGAAGCTCCTCCCCCGCCAGCTGCTGCACATTGAACACAAAAATGTCCAGAGTGCGGGAAGCGGTAACCCTTGAATCCTTCTGCCGGAGGGAGCCCGCCGCGGCATTGCGCGGATTTTTAAAGGGCTTTTCATCGTTCAGCTCCTGACGCTCGGAAAGGCGGAAAAAGCTCTCGTGCGACATATATACCTCGCCGCGCACTTCCAGAAACGGCAGCGGCCGGGTCAGCTGTTTCGGTACGGTGCGGATGGTCCTGAGATTATCCGTTACATCCTCTCCAACCGCGCCGTCTCCGCGGGTGGAGCCCCTGACAAACCGGCCGTCGCGGTACTCCAGCGAAACGGAAAGCCCGTCGAATTTCGGCTCGACAATGTAGACCGGGTTGTCTACGGCAGCACGCACCCTGCGGTCAAAATCGACCAGCTCCTGCTCGGAAAAGGAATCGTGCAGGCTCTCCATGGGAACGGTGTGCACAACGGGCTGAAACTTATTCAGGACCTCCGCACCGACCTTCTGCGTGGGAGAATCGGGAGTGACCAGCTCCGGAAACTGCTCCTCAAGCTGCTGCAGACGGCGGTACATCATATCGTACTCATAGTCGTCGATCTCCGGCGCGTCCTCCGTATAGTACTTTTTATTATGATATTCGATTTGCTTCCTCAGTTCCTTCAGCTGCTTTTTCGCTTCTTTAACATCCATGAAAATCAACCCTCTCGCTACTAATAATAGCAGATTAATTTATGTTTGCAACTACCTGCGGCACATCGCCTACAATGATTGTTTCCGCAACGGGGACATTGGTGTCCACTTCCGTAGTGGTATCAAAACCCGGCAGAAAAGAATACACACTGGTGTGTATATTCAGAACGATCTGATGCTTCGTCTGGTTGATTCCGGCGGTCTCAAAGGAGCTTTTGAAGTCCGCGTTCACGTTTCCGGAAAGCGTCAGCCTGAGCGGTACCTCCGGGCCCCAGCCGTGAAGCAATTCATTCCCTGTAAGCGTCCCCAAGGGGACGCCC
The DNA here is from genome assembly GCF_053840905.1 of Caproiciproducens sp. Classification (NCBI taxonomy): domain Bacteria; kingdom Bacillati; phylum Bacillota; class Clostridia; order Eubacteriales; family Acutalibacteraceae; genus Caproiciproducens; species Caproiciproducens sp. The sequence continues at coordinate 93,757 of NZ_JBNLXQ010000007.1, forward strand.
GTATCCATATGGCCGTCGTCGCCGATTTTCTTTTGCACATTGGCAATAATGGCGGATTTCAGCTGATTCATCTTTATCATCTGCGTTGTAATCGCCAATATTTTGCCCGAACTGTCCCGTTCCACCGATACCAGATCCTGATAGGTTACCCCGTTTTGGGCCAGTTCTTCGGTCACGGCGTCATTGATGGTATCGATGGACTGAATGCGGGCCTGATTGGTCGTAATCGATTTGATGATGGGACGGAAGTGGGAATCAATTAATATTATAAACCCCAGGCAAAAAATTATGACAATCAGCGATTTCCAGTAAATCCGCGTATGTATATGGTTACCGGATCCGAACCTGTGCCACCTTCTCATAGCAACACCTCCCAAGTCTTCTACCCTCATAATACTCGGAAGGAATCAAAATGTGAAAAGACAGCAAAAAAGCGCAAAGAAACCTGAGTTCCTTTGCGCCGTTTACGATCGAAAATTATTCGGCAGGTGCTTCTTCCGCAGCCTGCTCAACAGGTTCGAGCAAAGCTCTGATCGAAAGGCTGACACGCTTTTTGTCAAAATCGATCTCGGTGATTTTGGCTTTTACAACGTCGTTGACCTTCAAAACATCCTGCGGCTTTTCGATTCTGTGATCGGCGATTTGAGAGATATGTATCAAACCGTCGATACCAGGAATAATTCTTGCGAAAGCGCCGAAAGCGGTCATGCCGACAATCGTAACATCGCAGACTGTACCCACAGGATAGTCACGCTTGAGAATTTCCCACGGATTGTCCTCCGCACGCTTGTAGCCAAGGGAAATCTTACCCTTTTCCTGATCGAGACCCTTGATATAAACCTGAACCGTATCGCCGACATTGACGACCTCGGAAGGATGCTTGATCCTGCCCCAAGAGAGCTCGGAAATATGGATCATTCCGTCAATGCCGCCCAGATCGACAAACGCGCCGTAAGCGGTCAGAGACTTGACAACACCGGTATATTCCTTGCCTTCCTCCGCGGTTTCCCAGAACTTTTCCGCCTGTGCTTTTCTCTCGTCCTTCAGTACGGAACGGATGGAGCCGACGGCGCGTCTGCGGCCGCGGTTAACTTCGATAATACGGAACTTGACTTCTTTCTTCAGCAGGTCCTCCAGCGGATCGCCGCGGGAAGCGGTAGCCTGAGAAGCGGGGATAAACACGCGTACGCCGTTTGTGACGGCGATGACGCCGCCCTTGATGACCTCGGTGACAACGCCGGTCAGAACAGCTTCGCTTTCCTCAGCTGCGGTAACGGCTTCCCAGCCCTTCGCGGCATCCAGGCGCTTCTTGGAAAGCATGATGGTTCCTTCCTGGTCGTTGGTGCGCATGATGAGAAGATCCATCTCATCGCCTACCTTAACAAGGTCCTCGGGCCGTACGTTGGGGTCGGCGGAAAGCTCCGCGGCAGGAATAAAACCGGCCTGCTTTCTGCCTACGTCGACATAAACTTCGCTGGGAGTAATGCCGACAACTACACCGTGTACCTTTTCATCTGTATTTAAATTCTTTAGGGATTCCTCGAGCATTTCCTCGAAGTTTCCCTCGGCATTATTCTCCATTAAATTTTGACCAGCACCCTCATTGATTTCTGACATGGTATCAAGTACCTCCTTTATAATGCTTGCCGGCGTTGAAGCACCGGCAGTAATGCCAATACATTCGGATTCTTTTAGAACCGACAGCGGCAGCTCGTCCGCTGTTTCTATCAGATAGGTGGTGCAGTTTTTCATGCACACATCACGAAGTTTTGCTGTATTGGAACTTTCCCTGCCGCCGATCACAATCATCGCGTCGCACTGTCTGGACAGAAACTCCGCTTCCGATTGACGCTTAGCAGTCGCATTACATATTGTATCAAAAATTGTTGCATTTGTATATACCCTTTTTAGCATTTCCAAACAATTTTCCCATTCAGAGACGCTGAAAGTCGTCTGAGCAACCACACAGGGAGAATCTTCCTGTACAGCCGGAAAACGTTCCAAAATATTTTGCAGCTCCCCGGCGTTTTTAAAAACATGACATTTTCCCGTGCAGTGCCCCCGGATACCCTCCACTTCCGGATGGTGGGCGTCGCCGGCAATCAGCACCGTTTTTCCCTCGGCGGAAGCTTTTGAAACAATATTGTGTATTTTGGCGACAAAAGGACAGGTTGCGTCCACAAAATCGGCCTTTTTCTCAAGCAGGCTGTCATAAACCGCCTTCGGCACTCCGTGGGAGCGGATGACCATGGTCGAATCCGGAGGCGCCTGATCGGGCGATTCCACGATCGTCACGCCGCGCGAGGCAAGCTGTTCCAAAGTCTGCGGATTGTGAATAATCGGGCCCAGCGTACAGACCTTCTTTCCCTGATCCAAAAGCCCATTGACCATTTCCACTGCCCTGTTCACGCCGAAACAGAAGCCAGCGGAACGGGCGACGATGATTTTCAATATTTTTCCTCCAGCATGTTGTTGATTTTTTCCGCGATCATTCCCGCCGCCGCGCGGAGGGAAACGGACGAACGGTCCCTCAGCCCCAGCTCCTCAAAGGGAATCGGTTCGCCGAAACGGACGGTCACCCGGCGAAACGGCCTGATGACGCCGGCGCAGTAAATGGATACCGGCAGTACGGGCGCCTGCGCCTTATAGGCAAGCATCGCCACCCCGGCTTTCGGCCGGAACGGCGCGTTGTCAAAGACACATTTCCCCTGCGGAAAAATCCCCAGAATCCCGCCGTCGTGCAGGATGCGCAGAGCGGTCTTCATGGACTGCGCGTCGGCGCTTTCCCTTACAACCGGAAACGCGCCCATGCGGTACAGCCACCAGCACGCCAGCTTTCCGTGATTTTCAAAGAGTTCGGACTTCGCCATATAACGGACCTGCCGTCTGAAAGGCGCCGCAAGAAAAAGCGGGTCGATCACCGATTTGTGGTTGCTGCAGACAATCAGCTTTCCGCTGCCGGGAATATTTTCAACTCCCCTGTACTGTACCCGGTAAATGAGCCGGGCCAGCGGGGCAGCCAGACGAAGACAGAAAAAATACAGCATTCTTTCAGACCCCTGCGGCAAGAAAAGTGTCCAGGTCCCGCTCGCGAAGCTCGGCTATTCTCCCCATCACAAAACGGGAGGCATTGCGGTATTCGCTGCCGGAGCCGTTTTCAATGCCGAGCTCGTCCGGCTGGATCAGCTTCCCGTACGATACCATGCATTTGTGGAACATTTTCGGCAGCCCGCCGTCCTTCGCGGTAATGCAGCACGGCAGAATCGGGGTGTTGTATTTATGGGCAAGCATCACCGCGCCCGCCTTCGGCTGAAGAAACTCCCCCGTTTTGGAGCGCGTCCCCTCAATAAAGACGCCCAGCGCCTGCTCGTTTTCAAGCAGCTCTCCCGCCCGGTTGATCGCTGTTCTATCGCCTCTTCCCCTTTGTACGGGGAAAGCTCCGAGCGAAGAAAGCAGCAGACCCAACGCTTTGTTCTCAAACAATTCCGCTTTGGACATGAAAAAAATCTGACGCTGCTGCGTGAAAGCCAGCCGGACCGGGTCCGACAGGCTGACATGGTTGCAGCAAACAATCACCCTGCCGTATTCCGGCATATTTTCCCTGTTATTCACCCGATAGGGAATAAAATATTTCAGAAAGCCCTGAACAAAAATCTTGCCAAAATTATAAAGCGGCGTACGTTTCATAGTCTCACCAGTTTCATTTATGATATTGCAGATTTTCTTTAATAATTGCAACCAGCTGTTTCACCGACTGCTCCAGCGTATTGCCCGTAGTGTCCACGATCACGGCGGCTGCAGCGGGGACAAGGGGCGCGACGGCGCGGTGCGAATCGTTGTAGTCCCGCGTTTTCAGATCGCTCAGCACGTCGTCATAATCCACGCGCTCACCCTTTTTTATCATTTGCTCATATCTTCTTCGGGCCCGCTCCTCCGGAGAAGCAGTCAGAAAAATTTTGACCTGCGCGTCCGGCAGCACGACCGTTCCGATATCGCGGCCGTCCATCACCACATCATTGTTCCTTGCGATATCCTTTTGCAGGGAAAATAAGAAATCCCTGACGGCGGGAATCGCCGAAACATTGGACGCCGCCATGGAAACCTCCGCGGTGCGGATCGCGCCGGAAACGTCTTCTCCGCAAAGGATCACCTTCTGCTCTCCGTTTTGAAAGGTAAGCGTAAGCTGAACCCGCCGGAGCAGCGGAGTCACGGCGCGGGCGTCCGACGCGTCCACTCCCTGTTGCAGCATAAAAAGCCCGACGGCACGGTAAAGCGCGCCGGTATCTACGTAAATAAAGCCGATTTCCCTGGCCGCACGGCGGGCGATCGTGCTCTTTCCCGCTCCGGCAGGCCCGTCAATGGCAACTGCGGTCATTCGTTTTCCTCCTGCCTTTTCAGTGAATTCGCCGCAAGGCGGCCGGTGCAAAAAGCGATCTGCAGATTGAAGCCCCCGGTGTACGCATCCACATCGAGCACTTCCCCGGCGAAATAAAGTCCCCTGACCAGCTTTGATTCCATGGTTTTGGGATTGATTTCCGAGGTTTTCACTCCGCCGGAAGTGACAATGGCCTCCTCGATCGGCCGGAACCCCGAAATGGAAATTTCAAAGGACTTCAGCAGATCCGCAAAAGCCCTGCGCATTTCCCTGGTGATCTGGTTGCATTTTGTTTCAGCGGGAATCCCGGATTTCTCTACGACGACGGGAATCATTTTGCTGGGCAGCAGCGCCGACAGCGAGTTTGAAAAGTCCTTGTTATGGTTCAATTCAAAATCGCGCTGAATCCGGGCGTCAAGCTGTTCCGGAGAAAGCGCCGGCTTCAGGTCGATCGAAACGCGGTAGCGCCCCGGCGACATCTCCCCCATATGGGCGCTCGCGCTCAGGATCATGGGACCGGAAACGCCGAAATGCGTAAAGAGCATTTCCCCGAAATCCTCGTAGATGTTTTTTTTCTTTACCGTATCCCACACCTTTACGGCGACATTTTTCAAAGAAAGCCCCATCATTCTGCGGCACTCTTCGCCGTAAGCGGTCAGCGGAACCAGAGAAGGACGCAGCTGAGTCACCGTATGCCCGGCCTGTCTGGCAAGGCGGTAGCCGTCGCCGGTGGAACCGGTCCCGGGATAGGAAACGCCGCCGCAGCAAACGATAACGGAATTGGCCGGGATCCGGGAACCGTTCTGCAATTCCGCGCCGAAAACCATATGGTCCTTTAAAATTAACCTTTTTACCTCGCCGGTGATGAGATCCGCCCCACTGTCCCTGACAAACCCGGCCAGCTTATCGACTACGTCGGCCGCTTTGTCCGACTGGGGGAATACCCGGTTCCCCCGTTCCGTTTTGACCGGCAGGCCCAGCTCCCCGAAAAAGCGGATGGTGTCCTGCGGGGAAAAGCGGCTGGCGGCGCTGTAAAGAAACCGTCCGTTTGACGGAACGGAAGCGATGAAGGTCTGCACGTCGCAGTTGTTGGTGAGATTGCATCTGCCCTTTCCCGTAATCATCAGCTTCCGGCCGGGGCGGGTGTTTTTCTCGACCAGGCAGACGCGCAGCCCGTTGCCCGCGGCAGTCCCGGCGGCCATCAGGCCCGCGGCTCCGCCGCCGATGATCAGCGCGTCATAAGGCCGGTTCAATGGATTTATCATCTACCTTTTCATACACTCCGTATTCATCCCAAATATCTTCCAGACGCTTAAACACCTGAGAAACCTCTTCGGACTTCTTCAGCGTGGTCGTGACGATCAGCGCGTTGATCAGGCTGAGCGGCGCCACCAGCGAATCCACAATGGACGCGATGTCGCTGCGGGCAAGCAGAAGGTTATCCGCTTCCATTGCCAGAGGGGACAGCGCGCTGTCCGTAATGGCGACGACCGTAGCGCCCCGTTTGTGGGCAAAGTTCAGCGCTTTGACCGCCTTTTTGGAGTACCGCGGGAAGCTGATGCCGATCACAACATCCCGCTCGTCCACGCGGATCATCTGCTCAAAAATCTCACCTTCGCTGGTAGACTGCACCAGAAGGACGTTTTCAAAAATCAGATTGAAATAATAGGATAAAAAGGTGGCCAGAGCCAAAGAGCTTCTCGCCCCTAAAATGTAAATTTTGCGCGCCTTGACAATGGCGTCCACCGAACGGTAGAAGTCTTCGTGCGGCGTTTCTTCCATGGTTCTGCGGATAATATCGATGTCCTGATTAAAAACGGAATCAAGGATATCGTTGTTGCCGATGCGGCTCGCCGTTACTTCCATTCTCTGTACGGAGGTAAGCTTGTTGCGGATCATCTCCTGCATGGCCTGCTGAAGCTCCGGGTACCCGGTGTAGCCTATTTCCGTCGCGAAACGGACGACCGTCGACTCGCTGACACCGACGGTGGCGCCCAGCTTGGAAGCGGTCATAAACGCCACCTTGTCGTAGTGTTCCTCAATATATTTTGCAATCAGCTTTTGCCCTTTTGAAAAGTCGCCCATCCTGTTTCTTATTCTGACGGCTAACAAATTATTCATTCTACCAACTCCTGTTATCCATATTAATTCGAAACGGCATAAAAATCAAGTGCCTTTCTATGTTTTTGCAGGAAGGAATTCCCCGCGATTCATTTTCTGCCTTTCGCAAAAAAAATTCCCCTTTACAGGGGTAGTATTAGCATTAGCCCTCTCTTATTTCAGCCATTTGCCGACAAACCGGTGAAATCTCTGAAAATACAGCGCAACGAGGGAGGAAATCGCGTAATCGTACACGGCGAACACGAAATTGCCGGCAGCCAGAAAGGCCCACGGAAGATAGATCCCGAAAACGGTAAAGCTGTCCTCCGGTACGCCGAGCACCCGGATGCTGAGAAAAAATCCCAGGATCATCGCGGCATTAAAAACCGCAAACTTCAGGAAATAAGACAAAGCACGGCGGTGCAGCCCCTCAATCTGGGCTTTCAGAATCGGGTAATAGCCGAAAAAAACGACGAACAGCAGAGCCGCCTCTTTATCTCCCGCAAGCAGAAGAGAAAGAACCGACGACGCGAGATAGACAGGCCACGCCCAGCCCACGCCCAGCTCAACGACGACCACGATCAGCAAAATGCCGGCAAAAGCGGGCAAAGCATAGGTTCCGATGGAAACCAGTCCGGTCAAAAACATCGTCACGGTGCAAAGCGCCGTGATAACTCCGCAAAAGGCCAAACGAATCGTTCTGCTCAAGTCGATTCCTCCCCGAACAAAATCAGCAGCAGGGAATCAAATCTCCGCCCATACATTCGCAGCAGCAGTCGGTACAGATCAAGGAAGAGCAGATATCGCACCCGCTGCAGCTGCCGGTGCGCGGCACACTGGGGTTGTACCCTCCATACACGCCGTTGCGCTGATTGGTAACCTGGTTCATAGCGGCGCGGTATTCGCCGTTGTAGGGGTCCATCTGGCAGGCCCTGGAAAAATGATTGTAGGCCTCTTCCAGCCATCCCCTTTTGTACAGCACGGTACCCTTTAAAAAATACCATTCGGCATTCCTGCTTTCCGACGGAACGCCGTTCAGAATCTGTTCCGCGTCCGCAATACGGCCCAACATAATCAGATTCCGCACGTCATTGAAGCCGGAGGAATAAGAATTCCCGTAGCTCTGGCCGGGATAGCCCGTATTCGGCGCCGTATACCCGGCGTAGCCGCCGTTTTTCTGCTGTTTTCTTTGTGCGACAACCGTATCGTAAGCCTCGTTAATTTCTTTCATCTTTTCACCGGCAAGGTCGGCGATCGGACTTCCGGAGTAATTATCGGGGTGATATTTTTTGGCAAGTTCGCGGTAAGCGGTTTTTATCTCGTCGTCTGTCGCGTTTGGAGATACTCCCAATACCTTATAAGGATCTGACATGCGCTTTCTCCTTCTTAAATAGTAATTCTTTTTGTATTTCCGGCAAACCTTTCAAAACGACATTCTGAACGATCTCGCCAAAATGATCCAAATCCAAAATATTCAAAGCGGCCGTCAGTTGGGAAAGCGTCAGGTTCAGAACCTCGTTTGCATAGCTTTTCGCCTTTTCCAGTTCCTCCGGGCTGCTGGCCTCATTCAAGCCGCATCGGATAATAAACGGATTGAACGACGCTGTTTTCAGATCCTTTTCCATATCGTCCGCGGCGTCCATAATATATACCCAGCGGCCTAAAAAATAACCAAACTGCCGCAAAATCCGTACTTTGGGAGCATCGGGCCCCTCGTCCTCCCCGGCAGAAGCCTCAAAAACCTGCCGCAGCATCTTCGCCGTAGGCTCCGCGCAGGAATCAAGGCACGGGTCGGGCGACTGCTCCGCGGCCTTCTGTTCTTCCACGGAAGCCGAAACAATTGCGTCCAGCCGGGGAAAATCGGCGGCGGCTTTTCTGTGCGCCCGCGCCGCGAGAAGCAGCAGGGCATACGCGCGAAGCTTTCCCCAGAAGCGGGAATCCGCAATATCGTCCCGGATTTTATAGTAAGTCATAATGACGGAAAGGGCTGAAGCAGAGACGAATTCCGGTTCCCCCGAACTGCAGAAGGAGCATTTTTTCAGCGGATTGACAACGCAGCGGCCGCTTTGAAAGCCGGGACACTCCGGACGAAACGCAAGCAGCATCAGTGCATAGAAAGTGCAGTCATAGCTTAAAGTAAGACGCGACACGATTCCGTAGCTTTTGCCCAGCTGACGGCACAGGGAACAGTATACCCCCTTGTACTGTTCATACTCACGGACAAGCAGCTCCGATTTTTGCGGTCTTACGTAACCAAACACAGAATCATCCTTATAATCATAGCATATTTTAAAGTATTCGTATATTATTTTACTATATCTGACACCATAATTTAATGAACGATATGTAAATTTTATAGATTCCACATTCAAAGGAAAGGAATGGCTGAAATGTTTTCCAGTTTCCTTTTCAAAATGAATTCTTGCACAAATTTATTCACTTGCAATTGTGCATAATGTATGGTAATATCATCATAGAAAGAAAAGGATCCTTTTCTTTGATACCCTTATTTTGAACAGTAAAAAAAGATCAGCCGGCGGGTTATTGTATTTGTCAAAGGCACATGCTATAATCTGCTCAGAAGGAGATCCCATTATTTAGGAGGTTTAAGAATATGAAGCTGTACGACATCGATGTGGTAAAACTGATTGAACTCTTGGACAAAGCAAAAGGGAATGTCTACCTGATTACCGAGGACGGAAACACCCTGAATCTGAAAAGCAAGCTCTGCCAGCTGTACGGTGTGCGGGCGCTTTTGGAAAGTGCGAAAAATTCGACGGTTTCAGCCGAACTGAACGTAGAAAACCCGGAAGATGAACTGATGTTTATCAACTATATGATGAGCAAATAAATTCTGCCGATAACGACAGCCGCCGCTGCAGCACTGCAGCGGCGGCTGTTTTTGGAATTATTTCTGTTGAATTAATAAGCGGAACTCAGCGGATTCAGTACGCCGTACCTCTTATTTTGTATGTCGTCAATAAACTGAATGGCCTTGCCCGCTCCCAGCGCAACGCAGATCTGGGAATCCTCGGCAAGCTTCACCGGCATTTTCGCCTTTTTGGAAATCAGCGTATCGACTCCGTAAAGCTGGGCCGACCCGCCCGTCAGAATAATGCCGTCCGAATAAACATCCCCCATCAGCTCCGGCGGCGTTTTTTCCAGCATCTCCTGAATGGTCCGGACAATCTGCATCGCCGGTTCAATCAGAGCTTCCAGCATTTCGTCGCAGGAGATATCCGCCCACTGCGGCAGCCCGGTCATTGCATTTCTGCCCTTAATTCTGTGACTGCACAGATCCTTTCTGGGATACACGCAGCCGATCGCGGTTTTCGCTTCCTCAGCCATCCGCTGACCGATAATTAAATTGTATTTTCTTCGGATATACTTGATGATTGCTTCGTCAAAGGCATTCCCCGCGACCTTAATGGAACGCGAGATCGCGATGCCGCTCAGGGAAAGCACCGCCATATCCGTCGTGCCTCCGCCGATATCGACGATCAGGGTACCGTGCGGCGTGGAGATATCCACACCGGCGCCGAGCGCCGCGGCCACAGGTTCCTCGATCAGACAGATTTTACGCACGCCCGCCGCGCTGATCGCGTCCACCACCGCGCGTTTCTCAACCTCTGTAATCTGGCACGGCACGCTGACGACAACGCGGGGCATAAAAACCTTGCTCCCGCTGATTTTTTTCAAATAATTGCTAATCAGATACTGCGCCAGATCAAAATTGGAAATGACGCCGTTGCAAAGCGGATGGGAAACGGAAATCTTGTCCGAGGTACGTCCTACCATCCTGTAGGCTTCCGAGCCGATTGCCACAACTTCGTCCGTCTCCACGTTAACGGCAACAACTGCCGGTTCGTTAAGTATAATGCCTTTTCCGTCAAGGTAAATCTTGACGGCTGATGTACCAAGATCTATCGCAATGTCAGTACCCAGCACGTAATCACATCCAATCTATATTCATCCTATTATATTATTACAAAGCCGGAAATTTTTCAACTCAAAGTGCTCGGGCTGCCGCGGCACACGTTATCTTCTTTGCTCCGCCGTCAAGCAGAACACAGCCGCACTCCCCCAGCGTGGCGCCGGTAGTCACAATATCGTCTATCAGCAGGAGGCTTTTTTCCGCTGTCTGTTCCCCGTCCCTGATCCGGTAGACGCCCCGGACATTGCTGCGTCGTTCCTTTTCGCTCAGCTTGTGCTGTTCCCGGTTGTCCCGGAGCTTGACCAGATATTCCCGGTAAGGGAGGCCGAGGCGTTTTGCGACCGCCCTTGCCAAAAGCTCCGACTGATTATAGCCCCTCGATTTGTAGCGCTCCCCGGAGATGGGAACGGACGTAACGGAATCGAACCGCGCTTTGGGAAAGCTTTTTCTGATTTGCGCGGACATGCTCTCCGCATAAAAATCCGCGAAATCCTTTTGCCCGTAAAATTTGAACCGGAGAATGGATTCCCGGATTTTCCCGCTGTATAAATAGGGCGCGGCACATAAAATAGTTTCACCGGAACCCGGCAGATAAATGCATTTTTCGCCGGAGGTATGTAAAATTTCTTTTTCGCATTTTTCACATACGGATTTCCCGGAGGAAACGATCCCGCGGCAGAAAATGCACTTCGGAGGAAAAACCATATCCAGAAGCACGGAAAAAAGCTTAGCACTCATTCTGCGCGCCTCCGGTCAAAAAATAGGAAAGCCCGGAGTACCGGCGCATTTTTTTATCGTTTTCAACCATATGCTGAATCGCTTTCTGCGACCCGACAAGAATCAGAAGGGACTTTGCACGCGTAATTGCGGTATACAATAAATTCCTGTAGGAAAGCTGGGGCGCTCCCTGAAACATGGGCATCACGACGGCGGTGAATTCATTTCCCTGGCTCTTGTGTACCGTCATGGCATAGGCAAGCTCCAGCTCCGCCGCGGTCTCCAGCTCGTAAAGCACCATGCGGTCATCCATCTGCACGGTAATAGTGGAAGCGCGGCGGTCAATGCCGCACAGAATACCGAGATCGCCGTTAAAAACGCCTTCCCCGCTTGTCCCGTCCGGTTTCACCCAAGCCAGGTTATAGTCGTTTTTGATCTGCATCACCTTGTCGCCCTCCCGGAACAGGGTGCCGTTAATGGTGATTTCATTTTTTGTTTTCTCCGGAGGATTGATCACTGCCTGCAGCCTTTTGTTGAGCTCCACGGTACCCAACTCCCCTTTTCTGGAAGGAGACAGCACCTGGATATCCGACAAAGGCGAGTATCCGTAGCTCGCGGGCAGACGGGCCGCACACAAATCAACAATCGTGGAACTGATTTCCGCGGGGCTTCCGTACGGCAGAAAGAAAAAGTCGCTGTTTCTGACGGAAAGCTCCGGCATCTGCCCTTTTACAATTCTGTGCGCGTTCATAACAATCAGGCTCTGCATGGACTGGCGGAAAATCTGATTGAGCTGGACAACGGGCAGCAGTCCGGTGGCGATCAGGTCGCCCAGCACGTTGCCCGGCCCGACGCAGGGCAGCTGGTCGCAGTCGCCGACCATGATAAGGCGGCAGCCGAGCGGCAGGGCGCGCAGAACCGCCTCGAAAATACTGGCGTCCACCATGGACAGCTCGTCAATGACCAGCGCGTCGCATTCCAGAAGGTTCTTTTCGTTTTTGGAAAACACGGGCAGATCGTTTTCATCCCATTCCACCTGCAGCAAGCGGTGGATCGTTTTCGCGTCCTGTCCCGTCAGCTCGGACATCCGCTTGGCCGCTCTGCCGGTCGGCGCGGCGAGCAGAACCTTCTCCCCCTTCGTTTCCAGAATCCTGATGATCGCGTTGAGGGTGGTGGTTTTTCCGGTTCCCGGTCCGCCCGTCAAAATCAGCATTCCTTTGGAAAGAGCCTCTTTTATCGCCCGCTTCTGTCCGTCGGCGTACTGAATCTGAAACGTTTCCTCAATATCTGAGATATAATTGTCGATTCCAAGGATGGACTGCGCCGGAAAGCGAAGCATCATGTTCAGCCTTCCCGCGGAGTACAGCTCGGACCGGTACAGCTTGGGGGTAAAAATATACTCCCGGCCATCAAAAAGGACGGCGCAGACAGACGCTTCCGCCTTCAGGGCTTCCAGCGTGTCAAAGGCCTGCTCCGGCCCAATGCCGAGCATCTTCTGCGCGGCGGTCAGAAGCTTGTCCGCGGGCAGGCAGGTGTGGCCATTGCTGATATTGTGCTTCAGAACGTGCAGAATGCCTGCGCGGACCCTGCAGCCGTCGTCCTGCGGCCGCTCAAGCGAAGCGGCAATCTCGTCGGCACGCTCAAAGCCGATTTCCAGCCCGTCCCCGCACAGGCAGTAGGGGTCCTCCTGCACGCGCTCCGCGGCCTGCGGGCCATAGAGCTTCCAGACTCGGACGGCCTCGTCGGGCGAAATGCCGAAGCTGCTCAAATACAGCATGATTTCCCGGATGCCGTGTATCTTTTTGAACTCATCGCCCATTTTTTTCGCCTTTGCCCTGGTAATGCCCTTAATGGCGCAAAGGCGCTCCGGTTCCTCTTCCAGCACCTGCAGCGCGTTCATGCCGAACATGTCCACAATTTTCCCGGCGGTAGCCGGGCCGATGCCCCGGACGGCGCCCGACGAGAGGTATTTCAGCATGGCGGCCGCAGTGGAAGGCTTCGAGCGCTCGAAGCCTTCCACCTTAAATTGGGTCCCGTAGTTCGGATTATTGATCCAGCCGCCCACAACGCGCACTTCCTCGCCCGCGCTGACCAGCGGCATCGTGCCCACGGCCGTAACCAATTCTTCCCCGTTATTGATTTCTATAATCGCATATCCGTTTTTCTCATTTTTAAAAATGACCTGTTCCACGGAACCGGTCATTTCCAGCATCTGATCTTCCCGCATAAAACTCCCTCGTATTTTATGATTCATAAATTCAGTATAATACATGAGCTATGTATTTGCAAATTTATTGACATAGAATATCCGGCAGTTCTTCGGGAGTACAGACCTCTACCCCGGGGTTTCGGTTGGAAATAATCCTGCATACCACGCTTGTTTCTTCATCCATTCCCTTGTCAAGACAAATCAGCATTTTTTCGCCGCCGCGAATCCATTTCAGTCTTTCGATCGCGCTTTCCAGCAGCATTTCGGCGCCTTCATCGTGGCCTTCCATGGAAACGACCAGATAAAGCTTGCCCGGGCGGGAGGGCCTGAGCATCCAGAAAATGATATTCCTGACGATTTCAGCGGCGCCGACGACAGCCAGAAGAACAAAAGCGATCTTCGCAAGAATCTCAAGCATAAAAAGTCACCTCAACACAGTTTATGTGCCGAGGCGACCAAATGCTATGCTTATTTTGCCAGCGCGGCTTTCAGGGCGTCGGCCTTGTCGCGCTTTTCCCACGCAACGTTCAGGTCCTCACGGCCCATATGGCCGTAATTGGAAACGGAACGGTAAATGGGACGGCGAAGGTCCAGGTCATGGATAATCGCCGTGGGACGAAGGTCAAACACCTTTTCCACCGCCGCCGCGAGCTCGTCGTTGCTGTATTGGGAAGTGCCGAACGTATCCACCATAATGGAAACGGGCCTTGCCACGCCGATCGCGTAGGCGATCTGAATTTCACATTTTTTCGCCAGTCCCGCCGCAACAACGTTCTTTGCCGCGTAGCGCGCCGCGTAAGCCGCGGAACGGTCGACCTTGGTAGGATCCTTTCCCGAGAAAGATCCGCCTCCGTGCCTGCCGTAGCCGCCGTAAGTGTCAACGATGATTTTTCTTCCGGTCAGTCCGCTGTCGCCCACCGGGCCGCCGATCACGAAACGGCCGGTCGGGTTGACAAAGAACTTCGTCTTGTCGTCCAGCCATTTTTCGGGGATCACCGCTTTGATTACATGCGTGATAATATCCTTTCTGATCTGCTCCAGCGTGGCGTCGGGGTCATGCTGGGCGGAAACGACAACGGTGTCCACGCGCACCGGCTCGTTCCCGTCGTACTCCACGGTTACCTGCGTTTTTCCGTCCGGCCGCAGATAGGACAGGGTACCGTCCTTTCTGACCTGGCTCAGGCGCTTCGACAGCCTGTGCGCCAGAGAGACGGCAAGCGGCATCAGCTCCGGCGTTTCGTCGCAGGCGTATCCGAACATCATGCCCTGGTCGCCCGCGCCGGTCACGTCGTTTGCGTCTGTCGCGCCCTGCTTCGCCTCATAGGACTGATTGACGCCCATCGCGATATCGGGCGACTGGATATCGATGGAGGTGATCACCCCGCAGGTGTTGCCGTCAAAGCCGCAGGCGGGGTCGTCGTAGCCGATGTCCTTGACCACCTGCCTTGCAATCGAAGCGATATCCACATAGCAGTCGGTGGAAATCTCTCCCATGACGTGGATCACGCCGGTGGTGGCCGTCACCTCACACGCAACGTGAGCCTGCGGGTCCTGCGCAATAATTTCATCCAGCACGGCGTCCGCAATCTGGTCACAGAGTTTGTCCGGATGGCCTTCCGTCACTGATTCCGATGTAAAAAAATGTCTTGCCATTGAGCAATCCTCCTAAAATAAAAATAGAAAACGCCGTCCGGAAAATCCGAACGGCGTTTATGATTACCTCATCTTTCGGCTTTACCGCAGGAATTGGCACCTTACGCTTTGTAGGTTGCCGGACATCATAGGGCCTGTTCCCTCCGTCACTCTTGATAAGGGCATATTTAATTTTCTGGTATGATTATACCACAGATCAGATGGATCGTAAAGAACAAAATTGGCAAAGCGCATGTCCCCGATCGGGGATAAACTGTACGGTTTCAATAAAGGATTATCTTCTGCCGATCCTGTTGTGCAGAATCGGGCTGACACGCTTATAGGTCAGCATGGTCACAGCGGAGACCAGCACTCCCTTCAGCAGGTTGAACGGCGCTACCGCAAGCATGACAAAGGATGTAAGATCGTTGATGGAAGGATTGACCGCATGGCCCATCGCGACAAGCGCGTCCAGCGGCATATTAAACATCTTGGCGTAAAACGGCAGCAGCACGAAAGCGTTCAGCAGGCTTCCCGCCACAACCAGCGTAAACGTACCGACCGCCATACCGATCAGCGCGCTTTTCTTCGATTTATGGTGTTTGTAGATCAATGCGCTGGGAATGACAAACGAACAGCCGACGATAAAGTTCGCGATATCGCCGACTCCGCCCGTCGAGCTTCCGTGAATGACAAGGTAGAGCAATATCTTGACCAGCTCAATAACAACGCCGGCAAAAGGGCCCATCGCAAAGCTGCCGATCAAAACGGGAAGCTCGCTCAGATCGATCTTATAAAAGCTGGGCGCAAACCAGAGCGGTATTTCCACGACCATCAGGACGGCGGCGATCGCGGACAGAATTCCGATCTGCGCGATGCCCCTGGTATCCAATAATTTCGCTGACTTTTTTTCGTTTGTAATCGTATTCATGATTTCTCCTATCTTCTTCCTATGTATTTTCGCTTCGGCCTGGAGCGGGTGAAAAGGATGCAGGAAACGCGCGGGCTACTTCATCTTTCTCATTTAAAAACTCCTTTTTTAGCTGCCAACGAAAAAAAGTCCCACAGTAAAAAACTGCGGGACGAAAGTATACGCAAATACGCGCAATCTTCTTCCATCCGGACTATACCGTCGGCTTTGGAATCAAACCAAATCAGCTTTCGCTCGCGGGCTCGTCGGCTTGCGCCGCTTTACCGCCGGTGGGGAATTGCACCCCGCCCCGAAGACAACTATTATTTAATTGATATTATTATAGCACTGTGAAAATGGTGTGTCAATCTTTCTGCAGATATTCTTTCGGAATACTCTGACTGACAATATTGTTGATGTATTTCAGGCTGAACGCCGGAGTATAACGCCTTACGCCGTGAGCGGCGGCCAGAGCGTCCGTATACTGGCTCAGCGGATAGATCGTAATCCCCGCGCATCCCTTGCCGTAGTGCGTGACGATCGGCTTGAATTTCATATCCGTAAAGGTCGTTTTGTTCGTTGTAAAATCCTTGGTCATCGTAACGGTCAGGATGCCGCTGACCATATTGTCCCCGCTCTGCTGGGCGGAAACAAGGTTGCCGAACGCAAAAATAACGGGGCACTGCGTCCCGTCCTTCCGGGTCAGGACCGTCAGCTTCTGCAAAACGTGGGGGTGATTTCCGAAGATGATATCCGCTCCCCAATCGACCATATTCTGCGCAAGCGTTTTCTGCTTGTCCGAAAGCGTGTAGGTATTCTCATTTCCCCAATGTACGGAGATAACCACGACGTCCGCCATTGATTTCGCTTTTTTGATCAGTTTTTCTATCCGGTCGGTCTCACTTGCGTAAATCAGCCGGTATTTGGAATTTTTGGGAAGATAAAGCCCGTTTGTCATTTCCGTAATGCCGATATGGGCGGTTTTGATCCCCTTCGATTCCACGATCCGGATATTCTGCAAATCTTCCTCATCGCGGTAGGCGCCCACGACCTTTACGGACGGTTTGGTCGCCCAATAGTCCAGCGTGGCGGCAAGGCCCGCCTCGTTTTTGTCCAAAACATGGTTGTTGGCGTGATTAATGACGTCAAACCCCAGATCGACCAGCTCGTCCCCCAGTTCCGTGGGGGAGTTGAAGCGCGGATAGCCCGACGGCGGCGCAATCTTTCCCGCAAGCGGCGTTTCCTGATTGATGACGGAGACGTCCGCATTTTTGATATCCGCCGCTATGCGCGCATAAACCGGAGAAAAATCAAAGCCTTTTCCTCCCGCCCGGCTCTGTGCCTGCTGATAGATCACATCGTGAATCAGGTCGTCGCCGACGCCCAGAATCGTAATGGAAACCGGCTTTTGAACCGGTTTGGACTCCGCTTTTGACACCGCTTCCGACGAAGCCGCCACGGATACTCCGGACGGCAGACTTGCCATTCCGTTTCCCTGATTCCGCAGGAAGAAAACCATGGAGGCAACACAGGCGCCTGTCAGAACCACAGCAAGACACACACGGAAAACGACCCGGGATAGATTGTTTTGATCCTTCTTCATATAAAAACCCCTAAAAAGTTATTTGAATCCTTCCCTGCCAGGCGGTTAGTATGGTTTCTTTCAATAAAAATGATATTTTGGCGAACCCACGCTTTATTGGTCTACATTATAACATGACTGTCGTCAGAAAGCTACTTTTTACCCGCACAAGCGCACCCGCTTAAAACGTAAAAAGGCCCTGCCCTTTCGGGCAAGGCCTTACAAACAAGAGTCACAGATTACTGAACGTTGATCTTGATAACAACGCCGGAGCCAACTGTGTGGCCGCCTTCACGGATAGCGAAGCGGAGGCCCTCTTCAATAGCGATCGGAGTGATCAGCTCAACGTCCATTTCGACGTTATCGCCGGGCATGCACATCTCAGTGCCTTCCGGCAGGGAGATAACGCCTGTTACGTCTGTCGTTCTGAAATAGAACTGAGGACGGTAGTTGTTGAAGAAAGGAGTATGACGGCCGCCTTCATCCTTGGTCAGGACGTAAACCTGGCCGCGGAACTTTGTGTGCGGATGAATGGTTCCCGGCTTTGCAAGAACCTGGCCGCGCTCAATTTCCGTTCTCTGAATACCGCGGAGAAGAACACCGACATTATCGCCGGCTTCTGCGAAATCAAGGGTCTTTTTGAACATTTCAAGGCCTGTGATAACGGACTTTCTGCGCTCTTCGGTCAGACCGATGATCTCAACTTCTTCGCCGACCTTAGCCCTACCGCGCTCGACCCTGCCGGTAGCGACCGTGCCGCGGCCGGTAATGGTGAAGACGTCTTCAACAGGCATAAGGAAAGGAAGGTCGGATTTACGCTCAGGAGTCGGGATGAAGCTGTCGACAGCGTCCATCAGCTCATGAATGCATTTGTACTCCGGCGCGTCCGTATCCGTAGATTTGGATTCGAGAGCTTCAAGGGCGGAGCCGCGGATGACCGGTGTGTCGTCGCCCGGGAACTCGTACTCGTTCAGAAGGTCACGGATTTCCATCTCAACAAGATCAAGGAGCTCGGGATCGTCAACCTGGTCGACCTTGTTCATGAATACAACAATATAAGGCACGCCAACCTGACGGGCCAGAAGGATGTGCTCTCTGGTCTGCGGCATCGGGCCGTCAGCAGCGGAAACAACAAGGATAGCACCGTCCATCTGTGCAGCGCCGGTGATCATGTTCTTTACATAGTCGGCGTGGCCCGGGCAGTCAACGTGAGCATAGTGACGGGCAGCCGTCTGATACTCAACGTGAGAAGTATTGATGGTAATACCGCGCTCTCTCTCTTCAGGAGCCTTATCAATATTTGCATAGTCAACGAAATCAGCCTCACCGCTGAAGTTAAGGACCTTGGTAATCGCCGCGGTCAACGTGGTCTTGCCATGGTCAACGTGGCCGATAGTACCAATGTTTACGTGGGGTTTGGATCTGTCAAATTTTGCTTTTGCCATTGGAATTCCTCCTTTTTATTTACACGATAATAATTTTAACGATTCAGCTATGCCTATCATTTTATCAATAACATCAATAAAAATCAAGCGTATTTTTACAAGTTATTCGGACTTTTTGCTGCGTGAAGAAATAATGTTTTCCGAAACCGACTTCGGCACTTCCGTAGAAGTGGCGGGTTCCATGACGTACTGGCCTCTGCCCTGTGTCTTGGAACGCATATCGGTTGCGTAGCCAAACATTTCAGAAAGCGGAACATGCGCCCTGATCTGCTCTGCCCCCGGAATCGCATCCATGCCTTCGATCATGCCGCGGCGGGAGTTCAAATCGCCGATGATGTCGCCCATGTACTCCTCTGGCACGGTAACGGTAACCTTCATGATCGGTTCCAGAATGACCGGATTCGCCTTTCTCATAGCCTCTTTGAAAGCCATGGAACCGGCGATTTTAAACGCCATTTCGGAGGAGTCGACCTCGTGGTAAGAGCCATCGTAAAGGGTTACCTTGGTGTCGACTACCGGATAGCCGGCGAGAACGCCGGTGAGCATAGCGCCCTGAATACCCTGGTCAACGGCAGGGATATATTCCTTCGGGATCGCGCCGCCGACGACGGCGTTGACAAACTCGTAGCCTTTGCCCGGATTCGGCTCAATGCGGATCTTAACGTGGCCGTACTGGCCGCGGCCGCCGGACTGACGGGCATACTTGGTGTCGACGTCCGCATTTCCGCGGATGGTTTCCTTATAGGATACCTGCGGCTTGCCGACGTTCGCTTCCACATGGAACTCGCGCAGCAGTCTGTCGACAATGATCTCAAGGTGAAGCTCGCCCATGCCCGCGATGATCGTCTGACCCGTTTCCTCATTGGTATATGCCTTAAAGGTAGGATCTTCTTCCGCAAGCTTTGCGAGGGCAATGCCCATTTTTTCCTGGCCGGCCTTTGTCTTCGGCTCAATTGCGACTTCAATAACCGGATCCGGGAATTCCATGGATTCCAGAATGACCGGATGCTTTTCATCACAAAGCGTATCACCTGTGGTGGTGTTTTTCAAACCCACCGCAGCCGCAATATCACCGGCATAAACAACGTCGATATCCTGACGGTGATTGGCGTGCATCTGAAGAATACGGCCCAAACGCTCGTTGTTGTCCTTGGTCGAGTTATAAACGCTGGAGCCGGCCTGAATGGAGCCGGAGTAGACGCGGAAGAAGCACAGCTTTCCGACATACGGATCCGTGGCAATCTTAAACGCCAGAGCGGCGAACGGCTCTTCGTCACTGGAATGGCAGTCCTGTTCCTCGCCGGTTTCCGGATTGATCCCCTTGATCGCGGGGACATCCGTCGGAGCGGGCATATAAGCGATAATAGCGTCGAGAAGCTTTTGAACGCCCTTGTTTCTGTAAGAAGTACCGCAGGTGACGGGAACCATATGGTTGGCAATCGTGGATTTACGGATTGTAGATATGATTTCTTCCTTCGTGAGGGTCTCCCCGTTCAGGTACTTCTCCATCAGAGCATCGTCCTGCTCCGCAACATGCTCAATCAGTTCGGTATGATACTTGTTGGCAAGCTCGAGCATATCCTCCGGGATATCCTCCACTTTCATGTCCTTGCCCATATCGTCGTAGTAAATATCAGCCTTCATATCGACAAGGTCGATGATGCCCTTAAAGGTATCCTCGCTGCCGATGGGGAGCTGGATCGGCACGGCATTGCACTTCAGCCGATCTTTCATCATCTGGACGACGCGATAGAAATCCGCGCCCATGATGTCCATTTTATTTACATAAGCCATACGGGGGACATGATATTCCTCAGCCTGACGCCAAACCGTTTCCGACTGCGGCTCAACACCGCCCTTGGCGCAGAAAACCGTTACCGAACCGTCGAGCACGCGCAGCGAACGCTCAACTTCCACGGTAAAGTCAACGTGGCCAGGGGTGTCAATGATGTTGATCCGGTGGCCCTTCCAAAAGCAGGTAGTCGCAGCGGAGGTAATGGTAATCCCTCTCTCCTGCTCCTGCACCATCCAGTCCATGGTCGCAGCACCATCATGCACTTCGCCAATCTTATGGTTAATCCCTGTGTAATACAGGATACGTTCCGTTGTTGTTGTTTTACCGGCATCAATGTGCGCCATAATACCGATATTGCGGGTTAATTCAAGTGATACCTGCCTTGGCATAGTTTCCTCCTTAAAGTCTGAAATGTTGGGGTTTGTACACTATTTCAGGTAACAGACCAACAAGTGTTGGATTACCATCTGTAATGAGCAAACGCCTTATTGGCCTCCGCCATCTTATGCGTATCGTCACGCTTCTTGGCAGCGCCGCCAGCACCATTTACAGCATCAAGAATTTCACCGGCAAGTCTCTCTCTCATCGTCTTCTCAGATCTAAGTCTTGAATAGTTGGTTATCCAACGTAAGCCTAATGTTTGTCTTCTTTCAGGGCGAACCTCCATAGGAACCTGGTAGGTTGCACCGCCGACACGGCGGGCCTTGACTTCGAGGGCCGGCATAACATTTTCCATAGCGGCCTCAAAAACCTCCAAAGGCTCTTTCCCTGTTTTCTCGTTGATAATATCAAATGCGCCATAAACGATCTTCTGGGCTACGCCCTTCTTACCGTCGACCATAATATTATTGACGAGACGTGTTACAAGCTTGGAATTATACAGTGGATCGGGCAAAACGTCGCGTTTTGCGATATTACCTCTTCTTGGCACTTTACTTCCCTCCTTCACATGAATGATATCACAGGTACTCGAAAGCGACAAACTCCCGTGGCCAACACAGAGGCGTTTCTATATGAAAAACGCCGCCGCATTCTGTTTCAAAACATGCAGCCGTTCGGTTTCTGTCAATTTAAACTACCTTATTTTTTCGCAGCCTTCGCCGCGCCGGCCTTCGGCCGCTTTGCGCCATACTTGGAACGAGCCTGCATACGCTGTGCCACGCCCTGCGCGTCAAGCGTACCGCGGATAATGTGGTAACGCACGCCAGGCAGGTCCTTCACACGGCCGCCGCGGATCATCACGACACTGTGTTCCTGAAGATTGTGGCCGACACCGGGAATGTAAGCACTGACTTCGATTCCGTTGGAAAGCCTGACTCTGGCGATCTTTCTGAGCGCGGAGTTCGGTTTCTTCGGGGTCGCGGTCTTTACCGTTGTGCAGACACCACGTTTTTGCGGGGAATCCTGGTCGATGGAAACACGTTTCTTGGAATTCCAGCCCTTCAAAAGCGCAGGGGCTTTCGCCTTTGCCACAGCAACTTCTCTGCCCGTATGGACTAACTGGTTAAATGTTGGCATAAGACACCTCCTCACATCAATTTTTATATGTTAAGCGAATATATAGTATATCCGCCGTAACAGTAAAATAATCTTTAAACAACTGATTCCTGTCCCGAAGGATCAGCCTCAGAACAGGAATGAAGCGCTCAATCAGTAAACCATCACAATTGTTTATTATAAGGCTATACCGCGTCGTTTGTCAAGTCTTGATTTACGGGCTCGATCCTTACGTCGCTGTAGCATTTCATGCCCGTGCCGGCGGGGATCAGCTTTCCGATAATGACGTTTTCCTTCAGTCCGAGCAGCGGGTCGACCTTGCCCTTGATGGCGGCGTCGGTCAGGACACGCGTCGTCTCCTGGAAGGAGGCGGCCGACAGGAAAGAATCGGTCGCGAGCGAAGCCTTCGTAATCCCAAGCAGAACCGGTGAAGCGGTAGCCTCTTTCAGGTCCGCCTCGCCGTTTTTGATACGGTCGCGGATGGCCTGGTTCTCTGTTTCCAGCTCCGCCTTCTCAATCAGCGAGCTCGGCAGAAGCGTGGTATCGCCGGAGTCCTCGATCTTGACCTTCTTCATCATCTGGCGGACAATGACCTCGATATGCTTATCGTTGATATCAACGCCCTGCATCCGGTAAACGCGCTGGACTTCCTCGATGAGGTAGTCCTGAACGGCGTGGGTACCGCTGATCGCAAGAACGTCGTGCGGATTGACGGAGCCTTCGGTCACCCTTGTTCCGGCTTTGATCTGCTGGCCGTCCGCGACAATCACGCGGGAACCGTACGGGATCAGGTAGGACTTGGAATCGCCCGTTTCGGAGTTCGTCACGACGACATGGCGGTTCTTCTTGATCTCCTCAAAGGAAATCGAGCCGGCTATCTCACTGATAATGGCAAGATGCTTTGGCTTGCGGCCTTCGAAAAGCTCTTCAACACGCGGAAGGCCCTGTGTGATATCCTCCGAACTGGCGACACCGCCGGTGTGGAAGGTTCTCATGGTAAGCTGTGTGCCCGGCTCGCCGATGGACTGCGCCGCGATAATTCCGACCGCTTCGCCGACCGCGACCGTCTGGCCGTTCGCAAGGTTCGCGCCGTAGCACTTCTTGCAGACGCCGTGCTTCGCGCAGCAGTTCAGCACGGAACGGATCTTAATACGCTCCACGCCGCTCTTGACAATGATGTCGGCGTCCTCATCGCTCATCAGCTTATCCTTGGAAACAAGGACCTCGCCCGTCTTCTCATCGACAAAGTCCTCGACAAGATATCTGCCGAGCAGACGCTCGTGAAGGGGTTCGATCGCTTCCTTGCCCTCGCGGATATCGTATACCTCAAGGCCGTCGGTCGCGCCGCAGTCGTCCTCACGAATGATGACGTCCTGGGAAACGTCGACCAGGCGGCGGGTCAGGTAACCGGAGTCGGCCGTTCTCAGAGCGGTGTCCGCCAGTCCCTTTCTGGCGCCGCGGGAGGAAATGAAGTATTCCAGAATGTTCAGCCCCTCACGGTAGTTGGCCCTGATCGGAATTTCAATGGTTTTACCGGATGTGTTGGCAATCAGTCCGCGCATACCGGCCAGCTGGCGAATCTGGCTCATGGAGCCACGGGCTCCGGAATCCGCCATCATGAAAATCGGGTTGTATCGGTCCAGGTTCTTCTGCAGCGCAACGGAAACATCCTCCGTCGCCTTTGCCCAGGTTTTCAGAACCGCGTTGTAACGCTCATTGTCGGAAAGAAGACCCATTTTGAACTGGCCGTCAACGACATCGATCTGCTTTTCGGCGGCTTCAATGATCTGTTTCTTCTCCGGCGGAATCGTTGCGTCGCTGACGGCGACGGTAATCGCGCTCAGGGTGGAGTATTTATAGCCCTGCGACTTGATGCTGTCCAGCACGTCGGCCGTCTGAGCGGTGCCGTGCGTCTTGATGCATTTGTCAATGATGGCTCCCAGCTGCTTTTTGCCGACCAGAAAATCAATTTCATACTTAAACAGATTATCGGGATTGGAGCGGTCAATGTAGCCCAGATCCTGAGGAATCGGCCTATTGAAGATCATGCGGCCCACGGTGGTGTCCACCAGCCGGGAAACCTCTTCCCCGTTGATCTCCATTGTCCTGCGGACCTTGATCTTGGCGTGAAGGCCGACGATCTTGGAATCATAGGCCATAATGGCTTCGTTATAATCCCTGAATACTTTGCCCTCACCGGGTTCCCCGTCCTTTTCCAAAGTAAGGTAATAGGAACCCAGCACCATATCCTGTGTAGGAACGGTAACGGGGCGTCCGTCGGAAGGCTTCAGCAGGTTGCCCGCGGCCAGCATCAGGAAGCGGGCCTCAGCCTGCGCCTCTGCGGAAAGCGGAACGTGAACAGCCATCTGGTCGCCGTCGAAGTCTGCGTTGTAAGCCGTACAGGCCAGCGGATGCAGCTTCAAGGCACGGCCCTCAACCAGAACCGGCTCAAACGCCTGAATACCGAGTCTGTGCAGCGTAGGCGCGCGGTTCAGCAGGACCGGGTGGTTCTTGATGACGATTTCCAGCGCGTCCCAAACCTCGGGCTTCGCGCGCTCCACCGCCTTTCTGGCGGCCTTGATGTTTCCGGCGGCGCCGGTTTCCACAAGGCGTTTCATGACAAAGGGCTTGAACAGCTCCAGCGCCATTTCCTTCGGAAGGCCGCACTGGTACATTTTCAGCTCCGGGCCTACCACGATAACGGAACGGCCGGAATAGTCCACGCGCTTGCCCAGAAGGTTCTGGCGGAAACGTCCCTGCTTGCCTTTCAGCATGTCGGAAAGGGATTTCAGCGGACGGTTGTTCGGGCCGGTTACCGGACGGCCGCGGCGGCCGTTGTCGATCAGGGCGTCGACGGCCTCCTGCAGCATGCGCTTTTCGTTGCGGACAATGATATCGGGAGCGCCGAGCTCCAAAAGCCTTTTCAGGCGGTTGTTTCTGTTGATTACACGGCGGTAGAGGTCGTTTAAGTCGGACGTTGCGAAACGGCCGCCGTCGAGCTGCACCATCGGACGGATATCCGGCGGAATAACCGGAACCACATCGAGGATCATCCATTCCGGACGGTTGCCGGAAAGACGGAAGGCTTCGATCACTTCCAGGCGCTTCAGAATGCGGACGCGCTTCTGTCCGGAAGCACCGGCAAGCTCGCTCTTGAGCTCTTCGGAAACAACGTCGAGGTCGATTTCCGCCAGAAGCTTTTTGATGGCTTCGGCGCCCATGCTGGCTTCAAAGTCGTCCTCGTACTTTTCACGCATATCGCGGTACTCTTTTTCGTTCAGGAGCTGCTTTTTCTGCAGCTCGCGGACGTTGCCGGGATCCGTTACGATATACAGCGCGAAATACAGGACCTTTTCCAGCATACGGGGGGATATATCAAGGATCAGTCCCATCCTGGAGGGAATTCCCTTAAAATACCAGATGTGGGAAACAGGAGCGGCCAGCTCGATGTGGCCCATGCGCTCGCGGCGAACCTTCGCCCGGGTTACCTCAACGCCGCAGCGTTCGCAGATTTTCCCTTTGTAGCGAATTCTCTTATACTTTCCGCAATGGCATTCCCAGTCCTTTTGGGGCCCGAAGATACGTTCACAGAAAAGACCATCGCGTTCGGGCTTGAGGGTACGATAATTGATCGTTTCCGGTTTTTTTACTTCGCCATGGGACCATTCCCTGATTTTTTCCGGTGAAGCAAGTCCGATCTTGATTGATTCAAAAACATTAAATTCCATATTGCAACCCCATTCTATTATATTTCGTCGCTGCCGTCAGAATTAAGGTCAAAGGGTTCGTCCTTATCAAATTCATCTTCCTCGTCACTGTCATCGCTGTTGTTGTCTTCAATATAGTCGTCCGCGTCGTCAAACAGGCTTTCGTCGTCTTCCGAGTCCTCTACCGAATAGCCTTCCAGGTCGTCGGCAACGTTCGGCTCGTCAAAGTTGTCGTCCGAAGGATTGAAGCCGATGTCGTCGTCGTCGTCAAAGTTCTGCTTCAGATCGATTTCCTCGTTGTTCTGGTTCAGTACCTTGACGTCAAGGCCCAGGGACTGCAGTTCCTTGATCAGAACCTTAAACGATTCCGGAACGCCCGGCTTCGGAATGTTCTGACCCTTCACGATCGCTTCGTAGGTCTTTACGCGGCCCACGACGTCGTCGGACTTGACGGTAAGGATTTCCTGCAGGGTGTACGCCGCGCCGTATGCTTCCAGCGCCCAGACTTCCATTTCGCCGAAGCGCTGGCCGCCGAACTGCGCTTTGCCGCCCAGAGGCTGCTGCGTGACAAGGGAGTAAGGGCCGGTGGAGCGGGCGTGGATCTTATCGTCAACCAGATGGTGCAGTTTCAGGTAATACATGATGCCGACGGTGACCGGGCTGTCAAAGAACTCGCCGGTACGGCCGTCCTTCAGAATGGTCTTGCCGTCCTCGCTGATGCCGGCCTTCTTAAAGCATTCGACGATGTCGTCTTCGTGCGCGCCGTCGAATACCGGGGTCATGATCTTCCAGCCGAGCGCCTTTGCGGCATAGCCGAGGTGAACCTCGAGCACCTGTCCGATATTCATACGGGAAGGAACGCCCAGCGGGTTCAGAACAATGTCCAGCGGGGTGCCGTCCGGCAGGAACGGCATGTCTTCCACCGGAAGGATACGGGAAACAACGCCCTTATTGCCATGGCGGCCGGCCATCTTATCGCCCACGGAAATCTTGCGCTTCTGGGCGATATAGCAGCGGACAACCTTGTTGACGCCGGGGCTGAGCTCGTCATGGCTGTTTTCGCGGGTAAATACCTTTACATCGACCACGATGCCGTATTCGCCGTGAGGCACTCTCAGGGAGGTGTCCCTCACCTCTCTGGCTTTTTCGCCGAAGATGGCGCGCAGCAGGCGCTCTTCGGCGGTCAGCTCCGTCTCGCCCTTCGGCGTGACCTTACCGACAAGAATATCGCCGGCGCGCACCTCGGCGCCGATGCGTATGATTCCGTTTTCGTCCAGATCGTGGAGCAGATCCTCGTTTACGTTCGGAATATCCCTTGTGATTTCCTCCGGCCCGAGCTTCGTGTCCCTGGATTCAATTTCGTATTCTTCAATATGAATGGAGGTGTAAACATCGTCGCGGACAATCTTTTCGCTGATGAGAACAGCATCCTCGTAGTTGTAGCCTTCCCATGTCATAAAGCCGATCAGGGCGTTTTTACCCAGACTGATTTCGCCGTCCTTGGTCGCGGGGCCGTCGGCAATGACGGAACCGGCCTCCACCCTCTGGTTGACATCGACAACGGGAACCTGATTGATACATGTTCCCTGGTTGGAACGCATAAACTTAATAACATGGTAAACGTCGACGCTGCCGTCGTCGCAGGTCACCCGGATTTCATCCGCGCTTACGCTGCGGACAACGCCGGAGTGTTTGGCGATCACGCATACGCCGGAGTCGACGCCGGCTTTATATTCCATGCCGGTCCCGACGATCGGAGATTCGGTTTTCAGAAGCGGAACCGCCTGCCGCTGCATGTTGGAGCCCATCAGCGCACGGTTGGCGTCGTCGTTTTCCAGGAAGGGGATCATCGCGGTGGCGACGGAAACAACCATCCTTGGCGAAACGTCCATATAGTCCGCTTTTTCTCGCTCAATTTCAAGGAACTCGTCGCGGTAGCGGGCGTTGACCTTGGCATTCCTGAAACGCCCCTGCTCGTCGAGCGGTTCGTTCGCCTGCGCAACGATATAATCGTCCTCAATATCCGCGGTCATATAAATCACATCGCTGGTAACGCGGCCGGTCGCTTTGTCCACGCGGCGGAACGGCGCTTCAATAAAGCCGTATTCATTGATTTTGGCAAAGGTCGCCAAATAGGAAATCAGTCCGATGTTCGGACCTTCCGGCGTTTCAATCGGGCACATGCGCCCATAGTGGCTGTAATGGACGTCTCGGACCTCGAAGCCCGCGCGGTCTCTCGACAGGCCGCCGGGGCCCAGGGCGGAAAGACGGCGCTTATGCGTCAGCTCCGCAAGCGGATTCGTCTGATCCATGAACTGCGACAGCGGGGAGGAACCGAAGAATTCCTTGATCGCCGCCACAACGGGACGGATATTGATTAAGGAATGCGGGGTCAAAACTTCCAAATCCTGCGCCTGCAACGTCATTCTTTCACGTATAACGCGCTCAAGTCTGGAAAAACCAATTCTGAACTGATTCTGAAGCAGTTCGCCGACCGAACGGATACGGCGGTTTCCCAGATGGTCGATATCGTCGAGATTGCCGAGGCCCATGGCCAGGCAGTTCATATAGTTGATCGAAGAAAAAATATCGTCGATAATGATGTGCTTCGGAATCAGCTCATCCGCTCTGGTTTTAATGGCTTCTTTCAGTTCCTCGTCCGAGGAACAGGAGTCCAGGATTTCAGCCAGCACGCTGAAACGCACTCTCTCGTTGACCCCGCATTCGGCTTTCGCGTCAAACCCGACAAAGCTGCTGATGTCAACCATGCCGTTGGAGATCACCTTTACCTCGCGCTCGTTGACATTGACGAACGCGATGGACACGCCGGCGTCGTCGATTTCGTGCGCCTTGTCATGAGAAAGGATTTCGCCCGCTTCCGCCATCAGCTCGCCGGTAAGCGGGTTGACAATGGGGCGGGAAAGCTTCTGGCCGGTGATGCGCCCGGCAAGATTCAGCTTCTTATTGTATTTGTAGCGGCCTACACGGGAAAGGTCGTAGCGGCGGGCATCAAAAAACAGGCCGTTGATGTGGGATTGGGCGCTCTCAATCGTCGGCGGCTCGCTCGGCCTTAATTTTCTGTATACTTCAAAAAGAGCCTCTTCGGTGTTTTTGCAGGGGTCTTTTTCAATGGTGGCGTTCATACGGTCGTCGTCGCCGAAATATTCGCGGATTTCCTCGTCGGTTCCAAGGCCGAGCGCGCGGACAAAGACCGTCACCGGAATTTTTCTGTTTTTATCGATCCGGACATAGAAAACGTCGTTGGCGTCGTTTTCATATTCCAGCCACGCGCCGCGGTTCGGGATAACGGTGGAGCTGAACAGCTCCTTGCCCGTCTTGTCATATTCCATTTTATAATAAACGCCGGGTGAACGGACCAATTGGGAAACAATCACGCGTTCCGCACCGTTGATAACAAAAGTGCCGCTGTCCGTCATAAGCGGGAAGTCGCCCATGAAAACCTCGGATTCTTTTATTTCGCCGCTTTCCTTGTTGAGCAGGCGGGCGGTAACTCTCAGAGCGGCCGCATAGGTAGCGTCGCGCTCTTTGCATTCTTCCACGCTGTAGTTCGGTTTGTCGTCGTCCAGTTTGTAATTCACAAAATCCAGCACAAGATTGCCGGTATAGTCAGTAATCCCGGAAACATCTTTGAAAACCTCTTTGAGGCCTTCTTCAAGAAACCACTGATAGGAATTCTTCTGTACCTCGATCAGGTTTGGCATGTCCAAGACTTCATCAATACGCGCGAAGCTCATGCGAACATTTTTGCCTACTTGCACCGGTTTGACATTCACCATTGGCTCGATCACTCCATTCATATATTTACCATCTTCGCAAGAAATAAAGCACAAAAATACACCGCATCCATCTCCCCTTTTGGAAGGTTTTCATGGGAACCTCTTGCCTTTTTGAAATTGTTGTGATATGATAGAGCAAGATACACGTGAGTATATGTTTCCATGATGATGCAGTATATTATTTTATTACAATATATTGTGTTTGTCAAGCCATATTTTACAAATTTATTATTGAAACGGTAAAAATCCGACGGCTAAACAGCCGCCGGATTTTTTTATGTTTATTTTTCCCCTTTTTTCCCCACAATATCGCCTGTGCCGCCATTCCTGAGGGAATCGAAGGTATAGGAGTCCAGTTTTTTACGTACAATGGACGAAATCTCGTCGTAGATCTGATGAACCTTGCAGCAGGCGTTGTGCTGGCAGGCGTACTCGTCCTGCTGGCACCGGCTGATCATATACGGGCCTTCGACCGACTCAATCACTTCCCGCAGGGTGATTTTGCCGGGTTCCCGCGCAAGCATATAGCCGCCGTGCGCGCCCTTGTACGAGACGATCAGGCCGCCCGCCACCAGCTTGCGCAGAATTTTCAGTGCAAACCGCAAAGGCACATGGGCCTGGTCGGAAAGGGACCTCGCGTCTATTTTTTTGTTGGATACCGCCAGCATCTCCACAATTCTGACGGCGTAATCGGCTTCCAGTGTCATGACCATCGCAGTCGTCCCCTTTAATCCAGGAAATCCTTCAGTTTTTTGCTGCGGCTCGGGTGGCGCAGCTTGCGCAGGGCCTTCGCCTCAATCTGTCTGATCCGCTCTCTGGTAACATTGAATTCCTTTCCGACTTCCTCCAGCGTACGGGAGCGGCCGTCTTCCAGGCCGAAACGCAGACGGAGCACCTTTTCCTCCCTGGGGGTCAGCGTGTCGAGCACGTCGGCAAGCTGTTCCTTCAAAAGCGTGTGGGAAGCGGCGTCCGCCGGCGCCGGGGCGTCGTCGTCCGGAATAAAGTCGCCGAGATGGCTGTCCTCTTCCTCGCCGATCGGCGTTTCCAGGGAAACCGGCTCCTGTGCGACGCGCATGATTTCACGCACTTTGTCCACCGGCATATCCAGCTCTTCGGAAATCTCGTCGGCGGTCGGCTCGTGGCCGTTGGTGTGCAGAAGCTGGCTGGAGACCTTCTTTACCTTATTGATGGTTTCCACCATGTGAACCGGGATACGGATGGTCCTTGCCTGGTCGGCAATGGCGCGGGTAATCGCCTGACGGATCCACCACGTCGCATAGGTGGAAAATTTAAAGCCTTTGGAGTAATCGAATTTTTCCACCGCCTTAATCAGGCCGAGGTTGCCCTCCTGAATCAGGTCCAGAAACTGCATGCCGCGTCCCAGATAGCGCTTTGCAATGCTGACGACCAAGCGGAGGTTTGCTTCGGAAAGGCGCTTTTTTGCGGTCTCGTCCCCGTCGGAAATACGGATGGCAAGGTCGATCTCCTCCTCCGGCGTCAAAAGGGGAACCCGGCCGATTTCTTTCAGGTAAACCTTGACAGGGTCGTCGATCGCGATTCCTTCCGTGCTGAGCGCGGATTCCATATCTTCGTTTTCGTCCACCTGCGTGTTAAAATCAAGATCATCCAGCGCAACGTCGGCAAAGTCCTCAATGATTTCCACACCCTGCGCTTCCAGCGTATCATAGAATTTTTCGATCTGCTCGGGTTCAAAATCCAGTTCTCCGATCGCGTCCAGAATTTCCTTGGTCGAAAGCTGTCCTTTGCTTTTGCCCTGCTCGATCAATTCCCTGATCACTGTTTTCTTGTCCGGTGCTCCCATAAATTAGTCCCCCTATTTCTTCTGTGACCTCAGCTTTTGCAGGTAATCCTGTATCTCCTGCGGCTCTGCTGAATTTACGTTTTCTACGCTCATTTTTTCATATTCCTGCTGAATAACATCGACATATTCCTCCGCGTCCCGCATCGTAACGGAAACACCGTGAAATTTCGCAAAAATCTTGGCAATGGAAGAAATCTCCTCCACGGAGAACTCTTCCGCTATATCTGTAAGGCTGACCGCCTTCGCATTCCTAATTCTTTCCATTATTGTCCCATATACACGGCGGTTAAACGCTGTCGCAAATTTTTCGGCCGGCAAAAGCCTTTCTACTGCTATAGCGTTCTCCGGGTATTGAACAATATACGCAATCAGCGCCTCTTCCGCGCTTGCAGCCCTTAAATGCCGCGCTTTTTCGGGATTGATGCTGTCGCGCACACCCGCCGACTGCTGCTGGAACGCCCTGAACGCCTTTTGCTCCTGATTCTTTTTCAGCTTCGAGCGGTTCTTCCGTACCTGCTGCAAAATAGCCGTACGCTCAATTCCGATTTCCTCCGCAAGCTTTCCCGCGTATACCTCCTGCTCAATCGGGTTGTCCAGCGTCGCCAGCACCGCGGAAGCGCCCGTGAGGTAATCCACCCGGCCCTGCGGTGTCTGAAGGTTGCAGCCCTGCCGGATTTTCTGCAAACGGTATTCCACGTCGTTTCCGCTGGCGTCGATCAGCTGCTTGAATTTCACCCGGCCGTTCCGGCCGTTCGATCGTATGTATTCGTCCGGATCCTTTCCTCCGGAAATCGTAAGCACCTTCACAAGCAGCCCCGCCTCGCGGAGAATCGGGATGGCGCGCGCGGTCGCCTTCTGCCCCGCCTCGTCGGAATCGTAGGAAAGGACCACTTCTTTCGTATACCGCGCCATCAGGCGGGCCTGATTCGGCGTCAGCGCCGTGCCCAGCGTGGCGACCGCGTTGGTGAACCCGGCCTGATGCATGGAAATCACGTCCATGTAGCCCTCGCACAGGATCAGCTGCTCGGTGCCGCTGTTTTTGGCAAAATTCAGCGTGAACAGAAAATTGCCTTTATTGAACACGGGCGTGTCCGAAGTATTGAGGTATTTCGGCTTTTCATCGGTCAGCACGCGGCCGCCGAAGGCAATCACGTTCCCCCTCAGATCGATGATGGGGAACATCACCCGCGAAAAAAAGCGGTCAACAGCTTGTCCCGACCTGCCCTTGAAAGCGACATTGGCCAGAATCATTTCGTTCTGTGTATAGCCCTTCTTCTCCAGATATCCCACCAGAGAGTAACGGGAAGCCGGAGCGTACCCCAGCCCGAAATGGCGGATCGTATTGGGCGATAAGGCGCGGCGGTTCAGATAATCCATTCCCGCCTTCCCCTGCTCTGAATTTAATATCGAATAATAGTATCGCGCGGCCTCGCGGTTGATTTCCAGAATACGTGCCCGCAGCCTGGCCATGCCGTCGTCGACCTGGTTTTCCGGCACCTGAATCCCGGCGCGCTGCGCCAGAAAGCGAACCGCCTCCATGTAATCCAGATTTTCAATGCGGCGGACAAACGTAATGACGTCGCCGCCCGCACCGCAGCCAAAGCAGTAAAACGAACCGTTTTCCGGATACACGTTGAAGGACGGCGTCTTTTCATTGTGAAAAGGACAAAGTCCGACCAGATTCCTGCCGCTGTGCCTGAGATTGACATAAGAAGCGACGACTTCGGATATTTCGCAGCGCGCCTTCAACTCCTGCATAAAAGCTTCCGGCAATGGCATATCGTCACCTCGTTTTTATTCAAATTTACAATTTCCAGGATTTCGGCACATAAATATCCTGAAACAGCTGAACCGCAAAATGGTCGGTCATCCCCGCAATATAATCGCACGCGGCGCGCTCGATTCCGTCCTGCTCCGCAACCAGGCACATATCGGGCGGAAAACGCCCGGGCCGCTGCAGATAATAGCTGTACAGCGCGCCGATCAGGTTCGGGACTTTTTTTTCTTCCGCCTTTGCGTAGGGATTCAGGTAGACGGACTCAGACATAAAATCGTGCAGCCTGTCAAAGGCCTCCTGCACCCCCGGGTCCATTCTGATTTCCCCGTTTTGGCTGTTTTCCACGACGGAATGGACCAGAGTATCGATTCTTTCCGTCCGCCGACCGCCCAAAACGGATTTGATGTCCTGCGGAATATCGCTTTCCAGCAGCACTCCCGCCCGCTCGGCGTCGTCCATATCGTGATTGATGTAGGCAATCCTGTCCGCCGTACGCACGACTCTTCCCTCGAGCGTCATTGCCTGCCTGCCCTTGGTATGGCACAGAATTCCGTCGCGCACCTCTTTTGTCAGATTGAGGCCGGCGCCGTTTTTCTCAAGCTTTTCCACGATGCGCACGCTTTGCTCGTAGTGGCGGAACCCGCCGGGACAAAGCTGGTCCAGCGCCCGTTCCCCCGCGTGGCCAAACGGCGTATGCCCCAGATCATGGCCGAGGGAAATCGCCTCCGTCAGATCTTCGTTCAGCCGGAGCGCCCTTGCTATGGTGCGGGCAATCTGCGAAACCTCCAGCGTGTGGGTCAGGCGCGTGCGGTAGTGGTCCCCCTCCGGGGAAAGAAAGACCTGCGTCTTATGCTTCAGCCGGCGAAAAGACTTGCAGTGAAGGATTTTGTCCCGGTCCCGCTGATAGGGCGTGCGCAGATCGCACTCCTCCTCGGGAACATTCCTGCCCAGCGTATTTCTGGAAAGCGCGGCATAGGACGAAAGGGTCTGTTCCTCAATCTCCTGTGTGCGTTCACGGACTGTCATCATAATCACCGCCTGTTTCTATCAACCTTTGGGTTTCATATAGATATACGCAGGAGGATACAAAATCCCTTCCATTCTCAGGAAAATTTAAAAAACTTTTCCCCCGTGACCTCCGCCCTGCACTGACCGCAGGTGGCGTCGGCCAGTTTTTGTTCAAAGGAGCGCATATCTTCGCAGCTCATATGAAAAGATAGCCTTACAGAGTCGGTAAACTCCGCGTCGTCCACCGTCCCGCCGCTTTCCGGTATCAGCGCGCTGACTCTGCCGTACTGATTGTAATCGCAGCGGACCCCGGCCGTCAGGCAGATCCTCATCGTAATGATTCCGGCCTGCTCCAGCGCGATGGAGGCCCCGTGGGAATAGGCCCGCACAAGCCCCCCGGCGCCGAGCAGGATCCCGCCGAAATACCGGGTTACCACAACCGCCGTATCCACCACGCCGGACTTCACCAGTACGTCCAGCACCGGGATCCCCGCCGTGCCCTGCGGCTCTCCGTCGTCCGAATAGCGCCTGATCTGTCCCTGGCGGAGCGAATACGCGTAGACGTTATGGGACGCGTTCCAGTTTCTGGATTTTACGGAATGGATGAATGAAACCGCCTCTTCCTCGGTTTTTACGGGCTTTACGCAGCCGATAAAACGAGAGCGCCTCTCGACGAACTCCGCGAGGGCTTCCTTTTCAACCGTTCGATATTCAACCACTGGCATCCTCCATAAAAAATAAGCGGCGCAGAAAGCCTGCGCCGCCTAAGCTAATCCAAGAAAACTCAAGAGTGTCGATTACTTGCCCATACCGTAACGCTTCTTAAACATATCAACACGTCCGCTTGTATCAACAAGCTTTTGCTTACCTGTAAAGAACGGGTGGCACTTGGAGCATATTTCAACGCGGATATTTTCCTTCGTGGATTTTGTGTTTATAACATTCCCGCATGCGCATGTGATCGTAGTTTCTTTATACTTGGGATGTATATTTTCCTTCATTACCTGTCACCTCTTTCAACCAAACTGCAACTTAACATTTGAATTTTACCATAGGGATTCCCAAATTGCAAGTAAAAAATCGTATTTCTGGAATATTTCCGCTTATTTCGGACTTTGCTTGCGGATATAGGCCGCAAATTCTTCCAGGCACATGGAATATTCCCGCATCTTTACGGCGTTTCCGCTGCCGACATACCGAAAATGACGCGGGCTGAACGCCACACCGGTGATTGCAGTCTTTGCTTCGCTGTACCGCAGCACGAAGCCGTACTGCACGCTGTTCTTGACAAGCCATTGATACTGCGGGGAATCGAAGAAATCAGCGCCCCCGGCTTCGCCCTCCGCCGCAAATTCCACCGCCATGCCGGTCTGGTTTTCATTGTACCCCCCGCGCCCGACGGTATTCTGCACCTGATTTTCCGCCCGCACCTGCGTAAAACCCTGATTCTTCACCAGATCCTGTACGGCGGCGGCAAAGAGCTTGTCCTGCTCCTTCGCGTCCACATAACCCCTCGTCAGCTTCAGAGGGCATCCCGCGGATTTCGCATCGTCCATCATGTTCCGGAGCGCGGGAACGATTCTGGTATCGACGGTGATTCCCTCCAGCTGCCCGGGCTGGACCTGAAAATCGGACCTGATCGGGGTGGAGGCGTTTACCACCACCAGATTATAGGAATCGTCGTAGACAGGCAGCGCCTCACTTTTGGAAGAGGCTTCCTCCGCCGTGCCGGAAACCGAAACGGACGCCGGCTTCGTGAAAGGATGCTTGAGCTGGACCCACACCAGAATGGCTCCTGAGGCAACCGAAATACAGACGATCACCGCAATGACGGTCATAACGATTTTTATTTTTCGCACCTGATCGGCATTCCGCCAGCCGGTACGGCTTTTCATGATCTTTTCTCCGTGTCTGCGCAATGAGCCGCCCCCTTTCCTACGGTTCGTTTTACCGCAATCCGTCAAACCGGTTTTCCTTTGCGGACGAAAAATCGGCATCTTTCTTATCATGATATTATTGTATAACTTAAATCAAATAATTTCAACCGCTTTCTCGATTTCAGGCTTGTATACAATATCTGCCAATTCATTTGATTTATGGCGACAAATAGAATATCATATATACTGGGTAAAATTTTTGATTTCTATTTTTACGTTAGGATTGGAGTCTTAGAACATGAGGAAAACCAAGATCATATGTACTCTCGGCCCTGCGACGGATAATATCGACATCCTGCGGCAGCTGATGCTCGCCGGCATGGATGTCGCCCGACTGAACTTCTCCCATCAGACCTCTGCGGAACAGAAGGTGCGCGCGGACGCGGTCAAAAAGCTGCGCGGCGAGCTCAGGATTCCCGTTGCGCTTCTGCTCGACACCAAAGGGCCTGAAATCCGTGTCAGGGACTTTAATCAGCCGAAAATCACGCTGAAAACCGGGGAAAGCTTTACGCTGACCAGCCGGGATATCGTCGGTGACGAAACCATTGCTTCCATCACCTTCGGGCGGCTTCCGCTGGAGGTTTCCGCCGGAGCCAGAATCCTGATCGACGACGGCCTGATCGAGCTGAAAGTGCTTTCCTGCACCGAAACCGACATCCACTGCAGCGTTGTCAACGGCGGGACCATTTCCGCCCATAAGGGAATCAACGTACCGGGCATCAAGCTCTCCCTTCCGTTTATCAGCGAAAAGGACAAGGAAGATATTGCCTTTGCCGTTCGGGAGGACTTTGACTTTATCGCCGCTTCCTTTACGCGCAGCGCAAAAGACATCATCGACCTGAGAACGGAACTGGAAAAGCACAACTGCCATAAAATCCGCATCATTGCGAAAATTGAAAATTCCGACGGCGTGGAAAATATTGACGATATTATCCGGGTATCGGACGGCATCATGGTCGCCAGAGGCGACCTCGGCGTAGAGATTCCGCTTCAGGAAATCCCCGTTATCCAGAAAAAGCTGATCAAAAAGGCTTACAACGCCGGGCTGCAGGTCATTACGGCGACCCAGATGCTGGATTCCATGATTAAGAATCCGCGCCCGACGCGTGCGGAAGCTACCGACGTTGCAAACGCCATTTACGACGGAACCAGCGCGATCATGCTCTCCGGCGAAACCGCCGCGGGGAACTACCCGATTCAGGCCCTGAAGACCATGGCGGTCATTGCGGAGCGCACCGAACGCGATATCGATTACAAGGGCCGCTTTCAAAAACGCGATTTTACCGAACAGCCCAACGTCACCTCCGCAATCTCCCACGCAACCTGTACAACCGCCCAGGACCTCGGCGCGGTTGCGATTATAACCGTGACAAAATCCGGCAGAACGGCCCGCATGATTTCCAAATACCGACCGGAATGCCCGATCATCAGCGGGACCACCGATCCCACCGTCCAGCGCCAGATGAATCTTTCCTGGGGCGTTGTACCGATTATAGTGGATGAAAAGGACAATACCGACGAGCTGTTCGACCACGTAGTCGACATCGCCCGCAGCCAGGGCCTTGTCAAAAACGGCGACCTTGTGGTGATTACCGCCGGTGTTCCGCTCGGCGTTTCCGGCACCACCAATCTTCTGAAGGTCCAGCTGGTCGGCGACGTGCTGGTGTCCGGCATCGGCGTTACCAAGGGCGCCGTCTGCGGCAACCTGTGCGTCTGTGCCGACGAGGACGAGGCTTTGAAAAATTTTAAGGACGGCGATATCCTCGTCATTCCGCAGACCAGCAACAAAATTCTCCGCATCATAAAAAGCGCGGCGGGGATCATCACCGAATTCGGCGGAATGAACTCCCACGCGGCAATTGTCGGGCTGACACTGGACAAGCCGGTGATCGTCGCGGCGGAAAACGCGGTGCAGATTTTAAAGAGCGGCACAACGGTCACGCTGGACGCGGCCCGGGGCATTGTGTTCAGCGGAATTGAAAAATGCACGCTGTAAGCCGTCCGTTCAGCCTCAAAAAAATCTGAGGCTTCATTTGAAGCTACTGCAAAAAAACAGCCTGACCTGTGTTTTCCCCACAGTGTCAGGCTGTTGTTATTCTTGTAAGGTTTCAATCGCCCGAGAGATAATCCGCAAAGCTGATTTTTTCAACGGAATCGCTGTAATACTTAGGGCTGATATCGACCGATTTCAGATACGCCTGTAAATTCTTTTTGAGCAGAGTTTCATAATCTTCCCTGGAATACCGGGAAATCATCTTTTCCGCAACGTCGTGATGCGTTCCGCAGAACTCCCTGATGGACGGCGCCCAGTAGCTTCCGTCCTTCGCCTGCGTATACGCCGTGCAGGCGGAAATTTTCCCGTCGCTGCCGACGGTTCCCGTAATGGCCGCGGGAATCACCGCTCCGCCCGTATTCGTGACAGTGTCGCCAAGCACCTGAAAATCCTTAACCAGTACCGTGGCAAAAACCGTGACCGTCGTCCCCTGCGTCTCGCTCCCGTAAAGGACGGGAGCGGCAATTGTGACAGTATCATCTTTTTGAGAAGCGTACCGATCCATGGCCGTCGTATAAACAAAATCAAGATTGCGGTCGTTCGTTGTTTCCCAATATTCCTTTTTGGGCAGAGAGACCGGCTCATAGGGATCCAGCTTTTCGTACCATTCCCGCGCCGTTTGAAAGCTGCCCTCCGGCACATTGTTTCTGTCGCCAAGCAGATCGATGCAGATCGCTTTCATGATCTCGCCGCGAAGCCCATCCGATCTGCCGCTTTTGAATTCTGCGAGCAGATAGGTAAGCGCCGTATCCCCCTTTTTGAGAATATTTTCATACTCCTGCCGATGCGCACGGATATAGTCGTTCGGTGCGGAGCCGGACAAGGGGGAGGACAGGATCGTTTCAAGGTCCGCTTTGATGCTTTCCTGTGCGGCGGACCGGGAGGAAAAAGAGTCCTCTTCCCCGGTTTTCCCCTCTGAAACAGCCGGGAGGCTTCCCGCCGCGGAAGCCGGTTTTTCCGGAGAACCCGAGCGGCAGGCCGCAAGGATGCCCGCACAGGCCATCAGCGCCAACAGAGCGCAAAAAACAGCCGTGCTTTTTCTAAGCGGCGATAAAAGCGGGTTCATGTCAGCCCTCCTGTCTCCGGATAACGGTGTTTTTTCAGCTTGCTTCGTAAAACGCCTTGATTCCCTTATAGGTCATATAGACGTCCAGCTTCGCCACAACCTCAAACGGTGAATGCATCGAAAGAACCGGAACGCCGACGTCGAGAACATCCACATTCAGGTTGGCAATGTATAACGCAACGGTTCCGCCGCCGCCGGCGTCCACCTTGCCCAGTTCGCCGATCTGCCAGAGCACGTTATTCTGCTCAAAAATATTTCTGACCTCGGCGACGAATTCCGCGGACGCCTCGCTGGAGCCGCTCTTTCCGCGGGAGCCGGTGTATTTGGCCATACCGATACCATCGTTGATATAGCAGGAGTTGGTCGGCTCGTACGCGCTGGCGTAGTTCGGGTCATACGCGGCCGTCACGTCGGCGGAAAGGCACTTGGATTTGCTTAAAACATGCCTTGCTTCCAGCCCTTCGGCGTGGGCCAGGTCGGAAATGAAATAGCGCATGAACTGGGAATTCAGGCCGGTGTTTCCGTCGCTGCCGATCTCCTCCTTGTCGGCCAGAACCGTAAGGACGGTGCTGTCGGGTGTTCCGGCCTGCAGCGCGGCCATCAGGGCCGGATAGGCGCAAACCCTGTCGTCGTGGCCGTAAGCGCCGATCATGCTGTGGTCGAAGCCGATGTCGGAGGCTTTGAATGCCGGTACGAACTCAATATCCGCGGAGACGAAATCCTCCTCGGTCATGCCGTATTTGTCATGAATCAGCTTCATAATGTTCAGCTTCACCAGATTTTCACCCTCGTCGGCCCGGACGGGACGGCTGCCGGAAACGATGTTCAGGTTTTCGCCCTCGATCGCTTTGGAAAGCTTCTTTTCCATCTGTTCGGCACTGAGGTGCGGAAGCAGATCGGTGATGCAGAACTGCGGTTCACCCGGTTCCTCGCCGATGCGGATTTCCACCGGGACGCCGTCCTTGCGCACGGCAAGGCCGTGCATCGAAAGCGGGATAGCGGTCCACTGATATTTTTTGATCCCGCCGTAATAGTGGGATTTGAAAAACGCGATATCGTCCTTCTCATAAAGCGGATGGGGCTTCAGATCCAGTCTTGGTGAATCGATATGGGCGGCGGCGATGCGCACGCCGTTTTTGCAGCCGTTTTTGCCGATCACCGCAAGGATCACGGCTTTTCCGCGGTTGTTATAATAAACCTTATCCCCCGCCTGATATTTTTTCTGAGGGTCAAACGGCACAAACCCGGCCTTTTCAGCCGCCTTCAACGCAAAAGCGGTCACTTCACGCTCTGTCTTTGCAAGATCCAAAAACTTTTTGTAATCCTCGCAAAAATCATCGGCTTTTTTTACCGTCTCGTCCTCCATCTGAAAATAGCCGTTTTTCCGGTTGAGCAAAAGTTCCTCCGTCAGCTTTTTCAATTCGTCTTTTTCATATTTCTTAGCCATCGATCGTTTCTCCTTTGCTGTTAAATTGATATAATTTTTTATAATTCGCATAATTCTTTAAAACGGCGTCCACATAGTTCCTCGTCTCCTCGTAGGGGATGCTGTCAAGCGCGGCGCCGTCTTTGGAAATATCCGGATTTTTCAGCCACGTGTTTACCGTACCGATTCCGGCGTTGTACGCACTCAGCGCGGTGGCCTTTTCGCTGTATTTCTCCAGCAGAAGGGCCAGAAGCCTGCAGCCGTAACGAATGTTGATGTCCGGCGCGTAAAGGTCCTCTTCCACATATTTGGTGTCGCTTTTCAGCTTGGTCTGCACCCACTCAAAGGTATCCGGCGTCATCTGCATCAGGCCGACGGCCCCGGCGTGCGACCGGGCGTTCGGGTCAAAATTGCTCTCCGCCTTGATCACGGAATAGACCAGCGCGGGGTCAAGGCTGTTGGCCGTCGCCTCTTTCGCCACAAGCTGTGTATATTGAAGGGGATACGCCCTTTTCATGAAAAAAGTATACCCCCGATTCAACGCAAAATAACCGATCAGCAATAAAATGACGGCCGCCGCGCAGGCCAGAAGAATTCTTTTAAAATGTTTCATGCGTAATCTCCGATAATTCTCTCCAAAAGCTGATTCACTCTTTCCTGGATATCGCCGTCACTCATCGTGCCGGTAAGCTGATACCGCGCGCGGGAACTGTAATACGCGTCGTCCTGCTGCGTGCTCATCCGTGCCCTGGCCAGCTCCGGCGTGATGGAATCGCGGTTTACAATACGGTAAAGCCGGACTTCGACGGGCGCGGCGACAGCCACGGAGGTCGTGCAGAGCGAATCGACTCCGCTTTCAAAAAGGAGAGGAGCGTCCAGAATAATCGCCTTCGCCGTTTGTTGCCGGTATTCGGCGATCTTACGGATCATTTCCTCTTTAATCAGCGGATGGGTGATCGCGTTCAGTCGCTCTGTGCTTTTTTTATCGGCAAAGGCACGCTGCGCCAGCAGCGTGCGGTTCAGCCGGTTGTCTTCCCCAACAATATCATTCCCAAATTCGGCTTTTAAAGCCGCAAGGCATTTTTCGTCCGCAATGGTTTCGCGGGCGATCCGGTCCGCGTCCACAATCAGGCAGCCCGCCTTCTGAAAGGCGGCGGCCACGGTCGATTTTCCGGCGCCCGTCGGGCCGGTCAGTCCGATTACCAGATCAGTCAAGATGAAGCACCTCAAATCCAGCCGCGCGGATCAGCCGGTTATAAACGGCAAGGCCCACGCCCTTCGGCTCCGGGCAGCGCGCGTAAACGGTTTTCGCTTGAATTTCGTCAAGGCGGCGCAGCGCGTCGAAAAGCCCGCGCGCCTGCTCGCCGTAATCGTCTTCCCCGCCGTAGCAGACGGTCGGAACCGTCAGCTCCGCGTCCTCCCCGCTGTAGCAGAGGGCCGCGGTACCGTCGCCGCCGTGGCTGTTTACATAATCTCTATATGCGTCAAAACTGCCGTCAATGATAATTACGTTCGCTTTCGGCGAATAATGCTTATACTTCATGCCGGGAGAAGAAGCGCGAACGCCTTCCTTCAGCGGATGCAGCACCGCGCTGTCCATTTCCACCGTTCCCAGAACGCCGCGGAGCTGCTCCAGCGTAATGCCGCCCGGCCTTAACAGGCGCGGGGGATCGCAAGCCAGGGTAACGACCGTCGATTCCACCCCGACCCCGCAGGGGCCGCCGTCCACCACCGCCTCTATTTTCCCGTCCAGATCGTTGAGGACGTGCCCGGCGGTCGTGGGGCTGGGGTGCCCGGAAAGGTTGGCGGACGGCGCGGCAAGCGGAATCCCCGCGGCATCGATCAGCGCCCTGGCGGCGGGATGGGACGGAAAACGGATGGCGACCGTGTCAAGCCCGGCGCTCACCTCGTCCGGAATTTTGTCCGACTTCGGCAGAATGACCGTCATCGGGCCGGGCCAGTATGCCTTTGCCAGCTTTTCGGCTTCGGGCGTTACTTTCCGAACCAGCTGATCAATCTGGTCAAAATCAGAAATATGTACAATTAAGGGATTGTCCATGGGCCTGCCCTTCGCGGCAAAAATACCGGCGACGGCTTTTCCGTCCAGCGCGTTGGCGGCAAGCCCGTAAACCGTTTCCGTCGGGATGCCGACCAGACCGCCGTCCCTGAGAATCCGGGCGGCGGTAAGGATGTCTTCCCGATTGTTTGCGTTCAGCCTTAGGGTCTGCATCACTTTATTCTCTCTCTTCCGATTGGTTGTCTATGGTATTTTGAAGCTTTGCGGCCCTGTCCGCCGTAATCAAAGCGTCTATAATCTCATCGAGACTTCCATTTAAGATATCGTCCAGACGGTAAATGGTCAGGCCGATCCGGTGGTCGGTCATCCGGCCCTGCGGATAATTGTAGGTGCGTATCCGCTCGGAACGGTCGCCGGTTCCCACCTGTGACCGGCGTTCGGAGGCGATTTTTTCGTCGTGCTCCCGCAGCTTCGCCTCAAACAGCCTGGAACGCAGCACTTTCATTGCCTTGTCTTTATTTTTGTACTGGCTCCGCTCATCCTGGCATTCCACCACCGTGCCGGTAGGCAGATGGGTGATCCGGATCGCGGAGGAGGTTTTATTGATGTGCTGGCCGCCCGCCCCGCTGGAACGGTAGGTGTCGATCTGTAAATCCTTCGGATTGATCTCGATTTCCACTTCGTCGGCTTCCGGCAGAACGGCGACCGTGGCGGTGGAGGTGTGCACCCGGCCCTGCGTCTCCGTTTCCGGCACGCGCTGCACGCGGTGCACGCCGCTTTCATATTTCAGGCGGGAATACGCCCCGTCGCCGGTAATCATAAAGCTGATTTCCTTAAATCCGCCCAGCTCCGTTTCGCTGACGTTCAGAATTTCCGTTTTCCAGCCCTTCGTTTCCGCGTACATGCCGTACATACGGTACAGGACGGCTGAAAAAAGGGCGGCTTCCTCCCCGCCGGCGCCGCCCCGGATTTCAACGATGACGTTTCGGTCGTCATTGGGGTCGCGCGGCAGAAGCAGGATTTTCAGCTTCTCGGAACACCGCGCGATATCCGATTTCGCGGTCTGAAGCTCCTCGTCGGCCATCTCCTTCAGATCTTTATCGAGGCTGCCGTCCTCCAGCAGCTCGCGCGCGTCCGCCATGGAACGGACGGCCTTTTGGTATTCCCTGTATTTTTCGACGATGGGCGTGATATTTTTATGCTCCTTCATCAGCTCGGTATACTGGGCCTGATCGGATAAAACCGAAGGGTCGTAGAGCTTCTGGTTCAGCTCCTCATACCGTTTTTCAAAGACTTCCAGATTTTCAAACATAGTCATTCTCCTTTATTGATTCTATTGATAAATAAAGGAGCTACAATTCA
Source organism: Caproiciproducens sp. (assembly GCF_053840905.1). Taxonomy (NCBI): domain Bacteria; kingdom Bacillati; phylum Bacillota; class Clostridia; order Eubacteriales; family Acutalibacteraceae; genus Caproiciproducens; species Caproiciproducens sp. The sequence continues at coordinate 137,925 of NZ_JBNLXQ010000007.1, forward strand.
TGCTGCGGCTCTTCCCTGATGATCTTTTTGATATTCTTTTCGCATTTCAGCCTCGGAACCATGATCTCATGCCCGCAGGAAGTACAGCGAATTTTAAAGTCCATGCCGGAACGAAGAACAAGAAAGGTTTTACTTCCGCATGGATGCGCTTTTTTCATCTGCAAAATATCACCCGGCCTGACATCCATGTTAAGCACCCCGCTTTCCTCAATTTACTTTCTTTAGAACACATATGATATAGTATATCACTAAATCCGCTGAACCTACAATATATTTTTCATATTTGCTTGCCCGCGTACGGGGAAAAAGGGTATAATCTGCTTATGATTATAAATAAAGGCCGTGATCGCATGTCTACGAAGGAAGAAATATTAAAATACCTGCAAGGGCACAACGACTATGTTTCGGGCGGGGAGCTCAGCGAACAGCTGCTGGTCTCCCGCACCGCCGTCTGGAAGCACGTCAACGCCCTGAGAAGCGCGGGCTATGAAATCGAATCCGTCACAAACCGCGGCTACCGCCTTGTTTCCTCCCCCGATCAGATCACGCCGGAATCGATTCTTTCGGGCCTGGAAACAAAAACGCTCGGAAAAACCGTTTTCAGCTTTGACAGCATCGATTCCACCAACGCGCAGGCAAAGCGCCAGGCCCTTTCGGGCGCTCCGAACGGCAGTCTGTTCATTGCGGAGCGGCAGACCGGCGGCAAGGGCCGCCTTGGACGAGTCTGGGAATCCCCTTCCGGAACGGGGCTGTGGTTTTCCGTGCTGCTGCGGCCCGACAGCCTGCCCGTACAGGTAACGGGCATCACGCTCTTAGCCGGGCTCGCCGTCTGCCGGGCGATCCGAAAGCGGACGGATACCCCGGCCATGATCAAATGGCCGAACGATATCGTGATCGGAGGCAAAAAGGTCTGCGGCATCCTGACGGAAATGGCCGCGGAAATCGACCGGATCGAGTACGTCGTCGTCGGCATCGGCATCAATGTGAATATGGAAAATTTCCCCGAAGAGCTGTCCGGAAAGGCGACCTCCCTGCGCAGGGAATGCGGCCGTCCGGTCGCCCGCATAGGACTGCTTCAGGAAATTCTGAAGGAATTCGAAGAGATCCTGTGCGATGATATCGACCGTCCCGAAGCGATCCTTGCGGAGTATAAAACGCTCTGCGTTTCCTTAAACCGCACCGTCGGCTTTACCCGGAATCAAGAGTCCGTCACCGCGACGGCGGTGGATATCTCCCCCGCCGGGGAACTGATCGTCCGGTGCGGGGACGGGAGCCTGTTATCCGTCAATGCCGGAGAGGTCGCCGTACAGGGAATATATGGGCAGACATAGCTTCTTTCGTTACTACGAAATTTGTCGCATAAATGACGGCCTCCGGTAAAACGGGGGCCGTCATTTATGTAGAGAATGCCCAGAGATTCCGGATCTGGGGCTTTAATGTTCCATAACTCCACGTCTGCGCGCTGCGGCTTTTGCTGTTCGGGTCGTTCACCAGAAAATTCCCGTTTTCATATCCGTATAAAACAATAAAATGCCCTACTGAAGTAAAGTCGCCCGGGCGCAGACTGCAGATGATCGGGTGCCCCTTTGTAAGCTCCTGGGCCATAAGGCTTTCATCCAGAGGGATTTCCCGGGAGGAAAGGCCCAAATTCTTCGCTCCCTTGGACATCAGCGTCCAAAGCGTGCTGCCGGTTGCATCCAGATATCCGTTTTTCTCGCTGAATTCGGCGACCGCTTTAGGGTTTAAGGCGGAATTTCCCGTCAGTCCGACGGCTACCATGGAAAGACAGGTGGGGCCGCAGCCGTCCAGCGCAATGATTCCATCCCCATAGGAAGCATATCCCCAATCCTCGTCCCATTGCATCAGAAGCGGAATCCGGCCCTGCCGGTCCTTTCCGGAAAGGTCGATGTTTTTAGCCGAAGTGCCTTTTTTCTCCGGATAGTCCAGAGTGAAATCGAGAAGCTCCGGGTTTCGGGCCAGCGATTCAAGAAGCCTTTCGGGGTAACGCCCCGGATTTTGCAGGATCGGTCCGGCTTTGGGGTTCTGTGCCGCCATGGCCTGCAGCGTCTCCGCCGTTTTTTCGGGAATGGTTCCCGTTTCCAGCCCGGCAGAAGGGGACTTCTGTGACAATAATTTGCCGGGAAGGACATCCTGTTCCAGCGGGATTACTTTGAAATGTATCAGGAGGGCCGCCGCTGCCAGAAGAATCAGCAGCAGCAGGAAAGGATACTTTTTTCGCGGTCTCTTATATTGATATTCTTTTCTGTTCCGGTTGTCCAAATTGCAACTTCCCTTCTTGAACATATTTCTGTAAAAACACAATTCACCGCATTCACGGAGATGCTTCCGCGGAACTTAAGCGGGGATAAGTGCCCGACTAATTAATCTATTATATCAGATGAAAATGATTTTTGTTTTAAGAGATTTTGGCAAATTTCTTACGAAAATCTTATGTTTTCAAAAATTCTTTATGATCTTGGCCTTACAGCTGCCGCCACCGGACAGTTGACTGAGCTTATCTGTCGGCATTCCACGATATGGCAATCAGTTTAAGAGGCTGATAGAAATAAGACAGGCTGCCGAAGACGAGGGCTTTACGATTTTACAGTATAATCAAAAAGGTCCAGCGAGAGCTGGACCTTTTTCGACCAACCGGAGCCGCCCCAAAAATCGTTTTGTGACGGCCCGTTGTATCGACAGTCAATTAATTAATTTTCCAGCTTAGCATAGACGCTGTAGACATAAGGGTCGTTTTCGCCAGCCAGCTCGGGCAGAACTGTACGAATATGATTTTCACCATAGACTATTTTTAACTTGCCCGTTTTCAGATTCAGGCTTTTCGTCTGCTGAGATCCGTCCCTGAAAGTGGCGGTTATCCTAAGGGTTGCGCCGTTGAAGATATCGATATTTTTATGGGCGGCTTCTCTGGGATCTTCCTCCCCGCTGCTCAGCGTCGATTCCGGCGGCACCCAGAAACCGAAAACCGAATCTGCGGTCCAATTCTCGGAAAAGCTGCTGCCGAGCGCCGTCATTTGCTCGGAACACCATGTTTTTTCATCATCCGAACTGGCAAACTGGCAATCGGCTTTTAAAGTGCCGTTTGCCTCAGCGGCATAGATGGCTTTAATCTCGTCCTTTGTCAGATTCGGCACTTTCTGATATCTGTAAAGGCCTCCGCGGTCTATTGTAATATTGAGCGTTTTAATTTCGTCACCGGTCACGCGGAACAAGCAGCCGGTATAGTCGCCCTTCCCGAAAATCTCGCCTCCGCCGGCGTTGGAAACGGAAAAGGCAATTTTGTTATCCTGCGGCTCAAAGGTTTTATTGATATCCGCCGCGTAAGCTACCAGTCCGAAATGATAAGCCGGGGATAAGCTGCTGCCTGCTCCCTTCTCATTACTAATTTTCTCTATGCCCGGTTTAGAAAGGAAAAAACCGCCGCCCAGTAAAACGGCAAAGGCGCAGACTGCGCAAACTGCCGTACGAAAAACAGTATGACGCTTCGGCTGGCGCCAGATATTTTCGGTGACAGGAAACGAGGCGTTACAAGCGGCACTCAAAACTTTATCTTTCAAGGAACTCGGGGCCTTGATTTTCTCCATCATATTTTTGCAACGGTTCTTCATCCAAATTACCTCCCATCATTTTTTTAAGCTTTCGCCTTCCGCGGTACAGGCGGGAACGGACAGTTGCGTCCGGGCATTGTATCAGAGCTGCGATTTCCTCAGTCTTGTAGCCCTCTACATAATACAGAAGCACTACGATTCTGTACTTTGCGGGAAGTCGGCCAAGCGCTTCCCATAGCTCATAGTCACTTTCCGTTAACTCAGACGTTACCTCCGGTACTTCCTCCAGGGAAATCACCTTCCTCCTCAACCTGTTTCGCACCAGATTGTGGCAACAGTTAATCGTCACCCGCAGCAGCCATGCTTTGAGATGCTCCGAATTCCACTGGCCGACGTTTTTCTCTTTCAGCAGATGAAGAAATACATCCTGAAAAACATCCTCCGCGTCCGCCGTATTTTGCAGGCGACAGAGTGCCAGCCGATAAACCGCATCCCCATGGGTATCGATGGCATTCCTTAGGAAGGTTTCGGTTTCCACCATGCCATATACCTCCTTCTTTTAAAAAAGCGCTTTCACCCATAAAACAACTGAAAGCAGTAAAATGTTTCATAAATTCAAAAATTTTTTCTGGTTTGCCTTGTATGGTCCCAAATCCGTAAGCTGGGGGACTGATATGTTTCATGAATCCGGCCGTTTTCGGGCGGTTTGCATGAAACGGTGCGCAAAAATGCGCCTTGATCTGGCCAAAAACCATTTCAAGGCGCATTCTTAAACGCTGTAAATTCTATATTTTGCTGTGCAGGCAACGACTACAGTTACACAACAGTCTTCTTTTTTATTTCTTTTTGAAGCTGTCTTTCAGAGATACGCAGCGGTTAAAGACCGGGTGCTCCGGCGTACTGTCGCAATTGTCCTGGCAGAAATATCCCTGGCGCATGAACTGATAGGAATGAACTCCCTCCGCCCGGGCGAGGGACGGTTCCACCTTGCAGTTGGTCAGCACCTTGAGCGAATCCGGGTTCATCTGGGTAAGGAAATCCCCCGCTTCCGGGTCCGGCACGGTAAACAGGCTGTCGTACAGGCGGACTTCCGCGTCGGCGGCGGTTTTGGCGTCCACCCAGTGGATGGTGCCCTTGATCTTTCTGCCGTCCGGCGTATTGCCGCCGCGGGTCTGCGGGTCATATTCCGCGTAAACCTCGGTGACATCGCCGTTTTCATCTTTCTTACAGCCGGTGCAGCGAACAATATACGTCGTTTTCAGCCGCACTTCATTGCCCGGGAAAAGCCGGAAGTAGCCTTTTCCCGGCTCTTCCATAAAATCTTCCTTCTCGATCCACAGTTCACGGGAGAAGGAAACCGTCCTTGTGCCGTCCTCAGGGCGCTCGGGATTGTTCTCCACTTCAAATTCCTCGGTTTTATCCTCGGGATAATTTGTCACGATCAGCTTGACTGGATTCAGCACCGCCATGGTGCGCTGCGCGTTCTTATTTAAATCTTCCCGCAGGCAGTGCTCCAAAAAGCCGTACTCCACCGTGCTGTTGACCTTGGAAACGCCGATACGCTCACAGAAATTCCGGATGGAGGCCGGCGTGTAGCCCCTGCGGCGAAGCCCGCAGAGCGTGGGCATGCGGGGGTCGTCCCAGCCGCTGACATCATTGTTTTCCACCAGCAGGCGAAGCTTGCGCTTGCTCATGACGGTGTTGTTGATGCCCAGACGGGCAAACTCGATCTGTCTGGGCTTGTCCGGAAGATCGATATGATTGATGACCCAGTCATAAAGCGGCCTGTGGTCTTCAAACTCCAGCGAGCACAGCGAATGGGTGATTCCCTCCAGCGCGTCCTCGATAGGATGCGCGAAATCGTACATGGGATAAATGCACCAGGTGCTGCCGGTGCGGTGATGCGTCATATGATTGATGCGGTAAATCACGGGGTCGCGCATGTTGAAATTCCCGGAGGCCAGATCAATTTTGGCGCGGAGCGTCATTTTCCCGTCTTCAAATTCCCCGTTTTTCATGCGCTCAAACAAATCGAGGCTTTCCTCCGCCGGCCTGTCGCGGTACGGGCTGACCGCCGGGTTTGTCAGGTCGCCGCGGTTCTCGCGCATCTGCTCCGGAGTCAGCTCGCAGACATAGGCAAGGTCCTCCCGGATCAGCTTGAGGGCCAATTCATACATTTTCGGAAAATAATCGGAGGCATAGTAAAAACGGTCGTCCCAGGTGAAGCCCAGCCAGCGGATGTCCTCCTGAATGGCGTCCACGTACTCCGTGTCTTCCTTGGTCGGGTTGGTGTCGTCCATCCGCAAATTGCAGATGCCGCCGAACTTCTCAGCGGTACCGAAGTCGATGCAGATCGCCTTGGCGTGGCCGATGTGCAGGTATCCGTTCGGCTCGGGCGGAAAACGGGTGTGGACCCTTTTCCCCTCAAACCTGCCCTGCGGAGCAATATCTTCTTCTATAAAGGTATGAATAAAATTACCGGAAGCTTCCGCTTCACCGGCAGTCGTTATTTCGTCACTCATTTTCGTTTCCGCTCCTTATGCCTGCAATTTTTCAAGACCGATATGCAGCCTGCGGATGGATTCCCGCTTGCCCAGTATGGCAAGAATTTCCATCGCTCCGCCGGGCGTGACCGTCATCCCCGCCGCCGCGATGCGCACCGGCCACAGCAGGGTCCCGTTTTTCACTTCCAGCCTTTGCGCAAGCGCAATCAGCAGCTCGTGCAGCCCTTCCACCGACCAGTCGTCCGTCTTCTCCAGTTCCGCAACGGACTCCTGCAGCATCTGAACCGAATTTTCAAGATTGGTTTTGCTCTTCTTGTTCACAAAGAAATCGGCCGGATAGTCCGGCAGCTCCTTCAAAAATCCGATCATTTCCGGAATTTGCGTAAACCGGGTCACACGGGGCTGCAAAATGGAAGCGAGCACCTGCCAGTTCAGTTCCGCGTCCGGGAAAACCTCTCTGAAATACGGCATGGCGTTCTCTATGAATTCCCGCTCCGACATGGCGCGGATATATTCCCCGTTAAACCAGGTCAGCTTGTCGTAATCGAACACGGCGGGCGATTTGCTGATGCCGTCGATCGAAAAATTCTCCACAAGCTCGGAAAGCGTAAACAGCTCGCGGTTTTCCTTCGGACACCAGCCCAGAAGCGCGATATAATTGACGATGGTCTGCGGCAGGTACCCTTCCCGTATCAGATCCGCAAACCCGGTGGAACCGTGGCGCTTGGACAGCTTGGAAACGCTGCCGTCCTCATTTTTTCCCATAATCAGCGGAAGATGGACATAGGTAGGCACGTCCCACCCGAAAGCCTGATAAAGCAGGTTGTACTTCGGCGTGGAAGTCAGATACTCGCAGCCCCTGACCACGTGGGTGATCTGCATCAGGTGGTCGTCGATGACGTTCGCAAAATTATAAGTCGGGTAACCGTCGGATTTCACGAGGATCTGATCCTCCAGCTCCCTGTTTTCAATCGTGATGGAACCGTATACGGCATCTTCGAAGGTGGTGGAGCCCTCGATCGGCATCTTTTGGCGGATCACATACGGCGTACCCTCCCGAAGCAGCCGGTCGACCTCCTCTTTGGGCAGGTCGCGGCAGTGGCGGTCATATCCCCCGGAAAAAGTTCCGTCCTCTTTGCTTTCATGCAGCGCGTCCAGCCGCTCCTTCGTACAGAAGCAATAATACGCTTTTCCTTCCCTGACAAGCTGTTCCGCGTACGGTTTGTAAATATCCTTGCGCTCGCTCTGCACGTAAGGACCGTACCCGCCGCCGACATCCGGTCCCTCGTCGTGCTTCAGGCCGACTTTTTCAAGCGTATGGTAAATCACATCCACGGCGCCTTCCACAAGCCTCTCCTGATCGGTATCCTCAATACGCAGTACAAAAGTGCCGCCGAGCGATTTTGCAATTAAATATTCATACAAGGCCGTACGGAGATTCCCGACATGCATAAAGCCTGTCGGGCTCGGTGCGAACCTTGTCCTTACTGTTTTTTGCCGCATTGATTGCCAGACCCCTCTCGTTGTTATGAAATTGGAAACCTGTTTATTGGTTCATTATACCAAACTCGAGGGTAATATTCAATGAGAAGCAGTTTGATTTTTATTGAAATAGTCTATATATTCCTCAAGGCACAGATTCAGTTCTTTCATTTTCCTCGCGTGCTCCACCCCGACATAGCGGAAATGCCATGCTTCGTATTTGATATGGGTGATATCCTGCTTGTCCATTGGATAACGAAGGATAAAGCCGTAATCCTGCGCGTGCTCCGAAAGCCAATGGAATTCTTTGGTGCCGCCGAAATCTTCAAGCACCCCGTTCACATCAACGGCAAGCCCCGTAATATGCTCGCTGGTACCCGGAGGCGCAACCGATTTGGCGGCCTTGCTTACCGCGTCTTCATAGCTGATCCCGGTTTTGTAAAAAGCTTCAATTTCTTCCGAATAGAGCTTCTGCTGCTTCTCATCATTGCGATAGCCCGAAGACAGCCACAGGTGGATATCATCCTTTAAAGCGGCGTCGCGCATTTGGCGAAACGGTTCGACGATTCTCGAGTCCATATCCACATTGAATTCATGTACGATTTTCGATTCAAAAGTATCCGGAAGCGTATGCTCGTAATTGACTAAAACCAGCCTCCAGTCATCCGGCTGCTTGAACTGCTGACCGGCCGGCTGACTTGACCGGCCCGGGCTCGACTGTGCGGCGGAGGACGAGGGCGCACTGCTGCTGGCTGTCGGCTTTGCTTCGGTGTTCTTTGCGTCCACGTGTTCAAACGCCATAACAAAAACGACAGTCGTCGCCGCCATAAGAGCCAGTTCTACTATAACAACAGCAAATGCTGAAAGTGTTTTCCGAATTTTATTCTTTTCCTGATACATCCTTTTCCCACCCAATAAAAACAAATCATTTTTATTATAATACAAACCCTGCTAAAAATGCATCCTCCTTTTTCTGTCAATTACATTTTTTCCGCGTATAATATAGTATTTGGAATAAAGAGATGATATTTTATGTATGACCATTATCCATTTCAGTGGCTTCCTCTTCCCTATGCATATCATGCTCTGGAATCTTATATCGACGCGGAAACAGTAGAAATTCATTTTTTCAGAAAGTTTGAGCTGACATGAACAACGGTTGTGGTGAAAAACTTGTAACACTTGCCGCGGCTATTTCCATACAGATCGCCCAGTGCGTCACCGAGGACGAACTGGCGATATTAGCAGAGCTCTTCACCGTCATTGGAGATCAGTTATCCCTGCTGGCCGTCGCAAATCCTTTATGCTGCCCGAACAGCAGTAAAAAAGTATCGCCAAAACAAGAAACCGGCAGCGCATGAATCCACTGCAAGTGCGTAGAATACTCTTCGGGGTGAAATTATGAACGAAAAATCCGGCCATCGTCCGCTGGAATTCAGTATGCTTTTCTCAAACGATCTGAGAGTTCAGGAATACCTGAACTCAAGGCCCGTTTCTCAGCGATATCAGGCGGAAAAATATCAATATGAGAACTATTCAAAAAACGAGTCGCCGCACGGCGTACGGAAAAAAGAGGGTGAAGAATAGTCAGGTCAGCATCAGAGCTTTTCTGATGCTGATTTCTTTACGATTACTGTCCCTTCAGGTTCGCTGCAGCCGCGTCATCAAATTCAGCGGAGAGATTTTTTTGGCAGTTTATCGGTAAAAATAGAAGTTTTCACTTGCAAGGCTTTGGATGTTGTGATATACTAATTAACGTTGTTTCCGGGTGTGGCGCAGTTGGTAGCGCGCTTGACTGGGGGTCAAGAGGCCGTGAGTTCAAGTCTCGCCACTCGGACCATAGAATAATAAAGAAAACCCGCATGGATACTGAATTTTTCAGTGATTCAAGCGGGTTTTCTTTTTGGTAAAATATATGCTGATATATGCTCATTTAGCGTCGGTTACTACCGCGTTACTACCGCTTTTTCTCCGTTTTGCTGTATATCAGCCCGAAAAATAGGATCAGCTTTCTACCGAACTGGAAATTAATCCGGGGCGGTTGCCTTTAGTCGCTCCATGCGCTCGTCTATGGCTGTCACAATGAAATCATTCAAGCTCTCCCCCTGCGCATCTGCTATGGCTTGTATCTCAGCTTTTCGACCTTTGGGAACGAAGGGATACAGACGGTCATAGGATTTCTCTGCATACCGCCGGTTCGCGTCAATACGCGCTTTACTATTTTTAGGCATGATATCACCTCAAATTAATAATACAACTTACAGTGTAATTACGCTATTGTATTTTTGTACAAATGTAATAGCGTAAGTTCATGCAATATACCTATTGATGTAATAACGCTATTGTATTATACTATAATCACAGTAAAGAAAGGGGCGGTTGAGGATGAAACTTGACAATACATTTTCCAGAGAGATCAAAAAAATCAATGGTGATGGAAGTAGAGAAGCAAAATTCGCATTCTTAAATCCAACAAAGCAAGCTGCAAAAGAATTGTCAACCACACAAGTAAGCGATTTATCCCGTGAAGTTCTTCGCAAATACGGCAGAGCGTCTGTTGGAATTTGCGTGGCAGCTACCGTGATCGAAAGAGAAGATAGGCTAGAATATGAAACCGTTCAATGGGCGAGAGAAGTAATGAGACTGTGGACAAATCGCCCAATTGATACAGGTTGCGTCTTAATTCAAGATGGATTGCATCCTACCAAAATTGAAGAATATGCCAGATCGTTTATTCGAGCAACATCAAATAATTAAATATCACATGCCGCCCCCCGGCGGCTAATCCGGGCAGAAAGGATATTAACATGAACACATGGAATCGCTTGGACCTGCGCAATAAAGATCAACGGCCAAAAGTCGACGCCTTGGTTGCTTTACATTTTTCACCAAATAACGCTAGGGCAACGTTTTACCAGAATGAAGATTATCAGATCGGCCACTTTATTCTTGACCGAAATGGTAAAAAGCTTTGGTGGCAGCATAGCCACGGAACATCTGACCCAGCGCGTTTAAAGCAACATTATTACATTTGGTGGTGCTATGTGAAACCGTTCGATGGAATATAAAAAATCCCCCGTCAGCCAATAGGAGCGGGGGATTGTCATATCTATTATTTATCGTCAGGCAGCGCCGTGTCCTGCTTAACCTCTGCGGCCTGATCTGCTCCGGTACTTGCTGTGTCCGCCGCGGACGTGCTGACGGTTCCAATTACATTACCTACCGCCTCAGTCGCTTTGTCCAGCAACTTAGCAGCGTACTGCCGCATACTATCAAACACGCTCTGCACAATCATACTCAGCAGCGTCTTAGTGAGAATGGGCCGCAGCCATGCCGGGAGGATTGCATAAATCTGACTGACCACCCACTCTTTTTTCTCCTGGCCGGTAATATCAAGCGATTCTGCATCGTTGACCAGGGCGGCCACGAAGCTGCGAAACTTGGCGTTGGCCTTGTAGTAGCTGACCAGCAGCCCGAGGACGGCCAGCAGCAGCGTATACAGCACGCTGACCCAATTAATTGTCATACCCAAAATATTCATATGTACCTTCTTTCCGCCGGGGCCTACCCGGCTATGTTATTGTTATCGCCATCTGCAGTCGGCTCTACTTGCTGTGCAGCCTGTGCGATCTGCCCCGGCCCGTAAGCCAGGTCGTTGCTCTGCATGGCCTGTGTGGCGGCTGTAATGATCGGATTGTTGAAGATACCCTTGCCATGCTCATACGCGCTTTTGCCGCTATATTGCGCAAGGTTAGTGATTTCCACCCACGCGACATACTGGAGCATCTGCGCCGCGTCTGTAACGGTGCCACGCTGCCACACAGCAAGGATATACACCGCAGCCGCGAGGCATGAGATGTGCACCAATCCGGTAATGATCTTATGTGTGGTGGGCTTTTTCATGCGGCCCCGCCAACTTTCAGAATGGCCGCGATAATCGTACCGGCCACCGCCGCGCCGATAGCCCCGATAATTGCGGCGATCAGCTTATCCCACCATTTCCCCGGGCGGCTCGTAATGGCCTTAACGTCTGATTTTATCTCCTTGACGTCGCTGTCCAGCCCGTCTACTTTCGTGTTGACCGTCGCTACTGCCGCCGTCAGGCTGCGAATATCCTTGATCTCCCGCTCCACTCCGTCAATACGGTGGTGGGCCGATTTTGCGCTGTCAAGCGCCTCCTGTGCAATGTCCGGCATAATAGACCCCCTTTATTCTATATTGACCGCGAACAGCTTTTTCCCGTTGGCGAACACGCCGGCGCCGGTCCCAGGCTTTCCGACGGCCTTAATCTTGACGAAATAGTCGTTCCCAGTCTGCCTGACTAATTCCTGGGTAAGCACGCCCGCGGTTCCGATGGTAACGGCCGGCTGAATTACGGACGTCAGTTTCAGCTGATACGTCGCGCCCTGCCGCATTTTCATGTCACAGGTAGTGTCGCTCTTGACCTCAATTTTCCCTAAAATCCCCGCAAGAATGGAATCGTATGGGAAATACGCCCCCGGGCAGGACGGCTTAGTCTTTGGTGCAATGTAGCAATGCCCGGTAATGTGTTCCCGGTCGATCGGGATCGTGATACCGTAGATGTGCTTGACCTCGGCAATGATATATTTATGTAATTCAATGCTGGCCGCGAGCTGCGGAGCCGTCAGCACGCCGCCGCCCGCATTGACATGTTCAATGCTGACCGTGTACAGGTTCGCGTTTACCTTTCGATCACGGACGGTTTTCAGTTTGCTATCCCCGGAATATGGGTTGTCCCCGGGCTTAGTGGTTGTCCCGTTCCCCCACGCAGCTTGTCTGATATCCACGCACTGATATACGGTACCGTCCAAGTCAACCACGAAATGCGCGGAAGCCCGGTCGTTTACCGTAAATTCATTGATTGCGCTGCTGACCTTATTGCCGCCGGTGATATGGTTTACGATCATGTTTGGTGCCCACGGCCCGCGGCTGTTAAAATTCTTGCTGGGTTTCTGGATGATGTTCATGCGAATTCCTCCCCTGTAATTGTCTGAAACTGTTCCGGTGTGATCTGACCGTATGGATTGCTGTCCGTCTTTACGGCCTGCCGGAGCTGATCGATTGTTACCCATTTACGGGTAAAAGCAAGCAGCCAAAATGCCATCAGGATGCGCCTCCTTTCAAGGCTATAATATCAAGCTGGGATTGCGCGGCCATTGCGCCCAGCGTGTCCACTGTGGAGTTAAGCTGCATGGTCTGTAGCTGGACATCGGCAAGGGTCTGGCCTAAGATATCCAGTTCCGTCGATTGCTGCGCTGCTTCATCCGCTGCGGTTTGATCTGCAATGATCTGGTTGATATGGTTCTGCGCGGACTCTTCCATCGTGCCGCCGGGGTGCGGAATGTAGCCGTCCTGAACAACCCACGGCACCCCGTCACGGAGTATGGTATAGCCCTTGTCTGATACTGTGTAAGATAAATTCATATTATCCCTCCTATTGCGCTGAACGCGCTAAATTCCATTGTGTTCCATCCCCGATACGTAACTCAGGGAACGTGATGTCACTGTCCTTGAACAACATGCAATCCTTGAAATATACCGGCATTTCATCAATGATTTTTCCAGAAACTAAAGAGGCTGAAAGTGTGGTATCCTTCGGCAGTCGGTAGAAAATAAAGGACGGCAAATCAGGGTACTGCTTGGTGGTTAATTTCAGGCAGTTGACTGATTTAGAATAGGAGTCAGCGCCGTATCCGCCAAAAACAAAAGCAGTATCACCGATCAACCCACAGCCAGCGTCCTGCTTTGACTGTGGCATAGGTTTTATACCTCGATAGGCATTGGTCTGTGGATTGTAAGCTGTGGATGAATTCAAATAATTCGTGCGATATCCGCCAAATATGAAAATTTCATCTCCAACCAATGTACCGCAAGCTCTGCTCCTTGTTGCTGGCATACTCGCTAAACTGCGGTAAGTGTTGGTGGAAGGCTTATAGGCAACGGCGGAACTCATAACGTTATTTAAACTGTCTTCACCACCAAATATGAGGATCTCGTCTCCAAATGCCACGCCAAATACTTTAGATCGTGCTTCTGGCAAAGGTTCCAGACCGCGATAAGCGCCAGTTGATGGTTTGTAGGCAACGGCAGAAGACAATTTTGAAGAAGCAGATTCCCCACCAAAGATGAATATTTCATCCCCTAACGCGGCGCAGAATAATGATGCTCGAACACCTGGCATATCCGCCAAACTGCGATAAGTATTGGTGGAGGGCTTATAGGCTACCGCAGAGGATAAAAATCCAGCACTTGAACTCGTATTACGACCACCGAAGATGTATATTTCATCCCCTAACGCTGCGCAGAATAATGATGCTCGAACACCTGGCATATCCGCCAAACTGCGATAAGTATTGGTGGAGGGCTTATAGGCTACCGCAGAGGATAAAA
>NZ_JBNLXQ010000007.1:151987-208832 GCF_053840905.1 Caproiciproducens sp.
ATCCAGCACTTGAACTCGTATTACGACCACCGAAGATGTATATTTCATCCCCAAAAACCGCGCTACAAAACTCAGATCGCGCGGTAGGCATATCTGCCGCCAAACTGGGATTCTGCCACTGTTCCGCCGCCCACACGTTGCTGTCGAAAACAATTTTTTTGATTTTTTCGGCAAGGGCAGTTTTCAGCCATACACCGTCCTTTTCAGCCGGTTCAGTCGGCTGCGCGTAAACTTTCAGCCGTAGATCACTCCCGCCCCCGCCCTGTGCTGTGTTAATGATCACGATACATCCCCCCTGATGGTTACTGCAACCGGTATGTCAATCTCCGGCTTATCTCCGTCCGCCAGCAATGTGATGCTGTCCGTACCCTGCCCGCCGCCGCGTATCAGAGCAGTCCGCCACGCCGCCCACTGCGCCGCTGTTGCGTCCGCTGTCGGCTGTACCTCTATGCGAGTAGGTTCGGATTTTGCCCCTGTCACGGCCACTGTGATGCTGTATGGGGCTATTACCCCTGTCCAATTTGCAGCTTCCAGAACAGCCGTTGTAAAGATGCTTTTATCCGCTTTTGAAGATTGCAGCCCGTTAATCATATTCAGCAGATTTCCTGCCGTTTCAGCGTCCAGTATATCTTTTAGACTATTAACCCATACCGTGAAATCAGCCTCGTTTACATTTTTAAAACTCGCCAAATCAGCTTGAATTTGGTTGTAAAATGTCGTGGTGTCTATCTGCTGAAAAGCTCCGGTCACAATGCCACATACTGAGCTGTCAAGTCGCGTGTCGGTAATCAGTGCCTGCGTGATCGCCGTCGTGCCAGCTGGTACACTAATTTCTGCGATTTTAAGATCGTATTGTTCCGCCGTGCGCACAATGGCAGGGGCAACCGGATTACTCGCGGGCGTACCCGTGATAACTTGTGCAGTAACGTCACGGGTATTTATGTCGCTGCGCAGGACAATGGTGTCCTTGCGGTTAAGCACACCGTCAGCGTTTGCAACGGTCAGCGTGAGAGGGCTATCATTATAGTATTTGCGGACTTTCCACGCGGGGCCGACGTATGCGCGGCCTGCGGGAATAACTACGGACATATTTCCGCCTGCAGTTACGGCCAAATCACCGTTTTGGACGCCATGCGTTGCAAACCCGCCCGCGTACTCCGCATAATCATCATCGGTATATTCCCGGTCGCCGTTCACATCCGGCCAAAAATAGCTGTGTTCCATTTAATCACTCCCTAAATTCAAAACTTCCGGTAAGGGCGTCCCGCATACCGGAGTCACTGTCATAACACCGTTTTCATAGACCTCTTCGACTTCGGTGATTCGCTGATTCAGTGTGATACCCCACTTTTCAAAAGAAACGATGTCCCCCAAATCCCAATCAGTGAGATATTCAAAATTTTCCGTGCTGACGGCCCCGGCTTCAAACAATTCCGCTTTTGCAGCTTCTGCGAGTTTTTCAAGCCCGCGCTGCCGGAGTTGTGCTTGATAGTCAGCGTCGGTTAGATCGCCTTTCTGCAGGTCTTTTGCGTCAACCCATAGTTCGCGGCGCGGTTCTCCGCTGGCCCGGTCTACCTCGACGATTACCCGCGCTGTGCCGTCTCCCTCGCCGCCGACAATGGCATAGTTTTTATATCCCGTCGTATTCAGCGTGTACTTTGGCCCGGAAATGTTGCGGAATTCGTCAGAAAATAAAACATACGGTCGCGTGGTTTGCGTGATCGTCTTGTCCAGACCGTCGTAAACCTCAAAAGCCCATTGCTTATTCGGCACGTCCAACCGTACTCTAAAGCCGAGCGGAGCGGACTTTCCCAGTGCTTCGCAGACCGTGAGCACATTTTTATATGACGCTTGAAAACTGCATGTCTGCGTAAATCCCACGGACGCGCCGAGCATCAGACCAGATAAAGGTCGTACTGTGATTGCGTTGTCAGATACAATCTTATGCATGGCTGCTTCCACGGTTCCGCTGAAATTGATGGTTGGCGTGATGATACGCTGGTCGAGCATACTTGACCCCATGCGGCCAGTTATAGCCAGTTCGTCGCCGTTGTCTGTACCCTCGATTGCGACACCCTCAATGATGCCGGCTTCGGAGCGGTCGAGGCGATGGATGATATTATCCTCTGCCAGCAGTGACAGATTTTCACTCGTCGCCGCGCAATGTAACTCAAATTCCCCCGGCTCGAAAAAGCGCCGCCGCCAGCGGAAGGAAGAATATTTGTCGATCGTCCCTTGCTGCTCAATCGTGGGGCTGTAAATTAGCAAGTCCATATTAAGCCCCCCAGTATGCCTTCGTGTGCAGGATTGACACGCTTAAACTGTCTATTCCGCTCTCCGCGTCATACCTAAATAAATTATCCCCCTGATAGGCTTGTAGCCACTTAGGAGGATATAGCATGAGATTATTGATATTTGTGGTCGCGCCGCCGGAAATCAGCTTGACACGCTTGTTTCCGTCCCCGGTTGTGATGACGATCTTATCCCCGGCATGCATGGTCGTGTTGATCTGCATCAGCTCATAACGATTGACATCGTACAGAGACGGGTTGACCACTTCACCGGAAGCCGTAAATTTCACGGTCAATCCCATTGGCACGGCGCTGTCATTATGGACATTCCCTATCAGGGTATTTACCTTTTCCGTCACCGTGAAAGGCGGATGAATCCGCAATGGGAATGTTATTTTTCCCTGCCAAACTGCCAGCTGTGTCAACTGATCTTCCAGAGCGTAAAATTTCGGGTCTGAGCAAATTAAAGACAGTGTAATGTGTCTAACTGGGCCGTCGCCTGCAGGAGCGATCTGCTCGACATAATAGTTGATCTTTTTTCCGTCGTCGTTGTCGTAAAGATAGAGGACCCCGGCAGAGCGCGGCTGAAAGAAACTATACAATCGGTTCCGCTGGGTGTAATAGTCAGCACGTTTCACACCGATTACAATAACAATCGGGCGCTTTTTTGCGGTCGAGCCGTTGTAATTTTCGCCATCTTGCCCCGAATTTTGGGAGGTTAAGACCTCATAGTCCGCGCCGATTCCCTCAATTGACTCTAAATATAATGGGGAGCGGCCAATTGTGACCTGCTCCCCTCTGACGTTTTCGCAAATTAATTTCATGATCTCGCCCCCAGCAATAGCTGACGTTTAGCGTTACGGACTTGTCGCGCAGTTTCGGCGGGGGATAACGCTTTAGGACTGTTGATTATGATGGTATCGCCACCTTGTGCGCGTCCTGTTTGAGCGCTGCTCGCGGTCACGTTTATGTTTCCAGTTATCCCCGACATTGCAGCATTTATTGAGCTTTTAGCCCTTGCAACCATTGACGGTATTCCTGCCATAAAATCAGTATTTTGGATTCCCTCACTAATTCCTAAGCCGATGTATTGGCCGACTTCATCACGCATTAAGGTAGATGGGGAGTGTATCCCGAAAAAGTCTTTTAAACCTCCGACAATCTTTTCTCCGACTTTTTTTACTGCCTTTTCTACCCAGCTCCATGCGGTAGAAAATCCGTCGCAGATTCCTTTGATAATATCTCCACCGATTTTTCCCCAGTCCTGTGCTTTTAAGCCGTCCCAGATTTCAGAAAGCATTTTAGGCCCCATTGCCAGCAGTTGAGGCAATGCTCCGACTAATCCGGTAATTACCGCGGCTATGATTTTCGGTGCCATCGTAATTAGTTGTGGTAGTGCATTGATGATTCCGGTAATGATAGACACGATAATTTTTGGTGCAGCTTCGATCAGCTTTGGTAATGCTCCGACAAGGCCTGTGATGATAGTCATAATAATTTGCGGTACCTTTTCCAATAGTTGCGGCAGCGCGTTCATGATGCCTTGGATTAATGCCATAATGATTTTAATTGCCGAATCTATAATTTGTGGCAGGTTGCTGATTAGGCCGTTAACAATGGTCATGATGGCTTGTACTGCCATTGGAATAAGAGTAGGTAGCTGTGCGGATAAACTGTTTACAAGCGTTAAAATGACCGTAATGGCCGTTGACATTATCTGTGGTAATGCGCTTGTTAAACCGGATATAAGCGTCATAATTGCCTGCACACCTGCGGTAATTAAAGCCGGGCCGTTGTCCTGCAAAATTTGCAAAACAGAAGTAATGATTAAAACTACCCCGCTTGCCAATGCCGGAAGTGCAGCCGGAATAGCCTGTACAATTGCCCCAATTGCGCTTGACAAAACCTGAGATACAATTGGGATAGCTTTCGTAATCAACCCGGATAGTTGGGTAACAATAGACGATATTCCGTTGGAAAGCACTGTGCCAAATTGTGTAAAGTCCCCGGTCGTTAAAGCGGTATTCAGCGCTCCTGACATGTCTCCAATCAGTCCAGTAAATTGGTTAAGCATAGGCAGGGCTCCCGCCGCCATTGTACCGGCCATTCCTTTGAGGGCAAGTTTTGAAGCGTCTAAGCTATCGCCGAAGCTGTCAAGCCCAGAAACTGCTTCGTTTGACATTACTGCGCCGTTCTTTTTGGCTTCATCGGACATATTTTTCAATTCGTCTCCGCCAGCTTTAATTAATGGGTTTAGTTCCATTGCGGATTTGCCAAAAATGTTCATTGCAGTTGCGTCACGTTCGGTGGAGTTTTCCATTCCGCCTAATTTGGTAATTACTTCGTTGAATACTTCCGTGCTATTACGCAAATGCCCGTTACCGTCGGTTACTGATACCCCTAATGCTTTAAACGCCGCGGTTTGTGTCTTACTTCCGGTGCTTGCACTCTGCATGTTTTTGGTTAATTTAGCTTGCGCCCTGGTCATAGTGTCAAGTTCCACGCCCAGCGCGGAGCCCTGATATTTCATGACTTGCAGTTGTTCGGCAGAAATTCCGGTAACGTCTGACATTTGCTGCAAGCCGTCAGCGGTTTCGACGGACGACATAAGCAACTTTCCAGCTCCTGCCGCTGCTGCGACTGTTGCCGCACCCATTGCCGCGAGTGAAGCACCGGCCGCTTTTGCACCTGTCGCAAGCCCGCTGCCTAAGCCACTTAACCCGCTTTTTAATTTATCTCCGAAACTAGTTGAGGATTTTCCTGCGTTTTGCAGCTTATCGTCAAGGTCTTTGATTTGATTTCCGGTGGAAAGCATTTCAGCTTTTGCTTTATTCAGCGCAGTTTCCATGCGCTTAGATCCCTCGGAATTATCTCCTTGCGCATCTTTCATAGACTGCAGAGCTTTTTCAGTTTCTTTTACCTTTGCAGCCTGCTCGTCAAATGTCTTTTTTAGGATGTTCTGTTTTGAGCGGAGAGCATCTGTGCTTTCACCGTTTCTTGCGAATTGAGTCGTGGAAACTTTTAACTCAGAGCTGAGAAGTTTTAAGTTGCTGTTGATTTGGGCGCAATTATCCTTGTACTCTTTTTCACCGTCAAACGATAGCCTTGTTTTTATGTTGTCGGTTTTGTCAGCCATTAAAATCCCCCCAGCGCTTCATCAATTGGATCCATTCTTTTCTTTGCTTTTCCCTCATAAAATTGCTTTGCCTTGTTCAGCTCTAAAATCTTGTAAGGCGTCATTTTCCATGCTTCTATTTCGGAGTATCCAAGCGCCCAGTGAGCGATATAAAAAAGCAGCGCGGTCGAGTTTACATCGTACCCGTCGCTGCTATCTTGGGGTTTTCTTCATCTGCCGGCTGCCCTCCGGTTGTGCTGACATTAAACGCTGCAAAAATGGATCCGATAGCAGTGTTCATATTACCGGAATTAATCAGCTTCCCAACTTGCTTTTCGGTGAGTTCTTCTTCGCCCTCGTCAGCTCCCTCGTTGATAAGCAACGCAAGGATCCATTTGAGGTCTTTTATGTAGTGCGGGTTTTTGTCCTTGTCGAGGATTTCTCCGAGCTTATCGTATCCACCGTACTTGTCGTTCAGATCGTCAATGACATTGAGATCAAACAGCAAATGCCGGGTTTTGTCTAGTTCGATTTCGTATCTGCCGTCTTTTAATGCGCTCATAACAAAATTAGGGAGAGCGTTTGCTCTCCCCTACCTCCTTTTCTAAGTTGCTGCTGGTTCCGGAACCGCCGTAAACCATGTTGCCGCCGCCGTGTCTGTCGGGAGCGCGGTAATATCGGCTTTCCATGCCCCGTTTTTGTTCAATGCCTGGAATGTTCCTTCAATAGTGGGCGACTTAAACTCGATTTTCTCCGCCTTTGTTGCGAATTCCTCCGACGGCATGGAGAATTTCCCCTTGTAAAGCCACACATAGCGGAACTTTCCTCCGGTTTTTTTGGCGCGAAAGCCAATTGCGACATAAGGCGGCGCGTCGTCCTTATTGGAAAACACTATTTTGCTGGTTTCGTCAACCTTTGCGCCGAGCAAGGTTGCTGTGTCAGCGTCGGCAAGGTCAGCAACTTCCAAAACCAACTTTGCATTTGCAAATTCGCTTACCTGTTCTGCTACGCCGTCATCAGCGTAGAGTGTGCCATCCGCCAGAGTTGTGGTCAGCTTTGCGGAAATAGCCTGTGCCAGCTTTTTGGGCGTCCCGAATGTTTCTGCCCCGTCAGCCGCTTCGGTGACGGTCGCCATATACAAATCTCTCAAACCAAGAGTAGCCATAATTAACCCCCTTTATGGTTGTCCCATATTTCTTTTTCTGTTTCGGTGATTTCGTCTGAACACTTTTCATTTGCCGTGCGCATCCACGGGCGGGCAGGAATTTTGCTTGTGCCATACTCGGCGATAAAGCCTTTGTCCGCGTTTCGAGTGCCTTTGTGATCTTTGCCCTGCGGATAAACGTCAACATACGAATTGTCGTCCTTGTCTTTTTTGATATTTGTAGGCTTGATGGAGTTAATAAAATCCCCTGTGTCCCGGATTTTCATTGCCTGAGCCTCAGTCTTTTGCGCTTTGACAAGGATTTCTGCACCCGCTTTCAGCATTTCTGGGATTGCTTCTTCTGCCGCCTGCTGATGGTGCATCATGTCATTTATGACATCATCAATTCCTACGGTGTTAAAATCAGCCATTGCAATCCTCCAAATAGACGTCAACCGGGACATGGTAAAATCCCGTGTCTTTCTCGTAAATCTCCGGCCCGCTACCCTGAATTGTGAACCCTGCAGCTTTCAAGCGTGCTTTTACGTCCGCAAGCAAGGGTTTATAGTTGCCTTTGCTGAAAATGTCGATTGTGGCGGTCACGGAGCCTTGCACGGGTTCATCATCCGCATAGGTGTCATCCTTATCCAGTAAGGTATAAAACGTGATGTAGGTCGTTTCTGCGCCAGTGTAAACGATAGGCGTTACGGATACGGCTTTGCCGCCCGACGTAATACCGGAGAGAGCGGACAAGACAAGCGGATTGATATTCACGCGCCCACCCCCAAATCAGTGCAAGTAATTTCCAGCATTTCGTCGTCTTTGGAGTAGGTGCGGAGGATTTTATACTTCTTTCCGTCGTGTTCAAGACGGGTCGCTTCCACTCCATCATAGGTCGATTCGTCAAAATCCACCTTACGGGTATTAAACACAGCGGTTGCCGTCGCCCCAGCCTGTAAGCTGGAATAAAATTCGGCGCGGGATACAGACTTTTTATCAGCAAAAACATCGTGTGGATGCTCCACTTCTGCCGGGAATCCGTCCGCGTCCTGCCCTTTGGTTACCGCAATCAAAGTGATAATGTCTTTATACACCCGCAACCACCACCGTATTGTAATCTCCTGATAATGCCATTGAGTTTTTAAGCATATCGTACGCCTTTTGATACCTTTCGCTGTCCGCGCTATAGCCAAAGTTGGCCTTTACATAAAGAACAACGGCCCGCTGCGTGAGCGGGTCGCTGTCCTTAATTACGTTTACGCCGGATAGTTTAAGGTCTATTTTACAAGCGTCGATTATTGGTTGAATCTCCGCAGAATCAAACGCTGTTGACTTTATACGGAGATTTACTTTTACATCGTCAATCAGTGCCATATGTCACCTCTTAGGCTACAGTCTTTTTCAGCACAACAAGGCTGTTCTTATCGACAACTTTGCCGTCGACCAGCATAATTGCCTTTGTGATCTGATCGTCGGTTTCGTTGTCCTCATAACGCTTGACCGTAACCGCGTAGTTGGTGTTGAGAACGTAGTCGGAAAAACTAAAGAGGAACGCAAACAGGGTATCAGTAGTGACCGTATCGGCATAGCTGCCCATGTAATCGTTGAGGACAACGGTGCGGCCAAGCAGAGTGCGCTCCGGTCTGCCATTGATACCCTGATTTACGCGGGCAATCGGCTGCTTCTGAGAATCAAGCATTCCGACGAACTGCATAAAGGTCTTTTTGGTCATGCACCATACCGCATTGGCTTCATAGGCAAGCGGCAGAGCAGATTCGGCGGAGATCAGCGTTGCGTAGGTGAGTTTGTCAGCAGCGGCAAGAGTAACGGTCTGACCGTCAACCGGAGTTTCGGTCAAGATGCCTTTCGGCTGGGTTGTACCGTCGCCGCTGATGATTGCCTGCTCCTGCGCCTTGACCATTGCTTCTGCAACATTGTTTGTAAACGCAGTTTCAAACACGCCGAGAGTAACCACGGAGGTTTCAAGTGACATGGAAATTGCGCAACGGAGTTTGAAATTGGTAAACGTGATGGATCCGGTAGTCTTTTTCTGTTTGTCGGAAGTGGCGCCCTCAGATACCCATGTTGCCACCGGCTTAACACTGGACGTAGGAATGCTCAGGCCGCCCTGATATGCGGTCTTTGTTACGAGCGGAAGAATCATGCCGGTAGATTCCATTTTTTCGATGATCTTCTGCATAATCGTGGTCGGGATAACGCTGCCGACATCGGTTGTCTTGGTGTTAGCATCTGCGTTCTGGAATTTCGCAGGAATAGCAGTGCCTTTCAGCACGTTGTTCATGAATGCCTTGCGGTATTCGACGGAGTCGTACATGTCGGTCGTTTCCGGACTATATGCGCCGATAGAATCCACAACGCGCGCGCCCGCGCCAGAAAGGTCGACAATCTTCTGGTTGTCTTTCAGAGCGTTCAGATTTGCCAATGCTTTCGCCTCGTTGTCAAACTGAGTGTCGAGGTCTTCAACAGCCTTGGTCTTTGCGGCGGCATCTTCCAGTTTCCCGTCATTGATAAGGGCCTCTGCTTCTGTGAGCAGGGAATTGCGGTCGTTCATGTATTTTTCTTTTGTCATTGTTAAACCACCTTTACTTTCAATAAATTTAATTTGGCCTGCAAAAAAACCGCCTGCTTTTCAGCCTGCGGATTCTTCATTTGGTTTCTGATTTTATCGATTACAGAGCGCGGCAGCAAGCCGCTATTAAAGGACGCTGCAAGTTGCGGAGCGTCGGCAAACATCACTTTATCAATCAGCCCTTTATCGACTGCCTGTTGCGCTGTCAGCCACGTTTCTTTGTCCATCATGGATAGCGCGTCCTTTTCTGTCATGCCGGTCTTTGCAACGTATGCCGACGCAATGGTCTTGTTGGCCTGTTGCAAGACATCCGACTGCTTATCCATGCTGTGGTAGTCGCCCTCCGCATAAGACGATACGTTATGTACCATCATCATTGCCGTAGGCGACATTTCGGACTTGCCGGCCATTGCAATGACAGACGCGGCCGAGGCGCATAGCCCCACAATTCGGATATTCACGCCGCCGGCGTAACTTCTCAGCGCGGTATAGATTTCAGACCCCGCAAAAATATCGCCGCCGCCCGAATTGATTTCCACGTCAACCGGCATACCGTTTGCTTTTTCCAGCGCATCGGAAACGTCTTTGGGGCTGGTCGCGTCAATTCCGAACCAGTCGTAAATCCATTTGTCCGCGTTCTGGACAATCGCGCCTTTTACATTGATTTTCACTCTACTCACCTCCCGTTACCGGCGCGGTGTCAAGTCGCCTTACCGGATTATCCCCGCCGTCAATCGGTGCAAGATTCAGTACGGAGCGCCACTCGTTCGGAGTCATTGCCCCGCGGTCAACCATCGCTTGCAGTGCCAACTTTGTGGTCATGCTGGCATACTGTAAATTGTAAGCCTCAAAATAAATGCGATTTCCAAATCCTCGCTGCTTGCGGCTAAAAATCTTTCGGGTGTATTCCTCACTTAGTTGGCGCTCGACCGGCTCAACTTCTGCCTCAAAATACGCCGTCCAGTCATCTTCTCCGTAACTGGATTGGACAATCTTCTTATTGGTGTTGAAAAAAGAATAGATACGGTCGGTTGTTCTGTCCATCTGTGAAGCGTTCGGAACGTAATCTTTCGGTTCCACTCTCACTGCTTCGGCCTTGCTATCCACCGCGGCGACTCCGACCGACGCGCTGTCAATGCTCAGGTAGTTTGTTGCGAAATCCTCAGCTTGCTTTTTCAAGTCCTCCGGGCGCATGGAATTTGTAAATTTCAAAAGCCACTGAACGATGGAGGAGTTTTTAATTGCTTTGATGATTCCCTGATCTGTCGTAGAAACTATGTTCATCAGCGGTTCAAGCGCAAGTGCAGGGCTTTCACCGAATATGTCGTTTTCGTTGTAATCCTGTCGCAAATGGATGATGTCAGAATATGGGAAAGTGGTTGACCGCCCATTCAAAAACAGGAATTTCAGCGAAAGAGTCATGTCGGAGTTGTAAATTGCTTCTGCTTGAATCGCGGGCACTGGGTAAATTTCAGTCGGAAGTCCGTTCCCGTCCCGGATGATTGCCGCAAACGCATTGTTGTTTAAGCAAAGTTGCGTTGCCATCTTTTCCTGCAGCATTTGACCAGTCATAAACGGGTTTGGCTCTTCCAGAAGAAACCGTATGTACGCGTCCGGGTTAACTGCTGTAATAGTTTTCCTGCCGTTTACCGCAGTTTCTCTAATATGCTTGCCAACCAGCTTTCCGATCGCCTTAACCTTTGGGCGGATGCAGGCGCGAATAATGTCAGACTGATAAAGTTTCCCGTTCCACGCGTAAAATCCGTTCCCGCGGTCAGTCATCATCTGAAAGCGCGTTTCAGTCGGGGAACGGTTAAAAATTCTTTGCATTATTCCCATCAAATCACTCCTAAATCATTGATAAATATTCGCCCATTTTATTCTGCAATACGCAGTAACAATCAAGCAAAGCGGCAGTACCGTCTATCCTTTTTCGTGGGCTGCTCGTCTTGATCGGCTGAATGTTATCGTTTTTGTCAATGTCTATTGCGGTATTTGCAAGACACCATTTGTCAATAGGGTTGTTGTTGTAAATGACAAGTTTACTGTCAAGGTCGGCACCGAGCTGTTTCATGGGCGCCGAGAGAGTTTTTTTGCCTTGAATAACCGGTATCATGCTTTCTTTGCCAAATTCGCCTTTCATTTCCTCCACCCAGTATGTGGCCGACCATGAATCGTACCCGACCCACGGGATGTAAATATCCATTTCATTTTGGACTTCTAAAAACCATTGTGTGACATACTTTGCATGGACTTTGTTCCCCGGGCAGGTGCGGAGCAAACCTTGTTCAGCCCACAAATCATAGGGTATCTTATCTTCTTTGGCTCGCTGCTCAATCAAATCTTCCGGAAGCCAGTACATTTGCAAAACGTAAATATGCGGGTCGTTTGGCACCATAAAAATAACCTTGGCTGCGGTAAGGTCTGTTGTGCTGGATAAGTCAGCACCGCCGATTCCATAGCGCGGCTTCATGGCTTTCAAATCAAACGTATTCGTATTGTTGAGTTGCTCAAACGTCAGCCACGCTTCGGAAGTTGTCTCTCGGATATTAAACTCTTTGCAGACAAGATTCTTAACGAGGCTCGGGTTCTCTTTTGCCTTGCGAACTTTTTCGGCGAGTTGCGCCTCGTTCTTAATTGTGCCGAGGCCGGGATTTGCTTTCTTCCAACATTTCGGATCAGTCCATTCCTTTCGGTTGTCCAGTTCGTAGATAAGTGGGAGAAAATGCTCGTCGTGATAGCCTCCGGGGTCAAAGTATCCGTTTATTACCCGCGTTGCTTCATCGTACTTTTCGTCGTAGATATCTTCTCTGACTGTTCCGGCGGTTGATGTGATAAATATAAGCGGCTGCTCTCTGGCAGTCGTTCCATCGGCCATGATGTCGTATAGAGCCTTGCCTTGCTTCCATTGGTGGATTTCATCCATCAGGCAGCAATGAACATTAAGGCCGTCGAGCGTGTCGCTGTCGCTTGCCAACGGGCGAAATATCCCGTCGTTAAAGTCACAATACAATTCGGAGACAAGCGGCTTCACACGCTTGCGCAGGATAGGGGACTTTTTTACCATCAGTTTGGATGCAAGCCAGATTTTTTTTGCCTGGTCTTTTTTGGTAGCCACGGCATACACTTCCGGACCCGGCTCTCCGTCCGCCGTCAGCATATAATCCCCGACGATGGATGCCAAAAGGGATTTACCGTTTTTCTTGCCGATGATTAAAAGGGCTTCGCGGTATTTTCTCAGCCCCTCAATATCGGCAAACCCAAATATAGCCGCGAGCATGGCCTTTTCCCACAATTCGAGCTTGACGAGCTTTCCGCCCTCCTTGCCTTGGTAGTTGTGGCAGTAATTTTCGGCAAACTCCAATATGTGGTTAGCACGTTTGGCACTATAAAAATACTCGCCCGGATGCTCTATATCGTAGGCGAGTTTCTTATAAGTCTTTTTGATTTTTGCTCCGACGATCTCTTCACCGGATTCGATTTTACCCCAATATTCAAGTATCGGGTTATAATCCCGAGGATAGCGTATCATGCATCCTCACGCCCCGAAACAAAGTCGTCGAATCCATCATCTTGCTCCGGCTTTGGTTCTTCTTTTGGGAGCAAATTTGTAAGCTGATTGATTGCCTTTTGATAGCTGGCGTTCATTGTGTTGTAAAGGTCTGCAATAGGGCGCTTACGATCGTATGGCTCTTGATTGCCCTGCGAAAACGGCTCCGTAAATCCATTCAGATCAATGTCTTTTTCCATATCCTCGAGTGATACTCGCATATAGGCTGCGCGTTGGATAAGCCCTTGCACGGTTGCTTTTTTACGATCGTCTATATCGGCGTATATTTTTGCAAGTCGCTTTTCTTCCTCAGAAATTCGCTCTTGCTTTGTCTTTTGCCGCGTACCTTTTCGCATTTTCATCACTTCCTTTTGGGGTAGGGGGGTCATACGCGCGACCCGTGTGTTTTTTGGAGGCTCACCACCGGTGCCGCCCCTCTCGCTACGCCTTGTTTTTATGGGGGGGAGTATGGCACTATCTGTCCGTCCTCATCAAAAATATAATTTATCGTCACGCTCTCGCCAAAGTGTTCGACGTTGTGGCAGTCTTGGCACAGCGCTTCGAGGTTGTCCCAGTTCAGCGTCACGTCGGGGTTATTGATGTTATCAGGCGTTATGTATGTCTTATGATGGACTATCTTTGCCGGTACAATCTCACCCTTTGCAAGACACCTCTCACATAGCGGATGCGCTGCCGTGTATGCCCGGCGCAGTTTCTTCCACTGCTTCCCGTTGTAAAACCATTCAGCGTACTGCATTGCCATATCTGTGCCTCCTGATCTCCCCCCTTATCATCCTGTACTCAGCCTGTTCAGACTCGTCCCTATTCACTGTGCAAAGTTGTGCCAGCCTTTTTGTCAGCTCATTCACACTCTTCTGACAGCGTGGCATTGAGCAGGACGGGACAGCAGTTATTTTGATTTGACTGTACGGGCAGTTATCACAGATCATTTTAATAGTCCTCATTGGTCATATCGTAGTACGGAATAAATTTTGGAGATAACTCCGTGATGGTTCCGTCAGGCTTGCACTTAATCGTTATAATCCATCCTCCGACTACTGCGTTCAAATGCTTGCCCAGTTCAAAGTTGGTTTGTGCTTCAAAGCACGGAACAACAAATGCGTGAATGTTTCGGTACATCATGTAAAACTGTTTATGATAATGTCCGCACATTAAGAGCCGTGGCTTCTTTCCGCCTTGCAAACCGTCAATGTGTTTCTGAAGCTGATAGGATAGTGCGTAGCTGCCTCCATCCAATGGATGAAACAGATCCATGTCGCATTGAGGCGTAAGCCAGATCTTTGCTTTCATGTATCCCAGATATTTCATGTCCGGGCGCTGATCCGCTATTCTCTTTCCAATGTCGGAACCGCCGTTTTTAATGTGAGTCGCATCATGATTGCCCGTGATGAATTTTGTAGTGACCCCGTCACGCTTTGGATATTTGTCAATTATGTACTCGGCCTGCTCGTCAAATCCAATCTTAAACAGTTCATAAATGTGTTCCGGCCTGTTTTTGTAATAGCCATCTGAAATGTCGCCACAATGATAAATTGTCGATATTCCTTGTCTTTGGCATCTATCGTAAAAATCATTCAGATAGGTTAGCTGCTGAGATTTATTGCAAAGGTGCGTGTCCCCAATCACTCCGAATGTGATTTCCGTCTCTCCGCTATAGTCCTCATGTAATTCATTGCTGCTGGCTACCGCTGCTTTCTCAAGCCAAATCAAGTTGCTGGCTTCGGTAATGTTATACCCGTCAGAAGAAAGCCTGTCACAAGCCCTCACAAATGAAGTAATAGACATATGCAGTATATCCGCGTCCTGTTGTGCTGTCCTCTTTACCTTTAAAACAGATAGTATCTGGTCGTCAGCAACTTCTTTGTCCTCTTTCGCTCTATTCCGAAACGGAGCGCGAATCTTTTCCCGGATCTGCGTTTCCGTCAGCCCCGGAAATTTTGGCGCAAGTTTTCTGGCTATTTCAGTCCACGACATATTCTCTTGAAATTTTAGCCGTTCAACTTCTTTTTTCCAGTCCAAATTTACGCCTCCATTTTAAGCATAACAAAAGCGCCCACCAATTAAGGAGAGCACCGAGTGTGGCGTCAGCATCCGGTTCATGCGCCGCAGCCAACTCATTCCGAATTGGCCTTTATGCTGGCATATTGCGCCGTCGATTGTGGCGGCGCTATGAGAAGGAGGAACTATTTTCCTATAAGCAATTTTTCACTATGTCCATTATACCCCCTTGATTTTGTTTTTAGGTATCATATTTCGTTTAGGTTTTCTGCGACCGCCATTAAAAACGTTTTTCTCAGCCGCTTCATACTGATAACAGCCATCGGCAAATTTATATCATCCATCCTGATGTTTTCAAAGAAATTCAGCCGAATAAACTCTCTTTGCCACGGCTCCGCGAATATTGCCCATGCTTGCTCTACGGCCTTGATCTTGCGCTCATTCTCTGCCTGCCGCAAAATTATCCTCTCAGCCTTTCGCCCTGTCGTGTCGCTTGTCCCGCTCCCATGAGGTTGCCCATCTGAAGCGGGCGATTCGTGGATAATATCGTTTTCGATTTCCTGCCGTCTGCGGAGCATGGCATAATAGGACTTTGCCACGTTTACCGCGGTACGATAAACATCGTTCGGCAGGCTTATGTATTTGGGGTTATACATCCACATCACCTCTATCTTTTGCGCTCATGCATCCTCCTTGTCAAACGGCAGTTTTAATTCTTTAATTACCCGGTCAATGTGATCCCAGAATATTTCGTCATTTTCTGCCTCTGCCGATAGATTTGATATTTCACACAATAGTTCTGCCAGCCGGTCATGGCCAAAATTATACTTCTGGTGTAGTGCTACGCACATCAGTTTAAAGAATCGGCGCATTGTCTGTTCTTTTTGAGTGTCAAGATATTCGTTCAATGTTTTGGCCTGATTCCGCGTTACTTTGTGCTTTACGGGGATATGGCAGTTCATTGAGTTTCACGCTCCTTTAGCGCTTTCTCCGCTTCGGGGCGGGTTAAAAAGACGGTTTTGCCAATGTCATTTAACATTCTAATGCTGAAATGCAGAGATACTATTTCTCGTGTTAATCCGCTACCAGAAATGTATGTTGTATAAACCGTATCTCCCACCTTGCACGGCAGCACCTTAATTAATCCCTCGCCATACTGCTGAAACAGTTCCGGCAGCAGATAGAGGGCGGCTGCGGGGTTCTCGGTATAGGTGGCGCGGAGGGTTTGGATAATGTCAGGCATTGTTATCATTCATCCTCTCGATTAATTTTGGAAGTCCTTTTTTCACTAATTCTGTAGAAGCCCTATCTACAATTTTTTCGATTATTTCATCTTTGTGGGAATAGACATAATCTTTCACAGACTGTTCTACACCTTTTCTAATTCCCCATTTTGTATCAGACGATTCCGCACTATATGTCCTTGCCATAGAAGAAGCAATTTTTTCAATAACTAATTTTGCAATATCGTCTTCATTTATGGTAATTACAATATCTTTCATTCCGCCCCGTCCTTTCTCACGCCGAAACTACAAAAATCGGTATCCATTTTTACGCTGCCGACATTGGGGTTGCGGCACATTCCGTAGTTATGCACACTGTCGTTTTCCCAGAATTCGCATTTTTTACAATGCACCACCGGCCTTAATTCCCCGGATGCAACACGGCGGAGAATGGCGGCGGCAGCGGATAAAACGCGTATGTCATTATCAGATTCTATGTGAGAATCAAGATATAAAAGTGTTTCCGCAACCTCTGCGTGATTCATTTCATTTGGCATTGGGCGCCTCCAAATAATCTTCCGGTAACTTTAATTTTGCTTCAATGCTTATTGCACCCAATTTAGCCGCTCTTTTAACGATGCAATTCGCACATAGCAGACCTTCATGCTCAGGGAAAACTAAATCCCATTGATCGTTTGGTAACGTCAAATCAACCCAGTTAGTGCCTCCATATGGCATACCACAATCATAGCATTTTGCTTTATCTCTCATTTCTTCCCCTCCTGTTCCTGCGCCTTACGAATGAAATAATCCGGTGCAAATACTTTTTCAACCGGCGACAGATTGAGTTCAGCACACGCCAGTTCCAGCGCCCGTTTCAGCGTAGCTTTTTCGGTTGTCAATCGTATAAAATCGTCAACATGGTCTTGATGAGAATCCTGCAATTCGGCTTTCAGTGCGGTATTTTCTTTCATTAGCCGTTCCACCTCGGCAAGCAGTTTTTTCCCGTAAAGTCGCAACTTTGCTATCTCAGATATGCGCAAGTCCCTATAATCGTCTGTCAACATTTCTGTTGTAAAAGCCGCCTTGATCTCTGCAAGATATTTAGCGTCCATCACTTTTCCTCCAGTTCCGGCTTGCGGGCGTAGGCATTGGCTACTCCGCGGTTGAAATCTTGCTCTGTATACAACCAATTTTTGGCCTGATGCACAGCGCATGGGTATACTTGCAAGATACACTTAGTTGCGCGCACAAAGCACCAATGCGCCTTTGGGGGCCAGTCAACATTTCCCTCAAAAACCGCCCACACCGGCTCCCCGTCCATCTGCCTAAGCTGTTCCAACGTCAGCGCCTTGTTTTGCGGGGCGGGGCGGCGGTCTATAATATCAGCCGCCCATAATATCAATTCGTCAAGACCGGGTATTTGGCAATGCCCTTTCCATTTGCGTAATTTTTGAGAAACTTCTTCGTCCGTATATGGGCACGGTTTTAATTCATCCATTAGATTTCACTTGCCTTTCTTCCTTACGTAAGGAAAATTTAAATTTAATTTTATGAGCCGTTTTTCTTTTGCCATTGCAGCAATAGCCAATTGCATTCCCTCCAAAAGCGTAGTATCTTCCCGCTTCAGATATACTGCTAAATGTTTTACCATCATCTAGGCAAGTCACTGGTTTTGCGTGGCCACAAAGGCTATGAGAAAATGCATGAATAGTGTTTTCTTTTGGAGTGACCCATTCGAGATTCTCCGCATTGTTATTTTTCTTGTTACCGTCAATATGATTTACTTGGGTTTTACCGTTTTCTCTATAAACAAAAGCATTGGCTACAAGTCGATGAACAAAAAGCGAGCGCACGCAATTTTCTTTTGACAAACTAACCCTTTGGTAATTCACTCTACTTTTGTTCGCATCACACAGCGCTAAAACCTTTCCTTTCATATGCTTCATCTTTCTTGTTCTAACGTTATAAACATTTCTGTCTAACGATCGAACGCGGCCTTGATTACTTACCTGATATAAACCTTCATATCCGTGAATATCTTTCCAAACTTCTGGATTCATCATAGTCCCTCCATCGTCATGGAGGCGGCGCGCCTTTAAACCGGTACCTATGACTTTTTATTTGTGAGATTTAAATTCCCGATACATGCGGGTGTACTTGTAACTGTCTGCAAAGATGTTGTTTACTGCTCCGTACAACTTCGGCTCATACTGCTGAATTAGCTTAAGCTCTTCCTCAAATCGGCTTCCAAACGGGCATCCTGCGCATCCAGTCCGAATCATACCCCAAACGCAATAACAATCTGAGTGCTGGACGCAGTAATGTTTTTCGTAGTCCCGTTTATCTGCATCGCTGACGAAAAACAGAGGCCGGTATGCCGCGATATTGTCTTCCTTTGATGGAGTAAAACAACTGGAGTTAATTGTTGCCCTTGCGCCCCCCTCGGCTCGGCGTTCACCTGTGATTTTCAGATCGGCTGCGAATTCCGTATCGCATAGGTGCGCAGTTTTCTTTTTTGCGCCTGTACAACATTCCTTTGAGATTTTGAACCACGGCGGATGCGCGATCATGAACTCCTTTAGCAGCTTATTTCTGGAAATATTAAAGCTGCTTTTTTCTCCGAACCGATTGCACCACCAGCGTAATGCTGCTTTGCATTTTGGATATTCTGCATAGAGTTCTTCAAACGGCTTATCTTCCCACTTGAAATTGTGGCGTTGTAACCTTTCAATGAATTCTGAAACTTGTTTTGATAAAAACGGTTGCCCGTGCTTTTTGCATCCCAATGGAACCGGCACAACTGCGGGACGCCGCTCAATGGTAATGCCGTATTTCTCTTGCAAATAATCAAGATGCCTCTTTGTAGCCTGAGTCTCAATTCCGGTATCGAAAAACACGTATGTAACGGTGTGTGGGGCAATTTTCTCGATTACATCCATCATGATGTCGCTGTCGCTTCCGCCACTGATGGAACAAACTGGGCGGATAAAGGTATCTAGTTTCGCATTCATGGTCATAATCATTTTTTGGATAGTTGCAATTTGAGGAGCTGCTTCTAATAGTTTTTCAATATCATTCATTCAAGCATTCCCAACCTCCGTTATGGTGACTTCCGTGCGGGGTCTGTCCTTATCGTACAATACTCTGCTACCGTCCGTCGTAACAACAATCTTGCAATTATCATCTGCCAAAACATGTGCTTTGACTAAAACGTCCTGAATTGCTTCGATAAGGTTTACAAGGTCTACACGGCGCTGTGACGGCATGAAAAATTTTGCGCATAAATTCACCGGACAATCAATATTGAGCTTGTATCGCGAAGATATGAACATAAGACAAGCGTTCTCATAAGCTATGTATTGGTCTGACTGTGCAATAAACGGTTTACCGGTTTTGTGGTTGCGCCTGATCTGTTGATGGTTCTTTTTCGTAACCGGCGCTATTGATATCGTAAATTTCATATGCTCACTTCCTGTCAAAATTTCCGAATACGTCGGAATTTTCATAGAGGTCAATATCGTAAGACGGTTTATGTTCTGGCTTGCCGCGGTTGTCATAATTGCCCTCGATGATCTTTTTCCAATTCTCAGGCTTCAGAATCCAATCAAATGAGCAGCCTGACCATTTGCCGTTTCTGCCGGAAAGAAAATCACTTTTTTCAATCCGTTCAAAAACAGCGCCCATTTCTTCAACAGACATTTTCTTATCGCGGATCCGTTTCTTCCGTCCATCCGACCAGTTTTCAGCATCTTCCGGCTTAGGCAATGAGGGGCAAAATTTTAAAAATGCGTCGCGATAGTCACTATATATTATCTTTATTGCTTTATTGCTTTCTTTAGCTTTCTTCAATTGATGTTGGTCGCATGTTGATGGCATGTTAGTGGCATGTTGGTCGTATGTTAATTCGCATGTTGGCTGCTGATATAAATCATAGTTTTTTATAGTCACAATGCTATATTCAGCAGTTGCGATGCATGTTATTTCGCCTGTTGATTTTAAGTGATTTATCGCTGTCCTTGCCTGTTGCACTGGCATATGTATTTCCTTTGCAAGTTTCACATAGGAAAACACTCTCTGCCCCCTCTGAATAGTAATTCCATGCCATTGTTTAGGTTCATAATTTGCGGTTAAGATCAAATGTAAAAACACAGATTTTGTATTTATATCGTCGTACCACTCCCATTTTAAAAATGACCGGTACAGTCTGACATATCCAGAATCAAGCAATTAATCACCTTGCTTTCACGCTTTAACACACTAAAATGGAAGATCATCATCAACGGGCATTTCTTCAAAATCTCCCGTGTCACCTCTCGCTGGTTCAACGTCTGCCGAACCGCGTTGATATGTGTTATTGTTGCTTTCCTTCTTCTCTGCAAAATGCACATTGTTTGCGACGACTTCAAACGCTTTGCGCTTGTTTCCGTCCTTGTCGGTATAGGTACGCGTCTGAATGGAACCTTGCACAATGATTGCTGAGCCTTTTTTGAACCACTTGCAGACTAGTTCCGCCGTTCCGCGCCAGCACACTACGTCGATAAACGACGTTTTCTTTTTGTCCCCGTTTCCCTGATCGTTGGCAATGGTGAATGATGCAACCGCAATATCATTTGGAGTATGTCTCAACTCCGGGTCTGCACAAATTCTACCTTGAACGATTCCAACATTTAGCATTTATATTGCTCTCCTTATGTTTCTGTTATTTAGATTTGGCTGCATGAACATTTTGTTTTTAGGCCAATTATTTGAGATTCTCCACCGCAGTGTTGCAGCAGAAATTCCAACTTTACGCGCCCATTCTGAAACCGGAAGTGTTTGGCCATAAATTGTTAAGTATATCGTATTTCTACGATTATTTTCCTGCTCTTCATAGGTAGACCATTTGCAGTTTTGCGGTTCATAATTTCCGTTACAATCAATGCGGTCAATGGTAAGGTTATCTAAATATCCGTTCCGAAAAGCCCAGATCTGGAAGCAATGGAAATCATGCAGCCATTCATTGCATACTGTTATTCCGCGCCCTCCATAGTCCTTGTAAGCAACGTTTTTACGGTTGTAGCATCTGCTTTTCATTGCACACCAAATGGTCCATAGCCGTGTTCTGGACATGCCGTGTTTAGGCGAATTGTTGTGGGGAGCAGTTTCTTTTCTAAAGCATCCACAACTTTTTGTTTTCCCGGAAGTCAAACTGTCTGCTAAAATTGTCTTAATGTTTCCGCATTCGCATTGACATATCCATTGCGCTTTTCCTCTTTTGTCATTGTTTGCTCTGTCTATTACTGTAAGTCTGCCAAACGTTTTTCCTAAGAGTGGTTTTAGATTCATGCCTATCCTTTCAGCCGCAAAACGCGGCACAAATAATCGTCCAATTTGATTCCAAAAACCTTGTATTTCTCGCAAAACGTGTCTTTACCGATTGCGTGAAACTCGGTGTGATGTGTCCTGCAGAGCGGAAGAACATGCATACCTTTGTGAACGATTTCTTTTCGATTTCTTCCACTGCCGACTGCATCGACGTGGTGTAATTCAGCTTTCTTGCCACACAGAGCGCACTTTTTATTTGCAAGGCAACAATACAAATACCGTGCAATATCCGGCGAACGGTCAAGCAAGCTGTCCTCCGTGGGTATATCCTGCTCGATACAAAATTCAATCAGAAAATTAAGAAATTCGTTTGCCGTGGTCATATCTGCATCTGCAAGAGAAAAGTAATCACACCCTGTTTTTGCTATAAAATCGTACTTCATGAGTGCTTTTATTTCGTCTGGCAAATGCCCTGACCATATGGAAATATCTCTCATTGTGGCATAGATTTTCTTGCGCTGATCTGCACTGACTGTCCGGCCGTCGTCAAGCCTTATTTCGCACTCGGTAATCTCACGTTTTGTAAGAATATAATCATCGGAAAACGGGGCGACTATCGTTAATGCCTGTCCGTCAAACCCGCTTATGTAGCCTTTGATATTCACCCCGTATCACTCCTTTTTATGCTAATGGGTCGGGTTCTTGCGGCTGCGTAGCCTGCGCCGGTGCGTCAACAATTTTGCTTTCATCAATCGGAGTTTCGTCTAAAATTTGGTTGCCAGTGTCAACTTCCTCTGCCGAATACATGCCAGAGAAGTCCTCTGGGAACGCTTCGCGGAGTGCTTGCACCAGTGCAACCTTGCGAATCATGGTTGCCGGCTTCTTTGACCATTGCCCGTTCACTTCGCCGTCTTTTTTCATGCCGATGTATTCAGACAGGGAAACGGTAATTTCGACCGGCTCAACATAATCTTTGATGAATACTTTCGCCCATCCACCGACTAACTTTTCATTTTCCAGTACAAGCGTACCGATACGATTTTCAAGGGCTCCGTCCTCTTTTTGGACTACTACGCCTGCCTGTTGCCCTGCATAGTCCTTGTTGCGGCGTGCGCGTTTGGTAAATACTTCTTTACCGGTTACCATCGTAGCGGGCTGATTTCCGCCGTATTTGATAAGGTACGCTTCGCGGAGAAACGGGTTTAAATGCTGAAAGCGGCACAAATTAAGGAACATCACAATTTCCTGATCGCTGACATTCCCGCCGCCGGAAACAAGATAATTTCTGATTATTGCCGGTGAAAGTTTTACCTTTTCACCGCTTACCTCGTATTCAACGATTTTGCTTTCCTGCTGTTTTGCCAATGAATTGTTTACCATTATTGCAAATCCTCCCTTTTAGCCCATCCGTATTTAATTCCGTACTTCGTGCACAACGCGCCCATTTCGTGGCGGAAGTCTGCCGTTGTGTCGTGAAACGTGACGCTTATAGTCTTTCGCGGCTCATCGGGTACTATCGGTTGCGGACATTCGTCCGGCTCAGGTATGTACGACTGCTGAGGCTGTGCGGCCTGCGTAGGCTCTGAAAAAGTCGTTTCAATAACTTGCGGAGCAGGCTGTTTTGATTCTTCTGCGGCCTTTTCTGCGGCGGCTTTGCGTTGTGACTCTTCGTATTCTTTCAAACGCTTCTGCTGTTCCTCCCAACGCGTTTTCTCTGCCATTGCAGCGCTCATATCAAGCGT
Source organism: Caproiciproducens sp. (assembly GCF_053840905.1). Lineage (NCBI taxonomy): Bacteria > Bacillati > Bacillota > Clostridia > Eubacteriales > Acutalibacteraceae > Caproiciproducens > Caproiciproducens sp. The sequence goes on from NZ_JBNLXQ010000007.1 coordinate 174,969, forward strand.
GCGGAGGAAAGTGTCAAGCATCTGCTGTTCGCACTCTACGCCAAAAGCCTTGATAATGTTGATGTCATTTTTCACCTTGAAAATGGTTTTCGTGATTTCGTCGGCGATATCAGCCATTTTGTAACCGGAATTGAGCCATTTCGGATTGTAGATTTTTTCGAGCGGAAGAAGCGTTTCCAGCTCATGAATATTTGCAAGGTAAAAAGCTTTAATCTGCCCCTCTTTCTCTGCTTTTTTCTGTTCGTCAAAAACTTTAAGCTGGGTATCAATAGCAGTGATCGGTTCGTCTATCATGCCAATTAATTCCTTGACCTTTTTTTCAAAGTCCTCAAATGGTGTAAGACAATCCTTTTTGACTTCCTTGCGCTTGTCGTCTAGGGCAGTTTTTAGCTTATTCAGCTTTGCACGGTCGTCCTTTGCACTTTTGATGCTATCCTCGGTGACAACCAGCGCGTTGTAATATTTCAGCTTTTCGGACAGCTCCGTTTTAAGTTGCTCGTGGTTAAAATCAATCTGCTTTGGCAGTTCTTTTGCCAAATCGGTAGTCATTATTAGTTCCATATTTCCTCCTAGATTTCCGGCAGGATAAGCGCCGGTTTAATATCGTTTTGTACGCAATCCCAAAACACTTTTTCGCGTTCTGCAAGCCAGTTTATATCGTCTATAACGTCAACACGCTCAATAAAATAGTGCCGAATATACACGCTTAATTCACCGTCGCGCCATGCTTTGATCTGTGCTTTCAATACTGAAAAATCGTATCCGGTCGCCAAAAGTTGATGAACAACTTGTATGTAATAATGTTGCGGAATTCGGTTGTTCCATTCCTCCCACTGGCCGGCACGCATGATCTCCGCTGTTTTGATTTCGAGAACCCCACGGCGGCTGGAAGATTTCTCCGTCAGTGCGCCATCCAGTGTAGCAAAGGCGAACGGGCAATCGGGGTTATTGCGAATCATGCCAAACTCGTCATAGTCAACCCTATACTCTGGGAAGTCCAGAGAAAACAGAGCGCGCAAATGCCTCTCGGCTTCTTTGCCGTACTGGACATAAGGCTTATCGGATATATCCGGCGCAATTCGTCTGCCGGTCTTTTCCTCCCATAATTGGACGTTTGACTTATAAGGCGACATTCCAACGATTGCAGCGGCTTCACTCGCTCCGACACCGTTTATTCGCGCTTTTATCCAATCGTCATGGTTCGTCGGCTGATTCATCTGCACCATCCTTTTCAAATGGATCCGGCCCCTCCTGCCGGTCATACTCGGCTTGCGCCGCGTCTAGTCCGTGATCGTTCATTTTGCAATACCCTCCAAGACTTTGATGGTTTCGTCCATCGTCTGCGGCACGACCGGTACACAGTTTTTATACTTTTGGCACTCGCCATACCAATAACTGGATGATTCCGTTTGCTCTGCCAGCTTGTCCTCAAGCTCAATGATTTTTTCTGCTTGTCGGGCAATGATTTCTTTGTCGGTCATTTCACTACCTCCAACAGCCTTACCTTTTCGCAACGGATTTTCCCGTCGGTATTGTAAGGCACGACAACCCCCGCAAGCCACGGCCATTCAATCAGGACTTTCCAAATGTCACCGTTATGGATTCTGCGCACCCAATCGAGCGGAGCAACATTAATTCCGCATCCGCAATCGTTTGTACGGTTTGGATTAACGTTTTCGATAATTACGCTGTCGGGTTCGATCTTCCACTTATCCGGCGCACGATACTGAGAATTGAAAGTTTTATATGCAATATAGCCTTTATCCGTGCGTTCAAAATGAGCATCGATAAAGCCAATAGAAGAAAGCAGCCCCTTGGCACCGCTCAGGTTGGCATCGCTCAGGTTGGCATCGCTCAGGTCGGCATCGCTCAGGTCGGCACCGCTCAGGTTGGCACCGCTCAGGTCGGCATCGCTCAGGTCGGCATCGCTCAGGTCGGCACCGCTCAGGTTGGCACCGCTCAGGTCGGCATCGCTCAGGTCGGCACCGCTCAGGTCGGCATCGCTCAGGTCGGCATGTTGCCCACCCGACTCTCCTGCTAAATACTTTTTATGTAGGTCAAGGATCCCTTGCAGCCGTTCGCCCGTCAATGGGTCTTCATGCCGTACAAAATCAAAACATTTTTCGTCAACATTCCATTTGTCACCAATGTGGGAAGAATCTTTGTGAATCAAAACCCTGACCTTTATATTTGGCTCATTAACTTCAACAACACGGCCCTCGGCCATATCTTGATTTGTAATGCTGTAACAACTGGATTTTTTATTGCCTTTGACGATATCTCCAATTTGAAATTTACTCATAGTTGACAAATCCTCGCTTTCAGATATAATTAGATTGAAATATTTTCTACTGCGCCGCTTTCAGTTTGCAGACTGAGGGCGGCTTTTTTCTTTGCGTACTCCTTGCGCCTTAACGCGTTCCGGTGTTCTCTCCTTTCCGCGTCAGTCAGCTTTACGCGCTTTGTCGGCTTGATTATAATGTCTTTCTTTTGCTTGCCGCCGGACGTATATTTGGTACAATTTGGTCCTGCATGGCATCCGCGCGGATGTCCGGTATAATACATATAATCACAAGTGCTGCATTCTCCCGGAGCATTTGAGCGGTAAATACATCCTTTGCAGTAAACCGGAGCACTCATGTTCTCGCCTTCTTACTTGCTCTGCGGTGGGTATCCAGCATAATTCGACGAGAAGTTGTCATCAAAAAGTCGTCCAACGCCTTTTCGCGGTCTTTTGCAGCTTTAATCTCGGCCTTTTCATTGTCGCTCTCGGTTTTCCATTCTTTCCACGTCGGGCAGCCTGAGTGGCATCCTATGTAACGGCCAGTACAATCCTTGCAGGGTGGCTGCGTCATAATAACCTCTCCCCCTCGCTTACTATGTATCCGACTAATCCGATCGCCATGCAGGCGGCAGAAGCGGCGCACAGATATACAAGTTGATTAAGCGTTATCCGATCTGCATCAGAGGCACCGGCTACGAAAAACATGCCAGCAAAGCCGATAAATGCAAGTGCGGTAAAAATTACTGATTTACGCATGACTTGTCCTCCTTCAAAATTCCTGCCCTGACCAGCTTTGCCCTGGCATCACATGTCGGACAGACATATCCGGTTCTGGGTATGTGCTGAAAGATACTGACGTTCCATGATTTTCCGCAGCGGGTGCAGACGGCGGTCATGAGGCTTGCACCTCGATTCTTAATGTCCCTCTCTGATATGCTACCAATAGGCCGGGGCTGATATGATATGACCAGTTTGATTTCCCCTTATCCGCCGTACCATACGGACAGGCATGGCTTTGCAAAATTCCGTAAATATGTAGGTAAGACACACCGAGATATGCCGCTGCCGTCTTTACCGGAACATTGTCCATTGCAAGAATTTCTTCATCAGTAGGCTTCACAATCTTCACCGCCTAAAAATTTGTTGATGAAATATTGCTGGCCTTTCCCGGTTACCTTTGTTGTACGATTGACCGTTACATGGCCATCAGAATGGGTAATTGCGGTTTCCTTTACCCTAAACAAACCCATCTCCATGCTTTTCTGTGTGGGAGCGTTGTAATCAGTGCCTTTTCTACGGATAAGATAACCGTTTTCGCGGAGCCACCCAAATAGCCGCTTTTCGCCGATATCAACGCCGTTCTGCTTAATCACCTTTGCCAACTCTCCAATTAGCATCGGGCTTTCACTCGTGGCAACCGCATCGGCAAACAATACTTTGGGCTTGTCCGATTCAACTTTTGATTCAAGTACTTTGCGCTGTTCCTGCTCTTTTTTCAGTTCGGTAAGAAGCTTGATTCCAAATTCCGGGGAAGAAATCATTTTGTCGAGCGTGTCCGGTGTTGCATATGCGCCGTGTTCCAAAACGGACGGGATGACTTCATCAAAAATCCAACTTTCAAACTTGTCCGCTCCGGGAAGTTGGCTGCTGGCAGCAAGGCGACATAAATCCCCTTTTGAAATAAAGTTCAACTGCTGGATTCCTCCGGCTGTAAGGGTTTCCCGTTTCGTTACACCCTTGCAATGGTCTGATACGGCTTTGCTGGGGTTTGCGTACCCAAGCGCTTTCGCGGTATCAGACCCACAGAATAAAACTGAACCGTCGGGCTCTTTGAATGTGCGAATTTCTCCGAATTCGTTACTTTTGAAAATTTGTAAATCGTTCATGAAATTCCCCTTTCTATGTAAGTTTTAAGCGGTTTTACGTCCTTTTTCAAACGCGTCTATATCTTCCTGCCGGATTCTATAATCACGCCCAATTTTGATTGCCGAAAGCTTTTTTCTGCGAATCCAATCCCACACAGTTAAGGTTTTAACCTTATATCTTGTGGCAATTTCTTCACAGGTAAAATATTCAGACATAAAATTCCTCCTTCCCATTAAAAAATACTTGCGTTTACTTCGGTTTTGTGATATACTTCGATTGTCGGTAAAAGTAAATCATAATTCGAAGTAGTACGGATTTCGTTTTGTATTGCTTCGTATTTCGTGGTATGCTTATAATATACAACGGGTTTCGTTGTATGTCAATAGGTTTGCTACGAAAATCGTTATACTATTTTAAGTTTGTAAAGGATTAACGAAAAATGTATGAAATTTTTGAGCAACTTTTAAAACGTCGAGGCATTACGCCTTATCGAGTCCATAAAGAAACTGGAGTTCCACAAAGCACATTAAGTGATTGGAAAAACGGTAGGGGTGTTCCTAAGATTGATAAACTCCAAAAAATTGCAGATTATTTTGGGGTGACCGTTGATTATCTCATTAATGGCAACGATCAAAAAGAAAAGCCCCTCGTCAATAATGACGAAGAGCTTACTGAATATCTTGAAGAACTGAAGACCAGACCGGAAATGAAAATGCTTTTTAATCTCGCCAAGGGTGCGACAAAAGAGGATGTTGAAAAGGCTGTTAAAATTGTAGAAGCTTTTTTAAAAAAGGACTGATAAACCTTGGGTGATACGTTTATACATTTGTTACCGCTCCCAGCCAAAGTGTACGCGCTTACGATTCCTGACGAGTGCGGTAATTTTACAATAATCATTAATTCTGAATTAGACGATTTGCTGCAGAGGAGAGCGCTTGAACATGAATTAAAACACGTCGCATTAGACCATTTTTATGATGAAAACGATGTTGCTCAAGATGAAAGAGAAGTGGAGGGGAAAGCTAAAAATGGCAATTTAATTGCAATATAAAAAGCCCACACGTTACCGCAAATAACGTGTGGGCTAAAGTGAAAAACTCCAACAGGGAATTCTCCAAATACATTGTAGCATATTGATAAAATATGTCAATTATTGGAGGAAGGAAAAATGTATAGCGACGATAGTATTGTTCAAACAATACACGATATGATTAAGCCGGAATATCTCGCAAATTCAAGAATGTATCTGACTATTAATAAATCAAATTACAATAGCATCAATGTGATCTCTGACAAAACACCGTATCGGGATTCAGCAACCGGAGAATTGCTATTTGCAAGGCTTAAGACAAGCGGTTCTTCAACCTATGTTTCGTTCAACAAAACGTATAAAGAATTATTTATCAAAAAAGGAATTGCTGTCACGACAATAAAATCTGATCCAAATTTCATTCGTATAAATTTAGATATATTTTCACCGATTTCCGGTTATTTGGAAGCATTGCCCGAAATATTCAACCAAATATTCATCGATATTTTTTCGTTTCCTGCTTTTGGCTGCTGCTCAAAGTATGTAGAGTGCAGTGATGCAAAACGCTGTTTGCACGAGGACATAGCCTATGCTACAGCTTGCCAGTATAGAGCCAATCTTGAATCTGGAAGAATATTTTACGGCAAAAACAAAAACATTTAAATAACTGGAGAGGTAAAATATATGCTTGAGCCTGACTGTGAATGGACAAAGTTTGCTTCGGACGACGAAAAATTGGAGAAATACAGGGAGTGGGGGTTTATTGCTCCAAAGCAGAAATGGTTAAAAACTCTTTTTTACTGTGGTATTTTTTGTGACACTCCCTCTGTATGTGATATTGTCGGTTATATTAACGATTTTATGATTGTAATAAAGGTAAACGATAAGCTGCATACGATTCAACCGAATTATTTATTGCAAATGCAGAATGCTTCCCCTACAGCTTACCCTGATAAATACATAGTGCTTGACTTGGAAACTACCGGCTTTAGTCCCAATAAAGATAAAATTTTGGAAATAGCCGCTATAAAATATCAACAAAGCACAGAACTCGAAATCTTTCATACTATGATAAATCCAAATTGCGGTTTAAACCCGTTGGCAAAATCCGTAAATCATATCGATTCTTCTATGATTTGTGATGCTCCCTGCATAGAAGACATTCTTCCGAAATTTATTGATTTTTTGGGTGATCTTCCATTGGTAGCTCACAACGCCACGTTTGATTTGGGATTTCTAAGAAAAGAAGCTCAAGCTGAAGACTTAAAAATTCTAAATACAGTTTTTGATACAGCGAAGCTTGCAAGAGAAGCTTTCCCTAATTTGACAAATTATAAGCTTCAAACCATTATAAAAGAGCTCAATATTAAAATTGAGGATTCTCATAGAGCGCTACCTGATACGCAGGCAACTGCAATAATTTTTCAAAAATGTTTGCAAATACTCTATCCGGCTGTCAAATTTATTTCTACAGCAGAACAGGTAGAGTAATAAAAAAACCGCCCTACCCTGCTCCAACAGGATAAGGCGGCTCACCATCAGCAGGGCTGACAGTACGATTAACGCATTTATATTGTACTCTATCAGCCTTCTTTTTCCAAGGAGGAATTATGAACTGCAAGAAGTGTAAAAAAGAAATTGAGGACGATTTTATTTTCTGCCCTTGGTGCGGGACAAAACAGATTAGAACGCCGCGCCGAACAATTAAGCGCGAAAATCTGACAGGCTCAGTGTACAAGCGCAATGACCGGAAGAATCGCCCGTGGGTAGCATTGACACCGAAAACGCAGCAAATCATCGGGCATTATGAAACGGCGCAACAGGCTAAAGATGCATTGGATGACTACCGCAAAAACCCAACGACGAAGTTAAATATCACGCTTAAACAAATCTACGAGGAATGGATTCCCCTTGGACTAAAAGATAAGTCAAAACAGCTTGCAGACAGTTACAACGCCGCGTGGATTAAACTAAAATCGCTTTATGAGGTCAAGTTTCGCGAACTCCGCACGGCGCAAGTACAGTCAATTATAGACGGTCTGCAAAAGCAACGCCCAAAATTGGGCAAAGATGGGAAACCAGTCATTAAGGACGATCAGCCCGTTATGCTCTCTCCTATGTCATATTCGGCCCTGCATGATATAAAAGTTTTAATGGGCCTGTTGTATAAGTACGCCATGCAGAACGATATTGTAAATAAAAACTATGCTGAATTTTTGGTACTGCCTAAAAAGGTCAGCGGCGTAAAAGACTGTTTCAACGATCTGGAACTTAAACGAATTGAGGGCGCTGCATTTGGCACGGATAAAGTTAATAAAGTACCGTTTGCTGATTGCATACTCTTCATGTGCTACACAGGCCTTAGAATCACTGAATTTTTGACATTAAACAAATTTAGCGTCCACGAAAAAGACGGTGTGTGCGCCCTTTACGGGGGCATAAAGACAGATGCAGGAAAAAACAAGGTTGTACCAGTGCATCATAAAATTAAGCCAATTTTAGCGGACTGGATGAGCAAGGGCGGGGAAACAATTTTCTGCCGCCCGGACGGTACTCCCTACCCGGTAAAATACTTTCGTGAAAGCTGCTTTTATCCTGCGCTTAAAGAAATCGGCATCACCCGAAAATTGACCCCTCATGCCACCAGACGTACGCTCGCGACGCTTATGAGCTCTGCAAACGTTCGCGAGGAAGATTTTATTGCCATGATGGGGCATGCTGATTTCGGCGTGGATATTGATAGCTACATTCTTCAATCAGCTGAAAAACTTCAAAAATCCATAGAAATGATCCCGTAATGTTACTACCGCGTTACTACAAAAGCCCCATGAAACCCGCATGAATACTAGGTTTTCCTTTGACTGGGGGTCAAGAGGCCGTGAGTTCAAGTCTCGCCACTCGGACCATAAAAATCCATGTGTCAGCATTTAAACTGGCACATGGATTTCTTATACCCACTGTGTAATACAATATTTATCAATTATTTTCGTCGTGTAAACAGAGGTGCATCTCAATGTATATGGGCAACTTATCTTATTGGAACGATAAATTTAAAGCAAGAGGTCAGAAATTGATGCAGCCGGAAGGCCGTTTGGTCAGTGATATGCACTTCCTTCCCAAAAGCGGAACGGTTTTGGACTTAGCCTGCGGCGACGGCCGCAACACGGTATTTTTGGCTTCCCACGGTTACAAAGTAACTGCAGTTGATTTCAGTAATATTGCTATTGAAAGATTGTGCCGGTTTGCTTCGGAAAAGCAGTTAGACATCAGCGTACTGCAAAAAAATCTTTGTGCAGAAGAGTCTTATCTTGATTTCGGTGAGTTTGATTTAATCGTGATAAATCACTACCGTTTGGAAGACAATTTTTACCCTATTTTGGAACGGCACTTGAAAAAAGGCGGAGTTCTATGGGTAAATGGTTTTTATGAAGTACCGAAAGATAACCCTGATATTAAAGATAAAGATATGATTGCTCCAATAGATTTCCATGGGTTAAAAGGATCGACTTGCGAGAACAAGACAATCTATGAAATCGGTATGAGAAAATTTATAAGGTATATTTGGAGAAAAGTTTCTTAGCTTCAAACGGAATTCAATACCCTTTCCTGCCAGATTTTCCGGCAGGCTGAGTCTGTATGCCATTCTCGCTCCTCACCCTGCAGACCCATCGATTGATATCCATCTGATCTGCTTCATCGAAAAAAGCCGCAGATTATGGTATAATTGAGCAACCCTGCAGTTTATTAAAAACATCTAAACTGCAAGAGTCATTTCAGAAACATCTGGTAATTTCTGTAATCATATTATAATCACATTTCGGCAATTAATGTTCAGGAAAAATCGGTATAATGAAAGAACATTAATTTGATTGGAGATGTAAACGATGGTAAAAGCAGAGACAAAGGTAGAAACAGCAGAAAAAATAAGGCATATGCTTCAGGAGCTGGGTTGGTCCGACGAAGTAATAAACGACTATCTTGTAAATTCTCCGGACTTAACAACTCAGGTCCCTACAACACCGAAGCAGCAATGACTACATAACATGAAGCTTCCAGGAAGTATATTGCCGGACAATATCTCCCATGCTTTTCCCTTTGAAATCCGCCATTGCCTGAACAGTTTTGTATAAAACAAGAAACCCGGTCCCGAAGGGGTCTTCAATGGATCGAATACGCCGGTCTAATTTTTTGATTTCTTCTTGTGTCATTTTGTTGTTACCCCCTAAAATATTTGTTTCTATTATTATAATTGATTTTTCGTTAATTTTCGACATGTGTAACAGAATGTAACAAATTTATCTTTCGGTAAAAGCGGAAATGTTTCTCCGACAGCAATAAAGCAGCAGCAGAACGGGCTCATCGAGTTCATGGAGTCCCGATGGCCATAAAATCATCCATTTGGCATGTTATCTCGTAGTACAAGTTTCATTATTGAATTTTACCACATAGACTTATATCAGATATGTTAATTCTATGAAAATAAACAGAGCCTGGCAAATATAATAATCCTTCTTCAAATAATGAAATGATGATTTACCACCAATTCCAATCTGAAATAGCAAATAAAAACCCTCTCAGGCGGCAAGACTGAGAGGGCAAATTATTAAGGAAGATATCCGGAGAATCCCCCGTTGGCAAACCGGCCGACGGGGGATTCATCATATTGCCGCGCTGAAAACATCAGGGGTCATTTTCTACAAACTGAATGGAAACACCGTTAGGATCCTTCACGAAAAAGAAAGAGGCCCCCGGTACTTTTGCAGGTCCGCCGAAAGCAGCAAGTTTTTTGGATTTGACCATGGCAAGCGTATCCGCAAGCGATTCCACTTCAAACCCCAAAGAGATACCCTCTTTTTCCGTTCCAACGGGTCTGCCGTTTTGCAGCAGCTCAATCTCAAAGCCGTTTTCGTCTTTCAGAAAAGCGATTTCCGTACCCGGGTTGGGTGAAAAACGCCGCGCAACGGAGAGCCCGACGACCTCCCTGTAAAATTCCACGGACTCGTCCAGTTTCTCCGTCGTAATCGTGCACCAGCAGCAGTTCATAAATTGATCCTTCCCTTCGTGTCTACTGTCTTTTCATGATATTGTCAGTAATTTCAGTATAGCATCGCAGAACTGTATTGTAAAGCTATGCAGACTACTGAAGATATTGCTCCGCCTGTTTCCTTCTCGCCCCGATCAGCTTTATCAAGGACCACATCAGCCAAGCGTGAAAAATAATGATACTGAATCAAGGTCCGGATGAACTTTCAAGCCAATGTCATCCCCGACGTTAATGCATCATATGAGACGCTCCGGGGAAGTACCGAATAAGAACCGATCACGCGAAAGAACGGCCTCAGGTAAATTGCCGCCGGAAGTCTTTGTAATCTCTCTGTACACAAAGGCATATATTGAAATGATCCCAACAGAAAAGAGGTAAATGAATGAGCGGCACTTACAACGTGACTCTGCATACGCCAATGGGGGTCCAAAAGGGAACCGTGACCCTTGTTGACGATCACGGAACGCTAAGCGGCTCTATCCGTTCCATGGGGAGCACAAGCTTTTTCAGAAACGGGAAAGCCCATGGAAATTCCTTTGCGTTTTCCGGAACCCTCAGCCTCGGATTTTTTCAATTAAGGTACCATGCGAAAGGAACCGCAGAAGGGGATATCATCAGAGCTGTTGCCACGACCGATTCCGGAACATTCCAGATAAACGGAACACGGGCGGCATAAAAAATTTTTGAAATGCTGAAAATCCGGCGTTTGCAAAAATCGGCACTCTCAGCCTTAAAAACTGAGAGTGCCGATTTTCCCTGTATTCCAATCAGTCCGATCCGGATATTAAACAACAATCTTGGCATATTATTTTTAAAAGCAAGGTTGGTGCATGTACTTTGACACTGAATATAATCATCGGGTTTATCATTCCGTGGATAACGGCGCTGATCTTCATACGGGAAAGAAAGATCCTGTTTCTGATCGCCCCTTTTTCCTCCGCTATGGCCTTTTTGATTAACGATATCGGATTTCTTTATTACTGGAAGCTGTACCCCTTTCATCTTTATCATCTCGCGTCGCTCCCGTTTACATTGGGGTTATTTTGTGTTTATCCATGTTTTGCAATTGATCTCATACGTAAATATCATTTTTACGACCATGCCGTCTTAATCCTGTCCAGCCTTCTGCTGACTTTAGCGGAAGGCTGCGGAGTTCTCATAAAAAGAGTTTATTATCTGAGCCAATGGAATATTACAGCGACCTTCCTGTCTTACTATATCGCGATTCTGAGTTCTTATATCTTTTATCGGATACTGAAGCGAAACGGATATCTATAGCTGGGGGCTGCAGAAAGCTGTCCTTATAGGTTCTCCCGGAAGAAGCGTTCCAGGGCAGCCGCCGCTTCGGCTTCATCAGGGCCTTCTACGGAAACGCGGATTTTTTCTCCCTGCTTGACCGCAAGCTGCATAACCGCGAAAAGCTTTTTTAAATCAGCGGAGCTTTCGTCTCTGCTGATCGTAACGGAAGAGCTGTATTTTTTTGCTTCCTTTGCAAGAGCGCCTGCCGGACGGGCATGGATTCCCATCTCATCCTGTACGGAATAGTAAAATTCTTTCATAGGTAATCTCCTTTTGCAGTAAAATGATATTGATGACAAACAGGATCCCCGGTGAATTTACCGCCGGGGATCCTGCGCCGTCATTGTGTAAAATTACTTTACCAGCTCGGTAATGATCGCATAGAGCTTACGGACATCCTCAATTCTGGTGTCCCCCGTTTCCTGATCGATGATGGAGGAATAGACATGAGGGATGATTTTCGGCACCCCGGCATCCAGAACGATCTGCAGAATCTCTCCGAAGTTTTCCGTGGTGATTCCTCCGGTGGGTTCCAGCCCGAAATGCGCGTCGGCACAGGCCTTCGCCACCTTCGCTAGCTCATCCCGCACCTTCAGACCGCCCATCGGGAAATATTTGAGCGAATCCACTCCCTGCTCCTTCGCCATGGCGATCGCCGTGGCAACCGGCGCAATCACGGGTTCCAGCTTCCCGCTTACCGGACCGGTTGAAATGCGCACATAGCCCGGCCTGCCGCAGGGGGACACCATCGCGTTCAGGAAAGGACCCTCCCCGGTCTTGCCGCGGGTAAACCCCGTAGCCGTAAAGGTCTGATTGATGTGTTTGGGAATGATCTGGGAAGAAATTTCAGCCACCGCGCGCCACTGGTTCGGATTTCCGGCGCCAAGCCCGACGGAAATGTTGTTGTCCACCGCTTTCTGATAAATTTCCATATCCTTCACCGCGCTGGCGACATCGGGATAATTGGCGGACAGAATCCCCACGACCACATGGCCGTTTGCCGCTTCCAGAATTTCCCGGGCGTTGCGCACGGAATTGGTCAGGCAGTTCAGCGCGACGCGGCCTTTGTAAAATTGAATTTCGTCCATATTAATCTCCTTTGCTAAGACGTTTCATACTGTTGTAGATTGTTTCCAGCTCCTGCGCGGAACGCAGCGGACGGGGGTCAATGGCAATCGAGCCTAAATTCGCCTGATAATCGCGGGTGTAAATGGCCGGATTCCCTTTTTTCAGCTTTTCCACAACCTCTTCGGCACTGAGGCCGAACTCTTCCCCAAACGTAATCTTGCACCGGTAAATCAGCCGTCCCGCCTCGTCCTGTACAATCTGCGTCCGGCATCCGGGGATGGAGCTTATTTTTTCGGCAAACTCTTTGAGCTGCTCCAGATTGACCGCGGGCTGGTGCTCGCCGGCAAGATATTCTTCCATGGCTTTGAGCAGGCCCATGATATTTTCTTTGCCCACCTTCATGGCCCGCCCGATTCCTTTATACTGCAGGCGCATATTGGCGGCAAGCTCTTCCGTTTTGCAGACAACCAGCCCGCTGGTGGGGCCCTCGATCGCCTTGGCCCCGCTGTAGCAGACAAAATCTGCACCCAAACGGTTGTAAAGGCTTAAATCTTCCTCCGCGGCAGCGTCCACAATGCAGGGAATCCCCAGCGAGTTTGCCAATTCGATTGCCGAACGGGCATCCACCATTTCTTTCTGTACACAGTGATGCGATTTCACGAATAAGACCGCCAGCGTTTTTTCATTGACCGCGGAGCGGATATCGCCCAGGGTGGATTTGTTGGCGTATCCAACCTCCACCACTTTTCCGCCGCCGATCTGGATCATCTCGCCGACCGGCGCGCCGAAGTCCACATTCTGCCCTTTCAGCAGGATAACCTCCCGGCGTTGCGTGTCGGGGAGAAGCTCATACAGATGCTGCACCCTTTCCAGACTGTCTTTGCAGATCAGGGAGGCGACCGAAAGCGCGATGCCCGCCGAGGCGCTGGAGGTAACGCACGCATCCTGTACGCCGACCATGGAGCCGATTTTCTTCCCGGCATATCTCATCAGGTCTTCTATAACGACATAGTGGCCGGCCGCTTCGGCGACCGCCCGGCCCACCGCTTCGGAAACCGTGGATACTCCCAGAATGGTCATGCGACCGGAAGCGTTGATCACCTCCTGCAGTCCGTTTTGAGTGTAAATATTTGCCATGATATCAGTTTCCCTTCTTTAATGCTTTCGTCCTTTGTATTGCGGCGTCCTTTACAGGATCCCCAGGAAGGCCGCGGCAACGGAGACCACGACGATCGTTCCCAGAATCAGGTTGTAGCGGGGGCCGCGCTTTTTCAGATAGAAATAGATGAGAAATACCGCAAGCAGCGGCAGAAGGCCGGGAACGATCAGATTCAAAATATCCTGAAGTACAATTTTATTTCCGCTCGAGAACACAAAGGTCAGCGGAGTGGAAATCTTCACGTAGCTTGCCGAAAGCGCGCCCATCATGGTAAGCCCGATGACGTTGGCGCTGAAAATAATGGACTGCATCTTTCCGCCGTTCAAAAGGGAGGTTACAGATTTCTTTCCGAGTGTGTAGCCCTGATGAATCAGAACATACGAAACGCCGATCGTGATCAGCGGATAAAGGATCAGCGGAAGCAGCCCGCCCATCGGCGAACCGTTGGAAGCAAAGGGCAGGAAAATGGAAATGAGGATCGGCATGAGCGCCGCCCAGATAATGGCGTCGCCGATACCGGCAATCGGGCCCATCAGGCCGGTTTTCAGACCGGTAATCGCGTCGTCCGTCACATCTTTGCCGTTCGCTTTTTCTTCTTCCATCATAATCGCGATTCCCTGGATGACCGCGCCGAACGTACCCTCCGTGTTGAAAAACACCAGATGGCGTTTGAGCGCTTTGCTGAGCTCCTCGTCCGTGTCATACAGCTTTTTCAGCACGGGAGTCATGGAAGCGCAGAAGATCAGGCTTTGTAAACGTTCATAGGAATTGGACAGCTCCGCGCCGAGGTAGTAAATCCACATCGCCTTGGTGATGTCTTTTTTCTCCAGGCGGCTGGTTTTCTTCTCGTCGGGCTCTTTCAGGGCCTCTGTTTGTACCGTCGTCATATTGTCCATTTTTACGCCTCCTCCTTAATCTTGAACAGGTTCAGCAGCAAAGCAGTGCAAATTGCAAAGATTGCCATTGCCATGGTGTCCAGTTTCAGATACTGCACGGCGAAAAAGCCGATGATGAAAAAGGGCAGCAGCTTCTTTTTGCCGATCACCATCAAGGTAATCGCGAAGCCCAGTGCCGGAAGAATTCCACCCATGACCTCGAATGAGTGCATCAGCCAGGCGGGAACAACGGTCATAAGTGTTTTGACCGCGTCGACACCGAGATAATCGATCACAAACACGATTGGAAAACGGATGACAAATCCGAGCAAGGCCGGAAACAGGAACGCAGCCAGCAGGATCCCCTTTGTGTTGGCCTGCTCCGCGTAACGGTCTGCCATATGTACCCAGATGGCGTTGGTGGAACGGCGGAGCTGGTCGACGAAGACGCCCAGAACACCGAAGGGAATCGCCAGCGAAATGGCGACCTCCGGTTTCATGTTGGCGAGCACGCCCAGCGGGATCGCCACACAGCCCGCAAGTGCGGGATCGCTGGGAACATTGCCGCCGGGAGTGGAAGTAACCCCTAAATAGACCAGCTGAAGCCCCGCGCCGATCTGCATGGACAACGCCATATTGCCCGTGAGTATGCCGACGAAGATACCGATGACAACGGGCTGGAGCAGCATGGATGAAAAGGTGTAGCCGAGCCGCAGCCGGGAGAACCAGTAATAGATACCCATTGAAATAGCAAGTGGCAAAACGCTCATTGTTGTTTCCTCCTCAAGTATTTAGTTTTGACGATACTTCTTCAAAATTCCTTCCAGGCTCTGGGGAGCATCCTCCGGAATTGTCTGAAAAATGATTTTCACACCTTTCTGCTGCAATTCGGTAAGGATCTCCACATCCGCGTCGTCCAGCGTGATGTTCTGAAAGACCACTTTCCGGTTCGGCGCTCCGCCGAGACCGCCTACCTGAATGTCGGTAACCCGGATGCCTCCGTCATAGACCTCTTTCATTGTCTTGAGATTTGGCAGCAGGAGCAGCACCTTTCCCCCGCCGAATTGGTCCGCATTCCAGTTCTCAATAACATCCTTCAGGGTATAACAGCTCACCTTGACATCCCGCGGCGCGGCAAGAAGATAAATCTCCATCATGAAAGGGTCTTTTGCAAGCTCATCACTGACCACGACGATTTTGTTCGCCCCGGACTGATTGACCCATTTGGTCATGACCTGCCCGTGGATCAGTCTGCTGTCAATTCTGCACAGAACAATTTCAGCCATTTTTTTCCACCTCCTTTTCCTGAAGCGATTTTGTGATCTTTTCGATTACATCTATAACGGAAGTTTTCCCCGTCTCCAAAACAGAGTCGAAGTCTATCCTGCCGTCCTCCATCAGCCCGAGACACGCCTCGATCAGAAGCGGGGCATTCAGCCCGGAAAATACCCGGATGTTTTTTTCCCGCCCTACGAGCGCGCCCGCGTTGGTCGTGGTTCCGCCAAACATATCGGTAAGGATCAGCGACCCGTCGGGCATTGCATCGGCGGCTTCCCGAACAAGCGCAAGATATTCCTGAAAGGTGACCTGTGGTCTCAGCGGCACTTCCTTTACGAAATCAACCGCGCCGATCACCATCCTGACCCCTTCCATCAGGGACATCCCCCACCCTCCGTGAGTCAGCAGTAAAATCTGTGGTTTCCCCATAAAACACTCTCCTAACAGCTAAAAAATCGAACTGTTACATACTTTATGATTCTATAATTATTGTAGTACACTACATTATCCGCGTCAATTCACGAATCAGATAAAAAAATCCCGCTGTTTTTGTAATTTACTACAAACCGATATAATTCGATGTAGGCAAACAAACAAAACTATGATATAATAACAAAACAGTTAAAGTTGGCTGCACAACAAAGTTTTTCGGCGTTCTCAAAAAATACTATTCCCTGTTATGACGCCAAATCAACTGTTAAATGTTGGATTACCGACGCAAAATCCCAATTCAAATAGGGAGGTACCCACCCGCAATGGCAAAAGAAAGCGATTGGTCCAGTCTGATCACACGGATGAACGCAATGTCGAACCAGTTTACAAAGACCGACTGGAAAATTGTCAATTATATTAAAAAGAAAGCGGAAACCTTTCTTGGCTGCAACGCGCAGGAGCTTGCGAAAGCAATCGGCACATCCGACGCGAGTATCATCCGGTTTACCCAGAAGGTGGGTTATTCGGGCCTGAACGAATTCAAATATGTGCTGCAGCAGCAAATTACGGAACCCGCAGCGGAGACCGGGACGGGGGATTACGCCGCGCTGCTGCAGGACAACATGACGCTCCTGAAACTTCTGTATCAAACGGTCAAACCGGAAAATGTGGACCTGCTGCGTAAAAAGATGCTGGCTGCGGAAAGGATTTTTATCGTTGGCCTGGAAATCAATCAGCATGTGGCGGAAATCCTGGCTTTCAAATTCGCGAAACTCGGGCTGCCGATCTGCGCTGTAACAAACTACGACGTACTGAAGGTCTACCGAAAAATTTCCACGCCCCGCGATTTGTTCATCACTATTTCTCTTTCCGGAGAGGATGAGCTGCTCTCGGAAACGCTCGCGGATTTTATTGATAACGGCAGTTATATCGTGCTTTTCTCCAACCATGAAAAATCCCTGTGCGCCGCGTACACGGACCTGCTTTTCCTGATTCCGAAAACGGACCTTCTGTCAAGCTCCAACGTAATCTGCCGTGAAATCCTGCTGCTCCAGCTGGGGGACATGATTTTTCAGAATTTTCTGGCGAAGGACGGCCCTTCCTACAAAACATTCCTGAAAACGGCTTCCTATGCCATTCCTGACAATGAAGACGATTAGCGGAAGGATTCCATACAAAAAAGATCGCTGCCCCTGTGAAGTAAAAGGGACAGCGATCTTTTGGTTCTGTTTCACAATTCCAAAGCACAAAATCCGAACTTTAAGCTTCCATCGCTTCGCTGAAGAATTTATTGTGTACCGCCGTGACGGCCTTATCCGCATCGGAGCGGTCGATCAGGACCGAAATCTTGATTTCACTGGTCGCAATCATCTGAATGTTGATATTTGCTTCAAACAGCGCTTCAAACATCTGAGCGGCCGTGCCGGGATGCGTTTCCATTCCCGCGCCCACAATGGAGACCTTGGCGACATTTTCATCGTACACAACGCTGGTCGCGCCGATCAGCTCCACATAGGGGTTCAGAATGTCGATCGTTTCCTTTAGATTTGCCTGGCTGACCGTAAAGCTGATATCCTTTGTGCCGTTTCTGCCGACGGACTGAAGAATAATGTCCACATTAATATTTTTCGCGGAAAGCTTTGAGAAAATTTTGAAAGCGAGACCCGGTCTGTCAGGTACGCCGATGATTGAAACGCGGGCCACATCCTCGTCTTTCGCAATACCGCTGATCAACATTTTTTCCACTTTCGTTGCCTCCTTAACAATTGTGCCGGGTTGTCTTGTCATACTGGAAAGGACCTCGAGCTGAATCCCGTACTTTTTTGCCATCTCGACCGAACGGTTATTGAGCACCTGCGCGCCCAAAGTCGCAAGCTCCAGCATTTCATCATAGGAGATGTAGGCAAGCTTCCTCGCGTTTTTCACCTTGCGCGGGTCGGCGGTATAAACGCCCTCCACATCCGTAAAGATCTGGCACAGGTCCGCGTTCATTACCGACGCGATGGCGACCGCGCTGGTGTCCGATCCGCCCCTGCCGAGCGTCGTCATGTCGTTGTATCGGTTGATTCCCTGAAAGCCCGTTACAATGACGATATTCCTTTTGTCGAGCTCCTTCTTGATACGGTCGGGCACGATCCGTTTGATTCTCGCGCTGCCGTAGGCCGAGCTGGTATAAAATCCGGCCTGCCACCCCAAAAGCGAGACAACTGGGTAACCCAGCTTTTCAATCGCCATCGCGAGCAGCGACGCGGATATCTGTTCGCCCGAAGTAAGGAGCATATCCATTTCTCTTTTGGAGGCATAGGGATTGATCTCTTTCGCTTTATCGATCAGATCGTCTGTCGTATCGCCCTGTGCGGACACGACGACGACAATGTCGTTGCCCTGTGAATAGGTGTTTGTGACGATGTCCGCCACATTAAAAACGCGTTCCGCATTCGCAACGGAACTGCCGCCGAACTTCTGGACTATAAGGCTCATTCGGTTCCATCCCCCATATTAAAGTAAAAGTATTATTCAATCGATATCTGCGCGCCTTTTGAATCCGTATTTAAAATTTTGATCTCCCAGCCCGTAATCCCCTTTTCCTCCAGATGATTCGCCGCGTATTTTGCAAAGACATCCGTATCGGAGGCATCGATCATGGAGATAATCGTCGGGCCGGCCCCGCTGACATAAGTACCGAGCGAGCCGAGCTCATAGCTCAGGCGGAACACGTCGTCCAGATGATCGATCAGATTGGCCCTGTACGGCTGGTGAATCTTATCCTGCACCGCCACGCGCAGGTTTTCCAGCTTGCCGGAAAAGAGCGAGGCCGCCATCAGCGCGGACCTTGAAAGATTGTAAACGGCGTCGCTTCTCGAATACTCTTTGGGAAGCACGGAGCGCGCCTTCTCTGTTTTCAGTTCAAAAGGCGGAATAAACAAAGCGAACCGGATCTTTTCCGAAACGGGAACGCTCACGCTGTAAACCCTTCCCGCTTCCATGGCGGAGGCGGCAAGGCCGCCTTCGATCGCGGGCGTGGTGTTATCGGGATGCCCTTCGATTTCAGCCGCAAGGTTAATCAGCTCCTGTACCGAAAGAGGGCCTCCCAAAAGGCGGTTCGCGCCCGAAATTCCGGCGACGATGCACGCCGAGCTGCTGCCCAGACCGCGCGCCATCGGGATATTGTTCAGCTGAACGATTTTAAGACCCGGCAATTTGCGGCCGCACCGCTCATAAACCTGCTTTGCGGCCCAGAAAATCAGGTTGCTGTCGTCCGTCGGCACCTGAATATTGTCTTTGCTGGAAATATCAACGGTATCGGATTCTTCCATCCAAACCTGATTGTACAGGTCCAGCGCAATTCCAAGGGAGTCAAAGCCCGATCCAAGGTTCGCGCTGGTAGCCGGTACCTGAATTCTTATCATATCCTATCAACATCCTAATCCTAAAGAAATGAATTTACAGATCCCCTATGCGGATGGTATTCTTTACCGTCACTCCCAGCGGTTCCAGTTCCGCAAGCTTTGCGACGATTTCTTTTTCCCGCATAACCTCCGTCACAAAAGCGATTTCGCCGCGGGCCGGTTTTTTACGGGAAAGCCGCGTAACTCCGCCGAAAATCTGATTGATGTTCTTAAAGGCGAGGTCCTCGTCGTCCGTTTCGGCGCGGACGAACATGGCGACCTCGTTCAGGAGGTAATCCTCCACATAATCCTTTGAACCGTCTTCCCAGTAGAGATATTTTCTGGCTCTGAAATGCTTCACGCAGTCAATGACGTCCGCGACAACCGCGCTTGCGGTCGGGAGCTTTCCGGCGCCCTTTCCGTAAAACACGATATCGCCGGTCGAGTCGCCGCGCACCATAATCCCGTTGAACACGTCGTCAACATTGGCAAGCTGGCTTTCGCGCGGAATAAACATCGGGCAGACAATGACCTGCAGCTTTCCGCTCTCCATCATTTTGACCTGTCCGATCAGTTTGACCACTCCGCCCCAGGCGGCGGCGTACTCCACGTCCGCCAGAGCAATTTTGGTGATGCCCTCGGTGTGCACCTGATCGGGGTAGACGTGCTTGCCATAGGCCAGGGAGGAAAGAATGCAGATTTTGCGGCAGGCGTCCTGCCCCTCCACATCCGCGGCGGGATCGCGCTCCGCATAACCCAGCTTTTGGGCAAGAGCCAGCGTATCCTCAAAAGTCATCTGTTCACGGATCATTTTGGTCAGTATAAAATTGGTGGTACCGTTTAAAATACCCGCGATTTCCACCACGTCGTTTGCCGCAAGGCACTGGCTGATCGGGCGGATAATCGGGATGCCGCCGCCGACACTCGCTTCGAACAGGAAATTCAGGTTGTTTTTCTGCGCGATTTTCAGCAGCTCGGCCCCTTTGGCGGCCACCAGCTCCTTATTGGAGGTAACCACGCTTTTTCCCGCTTCCAGGCAGCGTTTCACATAATCGAAGGCCGGGTTCAGCCCGCCCATCACTTCCACCACGATTTTTACTTCCGGGTCGTTCAGGATGGTATCAAAGGATTTTGTGAATTTGCTTTCAAACGGACTGCCGGGGAATTCACGCAAATCCAGAATATATTTGATATCGATTCGCTCTTTGGAGCGTTTGGCGATATTCTCCGCGTGATTGGTCAAAACCTCCACCACACCGGAGCCGACTACGCCGTATCCCATTACAGCTATTTCTACCATATGTAGCACCCCTTACTATTTCTACTGATCTCCCAAAAAACAGATAAGCACTTTAATAGTTTACCACGTTTCAGTGCGACAATCAATTTACAAATTAACCGAAATGCAGATGCCCGCGAACAGGCATCCGCATGAAAATGACAGAGCAGTCAATCGGCCGCAGCCGCCAAATCCCCCTGGGGACGGCCCGGCTTCGACAGTTTATCCGGGCGGGAATTCTTTGCGGACGACGTATGGGATTCCGGTGTTGTGGAAGACGTCGGAGCTTCCGAGGAAGCGTCGGGGTTTTCGTGCGACTCCCCGCCGCTCGAAACGGCGCTCTCCCCGCTTTCCGTACCGGACTCATCGGAATGGGAAACGACGGAGGAAGCCGACCCGGCGTGGATACCGTCACAGATAGCCGGCATATGGTTCTTGTCGTACCAGCCGATCTGGGTGTCTTTGTCGGCAGTCGGGTTCGCCAAAAGTCCGGTCACCGTGCAGAACCTGGCCGAAACCACGTTGGGATCGTAGGTAAAGGTCAATTTTTCTTTATTTTTCAGATACGACGCCATAATATTCTTCCACGTGGCGGCGGCATAGGTCGTATTGGCCAGATGCGCGGGCGTCAGATAGCCTGTCCAGATACCGGCGACCGCGTAAGGCGTTCCGCCGATGAACCAGCTGTCCTTTTCATCGTTGGTGGTACCCGTTTTGCCGAATACCTCCCACCCGCTGATCGCCGCGCCGCGCCCCGTCCCGTGGGCGCCCGTCACGACATTGTTGAGCAGACGATGCATGATGGACGAGGTGGCGGAGCTGATTGCCTGAACGGAAGTCTGGCTGCGGTTATCCAGAATCACATTGCCGTCGTGGTCGTCCACATGATAAAAGGTATAGGGCTGATAATATTTCCCGCCGTTCGCGAAAATCTGGAAACCGGCCGTCATCTCTCGGACGGTGACGCCTTCGCTCAGGCCGCCGATCGCCATAGGCGCGCGGTTGTTGTCCGCGGGAAGCAGGCTGGTAAAGCCCAGTTTGTCTTTCAGAAAATTGAAGCTGACGTTCGGCGTAATGGCGTTTCCGACCTGCGCCGCGCTGGCGTTGAGGGAACGCTCCAGCGCCCACTCCAGCGGAATGGGGCCCCAGTATTTTCCGCTTGTGTTCCCCGGTCCCCAGTTTTTCGGGCCGGAGCTGCCGTCGCTGAACCAGTTCGGCAGCGGATTGTCATTGACTAAAGAAGAATAATTGTATTTTCCGGATTCTATCGCCGGCCCGTAGACCGCCAGAGGCTTGATGGTGGAACCCGGCTGTCTTTTGGAGTCCGTGGCCAGGCTGAACAGGCGGTTGCTCTTTTTCTCCCCCCTGGAACCCACCGTGGCCAGCACCCGTCCGGAATAGTCCATGGCAAGGTACCCCGCCTGCATCTTGGTGTTGCTTCCGAAGAGCTTGTCCGATTTGAACGTATTTTCCGCAATGCTCTGCAGATCGGTATCCATTGCGGCATAAATCTTCAGTCCGTCATGGTAAATCATATCCACGGCCTTCTCGCTGGAGCAGTTATAGTGCTCCATCAGGCCGCTCTTGACGTCTTCAAACAGGGTATCCACATACCAGTTCCAGATAGGAACGTCGTCCACGACATTCTCGGCTTTTTTCCCCACAAAGGTCATGTGTTCCGATTTTGTCATCGCGGTATTGTACTCCGCGTCCGTAATCATTCCCTGAGTATGCATCTCGTTCAGCACCGTCTGCTGGCGTTCCCTGTTCTGATCGGGATGGACAAGCGGGGAATATTTCGTCGGGTTCTGCGTGATGCCCGCAATCGCGGCACACTCCGCTATATCACAGTCCTGGATATTCTTTCCAAAATAAAGGTTCGCCGCGGCCTGGACGCCGTTGCTGCCGCTGCCGAAGGGAACGACATTGAGATAAGCGGCGAGGATCTCCTCTTTGGTATATCTTTGTTCCAGATTCAAGGCACGGAAGATTTCCTTTACCTTTCTGGTAAGACTCACGTCCTTGTCTCCCGTAATGTTTTTAATCAGCTGCTGGGTAATGGTAGAACCGCCGTAGCTGCTCCCCTTGGAAAACAGCGTAGTCACCGCGCCGGCCGTTCGTATCCAGTCAACGCCCTTATGATCCCAGAAGCGCTTGTCCTCGATCGCGACAATGGCGTCTTTCATGGACTGCGGTATTTTGTCGTAATCCACCCACACCCGGTTTTCACTGCTGTACAGGCTCTGGTACTGGACGGGATTGGAGCTGTCGTCGTTGGGGCCGTTTACATAGATGAAGCTCGTATAATTCAGCTGCAGCTTATGCAGGTCGTAATCGACGGATTCATTGCTCAGGCTGAATACAAAGGAAAGCAGCGAAATAGACACAATGATGCCGGTAATGAATAATATAGTAAAAACGGTGAAAAGACTTTTCCATACGATCCGGCCAACGGACCTGGCTTTGCCGTCTTTTTCTCCGTTTGGGGAGCCGACATATTTATTGATATCGGTTTTTCTCATCGGGAACCACCTCCTTGATAAAAAATGGATTATCGCAACAAAAATGAATAATTTTCCAATATTTTCAAATAATACCTATGAGGTGATGCTATTTGAAAAGAAACTGGATTGTGCTGCTGGGTACAACTGTTATTATAATCGGAATGTTAATGTGGGGTTTTTCTCAAACGAGAATAAACCAAATACCTGAAGTTTCAAGCTCAGATATATTAGATAATTCTACCTCAAATGAGGCTTCAAGTCAAGAAAACAGCGAAATTCCGACCATGGCGAGCCGAAGCAGCAGTGTAAACACCTACACGGTAAAGGAGTATGAAGGGCATATCGGAGTCTTTTACAACAACGAGAGCACTCCCTATCAGGAGATCGACGTCGACGTCGCATCGCTGCCGCAGGCGGATCAGGTGCTTTTAAAAGACGGGATCCGGGTCACGGACGTCGACCGCCTGAACAGTATCATTGAAGATTATGAAAGCTAAAAGAATGCTTTTCGCCGGTTTTTGTGCTATAATTTAAAGCTGTAAAATAACACATTACACACAGGAGGCAGCTATGGATTGTTCACCCTTTGTAATCGGTGTAGCCGGCGGCACCGGTTCAGGAAAAACAACGCTTTCGACGAAGCTGAAACAGGCAATCGCCGACGACGCCATCATTTTATCCCATGATTTTTATTACCGCGCAAATTCCGATATTCCATTCGAACAGCGTGTCAAAATGAATTATGACCATCCCAACGCATTCGATACCGATTTACTGATTGAGGACGTAAAAAAACTCAAAGACGGCCGGGCGATCGACCACCCGGTTTATTCTTTTGTCACCTACACCAGAACCGAAGAAACCGTACACGTGGAGCCGGCGCGCGTGATCATTGTGGAAGGGATCCTGATTTTTGAAAACAAAGACCTCCTGGATTTAATGGATATGAAGCTGTTTGTGGACACGGACGCGGATATACGGCTTCTCCGCCGTCTGACCCGGGACGTGAAAGAACGCGGCCGCAGCCTGGATTCTTTTATGTCCCAGTACATAAATACGGTCAAACCCATGCACGAGCAGTTTGTAGAACCCAGCAAGAAATACGCCGACATCATTATTCCCCAGGGCGGCGAAAACCCCGTCGCCCTGCATATGCTGATCGACCATATCAGGACGCTGATCCGCAAAACGGACAAGCTTCCTATTACCCGTTAACAAAAACGCTCCGCGGATTTTCCGCGGAGCGTTTTTGTTCTGTCTGTCCTTTCAGATATCGGTGGTAACAAAGCCGATGGGATTGCCGCCGCAGGCGTTCAGGCGGTGGAACGAATCCTTGAATTCATGATACGGAGTCGAACCGTATTTCGCGACCATAATCACGGAACCGGCGAGCCTTGCGATATTATCCGCCTCCGGATACCGCACTTCGGAAGGCGTATGGATAATCACATAATCGAACTTTTCGGAAAGCTCCCGGAACAGCCCGGTGAATTTCTCGGAAAACAGTACGTCCGCGGGATTTTGGGATGCTTCCGTGCCGGAAACAAGGCTCAAACCCTTGACGGAAGTCTGTGAAACCGCCTCCTGTGCGGAACAGGTCCCGTTCAAAACGTCCGTCAGGGAATGCTGCGGTTTTACATCCAGCAGCTTACCGATCCCGTTTTCACGGAGGTCCGCGTCAATCAGAAGCGTGGTTTTTCCGGAACAGGCCAGCGCGCCCGCCATCCCGGCCGCCACGGAGGCAGCGCCGTTGTGCTCGCAGACATCGGTGACCAGGAAGCTGGTCTTTCCCTGTGCACAGTGAACCGCCGCGGCACGAAGCTTGCGGAAGCTGTCTTCCTTCTTTTCGCCGCCGCTCTTCTTCGGAACCGTTCCCAGAAGCGCGGTGTCCAGCGCTTCGCTGACATAACGGCTGTTGCGGATGGTCTTGTCCGTCAGCACGACAATAATGCCGTAGCACACGCACACGATAAAGCCGATGACGAGGCCAAGGATGCCGGCCTTGAGCATCGTGGATTTATTGGACTGCGGCTCCGCCGGAATCGCGGGGTTGGCGATCACCGCGGTCAGCTTCGGGGACGGGAACGCGTCGGTAAGCTTTGCCCCCAGCACCCCGGCCGCTGTGTTGGCAATGCGGTCCGCCATGGCGGCGTTTGGGGTTTTCGCGGTCAGCTTGACGACCGGAGCCGTATTCACCTGAACCGCGCCGATCGAAGTAATTTCCTTTTCGTCGATCCCAAGCTTTTCGGCGGTCTGGGAAATCATATCCTTGCCCGCCGCGATGGCGATGGCGGTCTGCACCCTGCTGTTCAGAATGCTGGTGTACTGCAGCCGGTAGTCCGTCTGCGCGTCCTCGGGCACCTCACAGGAAATGATCATGGTGGTATCGCAGGTGTATTCATTGTGGACAAATTTGAGGGGCATCAGCCCGAACACAATTCCAAAGGCGGCGACGACGACGACAAATTTCAGGATGCTCCTCTTAAAATATTCCAGTATTTCTGAAAAGCTTACGAAAAGTTCCATATTTAACCTCCAAATATCGTTGATCAATCTATATTCATTGAAGCTCCCGCAAAAGTAAGGACCTGCTTCATAATGGTTTTCCAGTCGTAATTTTTCTCCGCGAATTCGCGTTCCTTTCGCGCTATGGACGGGTCCCTGCGGCAATTCCGGACAAATTCGATGACGGCGTCCATATCCACCGCCGTCCCGTCGTTCGGCAGCCTGAGCGCAAACGGCGTATCGCTCCCGATTTTTGAATCGTCGTAGGCATACAGGAAGGGCAGTGCCGCGGCGCAGTATTCGCGCGCTTTTAAGGAAAAGCAGGCGGTCAGCCCCCTGCGGTAACAGCCGAGAGAGGATACCCCCACGTCGACCGTCTGATAAATATCGGAAAGCTCCCTGCCTTTTTTAAAGCCGCAGAACGTCACGTCTTCGGTCAGGCCAAGCCTGTCCACCAGCGCGCGGAATTCGGGCATCTCCGTGGCGTCGCCGCCGACCAGCACAAATTTCAGCGCGGGCGCGCCGTCCGGTTTTTTCTTTTTGTACTGGCTCATTCCCTCAAGGACCCGGTCGTAGCCCTGCCACCACAGGGTACCGGCAACCCCGAGAAACACAATGTCCTTATCGACGTCCCCGCAGTGTGGGACGGGCGATATCCCGTCGATGTTGATGCCGTTGTCCCCGTTCATGGCTTTGACTCCGAAAAACGAGTCCGCCCGGTTTCCGTACAGCACCACCGCGTCCGCATACCGTTTCAGCCTTCTGCCCGACAGACGGTCGTCCGCCGCCGTTACGGCCACCTTCGCGGCGGTCACGGCACGGGTTTTGAGCGTTTTGGCATACCGGATATTGCGGACATAATCCCCCAGATAAGGATAATTCGGGATTTCGGCCACAATGGTTTTTACCCGGTTTTCCCGCGCGGTTCTGCAGATTCCAAGCATGTCAAAGCTGACGCGGTCAAGGCGCAGATACAGGACGTCGAAGCTGTGCTTTCGGACATATTCAAGGGCGATCTGCGTAAGCTGCTTCATGATTCCGCCGGAGGAATCAAAGCCGCTTTTCTGCGGCTCGGCGCCGAAGAACTGAAACATGCTCCCCTGCCACATGGAATAGGTCACCTGATAGCCCAGCTTCTCAAACGCGCCGACCTGGCCCTCGATTTTATTTTTCACACCCAGATACAGCGGAGCATCCTCCTGAAAAGTAAGATACAGCAGTTTCATTGACTGATCTCCTTGTAAAAGTTCCGGTAGTTTTTCTGCGCGTTGAATTTTTCGGCCCATATTCCGCGCGCATTCCGGCACAGGCGGTCATACTCCTCATCCGGCAGTTCTTTCAGCTTCTTCAGCCGGGACAGCAGCTCTTCCGGTGAAAAATCCGACGGGAGCAAATAGCCGTTTTCCCCGTCGTACACCGCTTCCCGGGTTCCGCCGACATCCGTGGCGATCACGGGAACGCCGAAGGAGCAGATTTCCATAATGGAAACCGGGATCCCCTCGCTGGCGCTTACATTGACAAAGGCGGAAAGGTCATGGGAACGGTAATAATCCATAATGGCGGCGTTGTCCATCTGTCCCTTCCATTCCGTACGGACACAGTCCGGCAGCTTCGACGCCATCCCTTCGATTTCCCCGCGCAGCGGCCCGGAGCCGATATGCGTCCAAAGAATCGGAAAATCCGCTTTTTCCAGCGCCTGCGCAATCAGGTGCAGACGTTTGACCGGGGCTATGAAAGAGCAGGATACGATATGCAGCCCGTTTTCTCTGGCGCCGTGCTTTTCGCCGTGGTCGGCCGTCCCCAGAAAAGCGGGCGCTATTTTTTCCGCGTACCGGGGATACCGTTTTTGAAGGTACTCCGCTCCGGAAGCGGAACAGGGCAGCACTCGGTCGATCCGCTCCAGCAAAAACTCCCTCATCGGAAGATAATTCATCTTCGCAAACTCACTGTAAAGGTCAAAGCGGTGGGCGCGGGAAATCTGTTTCACCTTTTTTCCCCGCCGCTTCAACTCCTGCGCAAGCAGCGCTCCCGCGGCCGCGGCGTCAAACAGCCAATAGCTGTAGATGGTGACTTCATCGGCAGAGGCAAGCTCCGGGAGCTGTGCCAGCGCCGTATCAATCTCGCAGGCGCGCTTCATAAAGAAAAGCATTTCATGCGCCCTTTGCGGGGTAAATGTCCCGGACTTCATCATACCGAGCAGTTCTGCCCATATAAAAGGCCTGAGCATCAGCCCGGCGTAGGCCGACTTCCCGCCCGGAACCGTTTTGAGCGGAACACAGGAGATAAAATCGGGCAGCTTCTTTGTAACGGCGGAATCCGGTTTCAGGTTGCAGGGACAGATCAGTACCCGGTCGTATCCGCTGATATAATTGACCTCATTGAGCAAAAACTCTTCCCCGTTGTCGTACGGAAACGAGGAGGTAAGCAGCAAAAGCAGCTTCATGGCTGTTCCTCCCATGTCAACCATCCGCCCCGGGCGTGGGAAAGCGAGCGCGCGTGCGTCCCTTTCGCAATCAGCAGCGCCGCAAGGTAGATCCCCACAAAGAAGCAGATATAGGTGATGTTAAAAACCTCGGTAACCCACAGAAACGCAAAGTTGCGCGGAATATATACGAAGTTTTTCAGGGCGAGCAGCCCGAAGGCAATGGTCACCCAGGAACGGGTCAGCAGGGAAGAGAAAAAGCGGAAGATGACGCCGATCATCGCGCTGACCAGGACGACCCCTAAAATGCCGTAGGCGACATAGGCCTCGGCTACATAGGAGGTGCCGAAGCCGCCCCCGCTCAGGTAACGGTCCGGATCGACCATAAAGGTCAGGGCATGTCCGAAATTATGGGTGGTGCGGACAAATTCCGTGTTCTGCACCTCGATAATCGGGGTCAGGCCGAACAGGGTTTTCGTAACAATATTATTATGGACGAACAGTTCAAACGGATAGAATAAATACCAGTAGGCTGTGGAAGGGTTGAACAGGTCGATATGGTTGACCGTCTGGACAACGACGCGAAAGCTTGCCCCCTGGGAATCGACAAAGCTGACGAGCATTTCTCCCAGTCCCCTGTCCGTGTCCAGGCCCGCGCGAATCAGCGCCAGAAGCTGAAGCAGGTACACGGCGGCAACTCCGAACACGCCCCCGTAGGCAACCGTTCTTTTTTTCAGAACCCTTTTCTCTTTTTCCAGCATCGAGTCCCGCAGGACAAAATAGGCGATCAGCATCAGCGCTTCCGTTACGATCGTATTTCTCCGTCCCGTCAGAAGGGACGCGAGCATGTAGGCCCCGTAGACGGCCAGCGGCAGCTTCATCTGCTTTTTATTGGGCAGAGTGGCAAGAAAAACCGCAAACGCCGGGACAAAAAACATGGAAAGGCGGCTGACGGCGGAAGGAATGCTGGCCGTATTGGTGTAAGAGCTGAGATATCCGTTTTTCAATACCGCCAGACCCGAAGTGAACAGGAGATAGAAAAATGGAATGGAGCTGATGTACAGCACAACCGCGCTGATCTGGCGGATAATGGGATTCAGGTCGTTCCGGGTGACGGCGTGGATTCCTTTTGTCCGTATCGCGGATTCCAGGCGGTAAAAAAAAGGTCCCACGGCACGGTAAACCGCGTAAACGCAAAAAAGCGACAGCGCGACAATCTGGAGGGACTGAAACAGCTTCGGAAAATCGTCCGCCTCCAAAAGCGTCAGCAGCTTATGGTGATAACCGAACCAGGAGGTATACACACGCCCCAAAAGGAGGATGTTGTAGGCCCCCACAAAGATCAGTAACGCAAAATCGCGCCTGATATGGACAATCAGGCTGCTGATAATCGCAATATTCATCATGATGACCGCAAAAAACAGGACGTCGACCGCCGTTTCCGCCCTGCCGAAAACGGTCATCAGATTGGCGGCGAACATCAGCAATATCGTAATTCCAAAAAGGATGGTATCTCTCAGAAAATCGGATGTTTTTATTTTAAGCATCGGCACACTTCCCAAATAGATTATTGGTTATTATAACATGAATCCTATATTTTTACCAATTTAATTTGCTTTGCGGCTGTCTGTAAACGCAGCATCCGGGGTAACGTAAACGGTTTTATAGTTCACATAAATAACCATGCCGGGCTTTGCGCCCTGCGGCTTGCTGACATTGCGCACCTCCGTATAATCCACGGGGACCTTGGAGGACTCTTTCCCCCTGCTGTGGAAAGCCGCCAGCATGGCCGCTTCGTAAATCGCGGTTTCCGTCGCCGAGCGCCCCTGCGCAGAAAGGATGGTGTGGGAACCGGGAATGTTTTTCGCGTGGAACCAGAGATCGTTGTTATTGGCCTGCTTCATCGTCAGATGGTCGTTCTGCCGGTTATTGCGCCCCACCAGAACGGGAAATCCGTCCGAGGAAACAAATTCCAGGGGGCCCATGGCCGCGGGCTGCTTCCGGCGGCCTTTCGGCGCGCGGATATAGCCCTGTTCGATCAGTTCGGCGCGGATTTCGGAAAGGTCGCGTTCCGTCGCCGCCCGGCTGAGCTCCTCAAACACGGTGTCGATATAGCCGAGCTCCTGCTGGGCCTGCTGAAGCTGAGCGGTCAGCATCTCCTCGGCGGTACGCGCCTTGCGGTATTCCTTATAATATTTCTGCGCGTTCTGGGAAGCGGAAAGCGCGGGATTCAGCTTGACCTTGACCAGAGGCATCGACTCCTCGTAAAAATTCTGCAGTTCAACCATCGCCGAGCCTTTGGGGATATTGTACAGATTGGCGTTGATCAGGTCGCCGCAGATCCTCAGGTCGTCGCGCTCCGCGCAGTGCGCAAGCTCCGCCCGCTGCAGGTTCATCTTCCGGCTGAGACGGTCGGAGGTGGTGGTCAGAACGCGCAGCAAATCCTGCGAACGCACCCGCATGCGGTCAATCCGGTCGCGCTCGTCGTAAAACGCGTCCAGAAGGGTGGAAAAATCATCGTACGGTTTCACAACCGCGGTCAGACCGTACTGCTCAATATTCATAAAAGAGAAATCCATTGGCTTCTGGACGGGGCTTGCCACCATGTGCGGCGTTCCGTCCACATTTTTGACCGTATCCGCCATTCTGCCTAAAAAGAACGCAAGCCGTTCCCACTGCTGAACGGACATCGATTTCGTGCTGATGTCGCTGCCGTGGCCGGTCAGATGTTCCAGTTCGCGGCAGACGATCGGGGAAACCCCCTGCAGCGTATTTAAAATGGCTTTTGAAAGCTCCGTATCCGAGGGGATCCGCTGAATTCTTTCGATTATTTCAGGAACGGAGGCCGTTAAAAGGCACAGCTTGTCCTGCGGCGGCGGCAGCTGATACGTCAGTCCCGGCAGCACCAGGCGTTCGGAAGACATTTCCGCGTCCACCCGTTTGAGGGCGTCGATGATTTTTCCCGTTTCGTCGACAAAAATAATATTGCTGTAGCGTCCCATGATCTCCATGACCAGCGTCAGGCGGATCTCGTCGCCCAGCTCGCTGACCGTGTCAAAATCCAGGCAGAGCATCCGTTCCAGTCCGGGCTGACGAACCGCCGCAAGGCGCGCCCCGGCCAGCCTTTTGCGCAGCAGCATACAGAGCATCGGCGGGACCTTCGGGTTTTCCGGGACAAAGCGCGTAAAATGGATCCTGGCGCTGTTGGCCCTTGCGGACATCAGCAGCTTCAGGGTTTCCCTGTACGTGCGCAGGGAAAGAACCATTTCCTCCCTGTTCGGCTGGTAGATCTTATCCACCCTTGCGCCGATCGCGCTTTCCTCTATTTCTTTTTTGATATGATGTAAAAATGCTCCGTCAAGAGCCATTGATATTCCTCCCGTATATGCGCATTACAGATATTTTGCAGGGCTGTGCATCCGCTTTGACTCAAAGAAGGCAACGTCGGGGAATTTTATTTTCAGCTTCACCGCAAGCGGTAAAATCACGGGATTTTCCGTATAAAAATGCCCGGCGTCAACCAGGGTCACCCCCATGTTTTCGGCATCCAGCAAAATATTGTGCTTGCTTTCCCCGGTCACGAACGCCTGACAGCCGGCCTGCGCCGCGGCGTAGACCAAATCCGCGCCGCCGCCGCTGCAAAGACCCACGCGCGTGATCGTACGTTTTCCGTCCGTAAAGCGCAGCCCGTCGCAGCCCAGCGCTTCCTTGACAAACCGGGCGAAGGCTTCCGGCGTGTATTCGCAGCCGGTTTCCCCCTCCAGCGCCTCGGGCAGACCGGAATCCTCATATTCCCTGAGCGTACCCACATTCCGGAGCCTCAGCCGCTCCGCCAGGCGGGTGTTCACCCCGCCCGCCGCCATGTCGAGGTTGGTGTGGGCGCAGATTGCCGCGATGCCGTATTGGGCCAGCAGATAAGGCGCGGAATCCGCGGAAAGGCTTTTCAGCGGATGAAAAATGACCGGATGATGGCTGACAATCAGTTCCGCCCCGAGTTCATGGGCCTCCTGAACGACCGCGGGCGTAATATCCAGCGACAAAACCGCCGAAGACACCCCGGCTTCCCTGTTTCCAACCAGCAAACCGGGATTGTCGAAGCTCATCGCCGACCGAAACGGCGCAAAGCTGTCAATGTAATCATAAATCTCGCCAACGGAAACCATATTACCGCTCCTTTTGCATTTTTATTTTGATTTGTTCCGCCGTACGGATCAGCGCGGCGGCTTCTTCCTGCCGGCCGGAAACGGACAGTCCCCCGGCCTTTTTTTCAAGCCGGGCAATCACCTTGCGCATGTACGCGCGGTTGTCCTCCGTCGAGGCGTCCAGCTTCCCGATATAGGGGTACAGGCTGTCCGTACCGGCTTTTTCGGGAGCATACCGTACCTGCATGGCCGAATAAGCGTGGCCGTCTTCCACAGCCGCCTGTTCCCGCAGAACCGCAAAACCCTGCCGCGCAAGAAATTCACGCAGCTGGGGAACCGACGTCATCGGCTGTAAGATCAGCCTTTTTTTCCCGTCCCGAAGCCAGGGCGCGTTTTGAATGATCCGGATCATCATTTCGCCGCCCATTCCGGCGATGACGATATCGTCCGCCTCCACGGAAAAAATCGCTTCCAGCCCGTCGGACAGGCGCGTGGAAACAAGCTCTTCCACACGGTAGCGGCGGATATTCTGCTGCGCGGACTGAAGCGGCCCCGGGCGGATATCCGCCGCAATGGCGCGGGAAACCAGCCCCTGCTTCGCAAGCCAGATCGGCAGGTACGCGTGGTCGGTGCCGATGTCCGCCAGGGCCGTACCCGGCCGGACCATGGAGGCGCAGAGCTGAAGCCTGCCGCCCAAAGTAAATAAAGGATGAAGTCCCATCGGCACACCCCTTTGTAAAGTGAATTCGCCGGCTTCCCCACGGACAGAAACGCCCGCACGGCTTCCCATCGGTGCAGGAGAAAACCGGGACAGGGGAACGGCAGCCCCAAAAAGCACGCGCCGTCCCCCATACTTAAGAACCGCCCGGCAATCAAGTTGCCGGGCGGCCTTGTTCAGAAATTCTTTTATTTAGACGCGATGTGATCGTTCAGCTTTTTCAGCATTGCGTCCGGATCCACGCCGTGAACCAGGCACGCCTGCTCAAGGGTTTCTCCGCGGGAAGCGGGGCAGCCCAGACAATGCATGCCCATTTCCATGAAATAAGGCGCCGTGGTTTCGTCAATATCAAGAATATCACCAATAATGGTATCTTTCGTAATTGCAGCCATTGTTAGAATCCTCCAGCTTTTTAAATAGATTTCATGTATATTATAATACCCGTGTCCAAGCTTTGCAATACATTTCTGATTTGGAGAAAATAAAATACCCCGGAAATCAATCCGGGGTACCTGGTCACGAATAAGAAATATTAGGCTATATGCTTATTCTTCCCTCATCTTTGCAAAG
>NZ_JBNLXQ010000008.1:0-156961 GCF_053840905.1 Caproiciproducens sp.
ATCGGTTGTCCTTTTTCTATGTCCGATGAAAGGAGAAAAAATTGAAACTTGTAATCAGTGAAAAGCCATCGGTTGCTCAAAGTATTGCCGCCGTGATCGGCGCGAAACAGCGCGGCGACGGGTTCCTGGAGGGCAGCGGCTATCTTGTTTCATGGTGCCTCGGCCACCTCGCGGAGCTGGCAAGCGCCGACGTCTATGATGAGAAATATGCGAAATGGCGGCGCGAAGATTTACCCATTCTGCCGAATAACTGGCGTTTTATCATAAGCAGAGACAAACACAAACAGTTCGATATTCTCCGCGCCCTGATGCGCCGCGACGATGTAGACGAGGTAATCAATGCCTGCGACGCCGGACGCGAGGGCGAACTGATCTTCCGCACCGTGTATGACATGACAGGCTGCGCAAAGCCAATGAAACGGCTCTGGATTTCTTCTATGGAAGACGAGGCTATCCGGCAGGGCTTTGCCAACCTGAAACCGGGCCGGGATTACGACGGGCTGCATCAGTCCGCACTCTGCCGCTCTAAGGCCGACTGGCTAGTGGGCATCAACGCGACGCGCTTGTTCAGTGTCCTTTACCACCGAACCCTGAACGTCGGGCGCGTCATGTCCCCGACGCTTGCCCTCATCGTGCAGCGGGAAGCTGAAATTTCCGCATTCCAGCCGGAGCCGTTCTATACGGTCAGCCTCGATTGCGGCGGCTTCACCGCCACCGGCGACAAGTTCAAACAGAAACCGGAGGCCGAAGCCATTGCCGCCGCCTGCAAAGGGAAAACGGCAACAGTCAGGACCGTGGAGCGGAAAGAAAAAGCCGAGAAAACTCCCGCCCTCTACGACCTGACCACCCTCCAGCGCGACGCCAACCGTCTGCTCGGCTACACGGCCCAGCAGACGCTCGACTATCTGCAATCGCTTTACGAAAAGAAGCTCTGCACCTATCCGCGCACCGACAGCCGGTTCCTGACAAACGATATGGAGGGAACCGTCCCGGCACTTGTCTCCGTCGCCGCCGGTATTTGCGGCGCGGATGTTCCTGAAAAGCTCAACGCCGGTCAGGTCTGCGACAGCGCGAAGGTCAGCGACCACCACGCCGTCGTTCCCACCTCCGTCGCGGGTAAAGCGGACATTTCCGCGCTGCCCGCCGGAGAACGGGAAATTCTGCGTCTCGTCTCCCGACAGCTTCTCTGCGCAGTCAGTGAGCCGCACCGATACGACGAAACTGCCGTCACGCTGGACTGTGCAGGGTATGGATTTACTGCCAAGGGCAAAACGATCCTCGTTCCGGGCTGGAAAACCTATTTGCAGGAACAGTCCGACAAACCTTTGCCTGAGTTAAAAGAAGGACAGGACATCCCTATTTCCGCTTTTTCAGTCAAAGAGGGAAAAACCTCGCCGCCCAAACACTACACGGAGGACACCCTGCTTTCCGCGATGGAGACGGCGGGCGCGAAGGATATGCCGGATGATGCGGAACGCAAGGGCCTCGGCACCCCCGCCACCCGCGCGGCCATTCTGGAAAAGCTCGTTACTACCGGATTCGTGGAACGGAAAAAGGCCAAGAAAACCGTCAACCTCATCCCGTCTCAGGTCGGCGTGTCGCTCGTCACCGTTCTGCCGGAACAGCTTCAATCCCCGCTGCTGACCGCCGAATGGGAAAACCGGCTCAAACAGGTAGAACGTAGCGAACTGGGACCGAACGCTTTTATGAACGGCATCGCCGGGATGCTCCGGGAGCTTATACAAACCTATACGCCGGTCAAGGGCGCGGAGGTGCTGTTCCCATCCGGGCGCGAGGTAATCGGCAAATGCCCACGCTGCGGCGGCAGCGTGAACGAGAGCAAGAAAGGCTTTTTCTGCGAAAACGACGGTTGCCGGTTCGGGCTTTGGAAAGACAACCGATTTTTCGCCGCCAAGAAAAAGACGCTGACAAAAGCTGTTGCCGCCGCGCTTCTGAAGGACGGGCGCGCGAGGCTCACCGGATGCTATTCCGAGAAAACCGGCAAGACTTACGACGCGACGGTGATTTTGGAGGATACCGGCGAACGCGTCAATTTCAGGCTGGAATTTGATTCGGAGGCGAAAAGGCGGGACGGATCATGAAACTTTCAAAATATGAGCGGGAGACGATTATCTGCTATAACGAGGAAGAAGCGACGGCCAGCGTTTACACGCATAATAAGAAACTTATCCAAAAACTCAAACGGCTTTCGGAGAAATATCCCGATAAAGTGAAGCCGGAGCGCTCGGAGCATTGCGGGGCCGTCAGCTATTTTGTCCCCAAACGCTGTGTTTCCGTCCGGGAACCGTACAGCGACCGACGTCGTGAAACCGACAGTTTGCGGGCTAAAACAGCGAAAATACGCCCTCCAGACAGGGGCATACGATCCGAAAATGAATAACGGGCGCGCTCCCGCATAGGTTTATCCTAGCCTGTGCGGGGGCGCGCTTTTTTCGATTTTACGAGCCGCGAAAGGAGCATACTATGGCTGAAAAAAACAAGGAACGCTTGAAAGAAATCACCGACAGCATTGAACAGGGCATCCAAGACCTGTTCCAGAGCGACCGATACGCGCAGTACCTCCGCACCATGTCTCGTTTTCACCGCTACTCCGTCAACAATACCATGCTCATCTACATGCAGAAGCCGGGCGCTACCCTTGTAGCTGGGTTCAACAAGTGGCACGATCAATTCAGCCGGAACGTGATGAGGGGCGAAAAGGGTATCAAAATCATCGCGCCCACGCCGTTCAAAAAGAAAATTGAGGAAGAAAAGCTCGATCCCGATACCAAAATTCCCATGCGGGACGCGGACGGCAGCATCATCATGGAGGAAAAGGAAATCAAAATCCCCATGTACAAGGTGGTATCGGTGTTCGACGTGTCGCAGACCGAGGGGAAGCCGCTGCCGACGCTGGTAAACGGTCTTACCGGGAATGTGAAGCAATATGAGATTTTCATGGAGGCGCTGAAGCGCTCGTCCCCCGTTCCGCTTGCTTTTGAGGGGATGGAACCGAGTACGGACAGCTATTTCAGCGAAAAAAACCAGCGTATCGCCATCCGGTCCGACATGAGCGAGGTGCAGACCGTCTCCGCTGCCGTCCACGAAATCACTCACGCCACGCTACACAACTATGAGCAGGCCCGCCTTGCCGCCGCCAAGGGCGACGAAACCGCCGAGCCGCCCAAACCGAAGGACCGGCGCACCGAGGAAGTGGAGGCCGAAAGCGTGTCCTACGCTGTCTGCCAGTATTACGGCATCCAGACCGGCGAAAACAGCTTCGGCTATATTGCGTCGTGGAGCAAGGACAAGGAACTGCCGGAATTGCGGGCTTCTCTGGAAACCATCAACAAGACTGCTTCCGGCCTGATTTCCGACATTGACCAAAACTTCCGCGAAGTGCTGAAAGAATATGACAGCGTACTGGAACAGTTCGCCGGGGACGCATACCGGTACACGGCTTCCGTCATGAAACCGCCGTTTCCTCTGAATTCCATTGAGGAAGAAATCCCGGCCACCGTGGAAGATTTGAAAAGCGGTTACGGAAAGGACACCCGCGACGCCATCCGGAGCGCCGCGAAGGTTGAGGGCGTTGCCTCCCCGGACGAGCTTCTGCGGCGGCTGGACGAAATCGAGAAAATCTACCCGCCGAGGGAAACCGAGGCGATGTATCTGCTGGATAACTCCGCCTATCTTTATTTGAAGGAAAATGAGGACGGATATGGCTATACCTTTTACGATAAGGAAAATCTGCGGGAAACGGTAAGCGGGTTTGCCGATGAGGGCGTCAGTTCTATTCCAACCGCTTACGAACAGGCGCTTTCCCTTGAACATCTGACCCCTGCGACCTCGGAAAAGGTGCCGCTTGACATTTTAAGCAAGATTGCCGCCGTGCGTGAACAGGATGTACAGGAATATATCCGTGAAAATAATTTGAGCAATCATGAGCAAATTGAGCCGGAAGTGCAAACAGCGCCCGACCAGCCAAAAGCGCCGGATATGCTGCCGGAGGCCCCGGAACAGGCGCTCGACGAATATCCCATGCCGGATTCGGACCTGACCGTGGCCGATCTGAAAGCCTGCGGGTATCTGGACGGCGATCTGCTGCCCCTCTCCAAAGAACGTGCGCTGGAGCTTTTTGAGCAGGACTTCACCGTTTACATGATTGAGGACGGCGGCGCAAGCATGGCTTTCGACCCGGATGAGATTCAGGCCCACAGTGGCCTGTTCGCCGTGAGCCGCGAGGAATGGGAGGAAAACCGGGAGTTCTCCGCAGCCATAGAGGATCGGATGAAGCATCAGGAGCAGCGGGAAGCCGCTTTTCTGAAAACCTCTCAGGACGCTTTCGCCATCTATCAGGTGAAGGACAACGATGAGTTGCGGGACATCCATTTCGAGCCGCTAAGTTGGCTGGAATCCAAAGGCATTTCCGTGGATCACGGCAATTATGATCTTGCCTATACCGCTCCGCTTACCGATACCGGCAATACGGAGGAAAAACTGGCCGTTTTGTGGGATAGGTTTAACAACGACCATCCCGCCGACTATCACAGGCCGAGCCTGTCCGTCAGCGACATCGTTGCGCTCAAACAGAACGGCGTTGTATCCTGTCATTACGTGGACAGCTTCGGTTTTAAGGAGATTCCGGCCTTTCTGAAACCGGAAAACTACCTGAAAAGCGCGGAAATGTCGGTAGAGGACGATTACGACATGATCGACGGCATCATCGACAACGGAAAAAATCCCACCGTCGCGGATCTGGAGCAGCAAGCCAAAACCGGCCAGCCGATTTCCCTTCTGGAGCTTGCCGAGGCGTCGCGGCGGGAAAGCGACGAAAAGAAAAAATCCGTCGTGGAACAGCTCCGAAACCAGCCGGTCAGCCGGGAACACAAAAAAGCAGCGCCCGACAGGAGCGCGGAAATGGAGAGATAATATGTTTACCAACGATGAAATCAACCTGATGTGCATTTACAACACCGGGACGCGGGAGGGCCTGATCGCGGAGCTGACGCAAATGCGCGGCTATCTCGGCGCGGAAGAAACGGAACTTCTGGCCCTGACGGATTCCGCGCTGGGAAAACTCCGGAATATGAGTGATGAGGAATACGCCTCGCTTGACCTGTTTCCGGACTTTGATACGTAGACAGAATCATAATCCATTCTTTCACTTAATAGCTTTTTTGTGTGCTAAACTATATAAAATGCCATAAAAGCTCTTGACTGTTCCCTTGGGGATTGGTGTATGGTGAGCGCAGGAGGTTGGAATAATGCGTATAAATGAAGTGTGCTCACAAATTGGCACAACGAAAAAAGCTATCAATTGGTATGAAAACCAAGGGTTAATTCACGTCAGAACCGATGAAAACGGATACCGTAATTTCAGTGATGAGGATGTTTCTCGTATCAAAGAAATTCATTTGCTGCGCCTTTTGGATATATCGGCCAAGGACATTAAATCCATTTTGAACAGCAAAGATAAACAAGGGGTTTTGCGTACCATCCGCATAAACAAGCAAATAGAAGCCAAGGAAATGAATGATCGTCTCATGATTTTGGATAAGCTGATTGCAAATTACGATTTAACGATTTTGGATTCACCGGAGGCCACACAATTGGTCAGCCCTGTAGAAGAAAAACTGATTTTAGCATTCCCCGGTTTTTGGGGAGAGTATCTGGCCAGACATTTTGGCCCATATTTGCAGGAAGTTATTAAGACCCCACAACAAGCTGAAGCTTACGAGTGCATGGTACAATGGTTAGATAATGCAGAAGTAAAACTGCCGCTATTCCTGAGACTTATGCAACGTTTTTCCAAGAGCACTTTTCCTGTGGGAACTGTTGACCCGGATCAAGGCATCAACAAAATTGTAAATGCGGACGAACATGAAATCAAACAATTTATTGAAACTGTTCGTCTCCAGCAGGAGCAACAAAAGAAATGGCGTGTACGGTTGAATCCTGTAGTTGCATTTGTTAGGCACAATAATCGGGTAATGCGTGAGCGTCTAACAAAAACGGGTTATTACGACACGTTTATTCCGGCATTGCGTCGGCTTAGCTCGGCATACAACGCCTATTGCTCCCGACTGGAAGAACTAGATAAGCTGGTTAAGGCATAATTGTTTTATAGCTTTTATTGAGAGGACAGCCTTGGGGCTGTCCTCTTTTTTACCCAAAAGACCGAAAGGAGGATTTTCAATATGCCAAGTAATGTGCAGGCTCTGGCTCAGATGGCCGACCACGCGGCGACGCAGATCACTGCCAGTCATGAAAGCTGGACGGATTTTCTGAAAACCGTCGCGCGGCTCTACAAGTACCCCTATCATGAGCAGCTCATGATTCATGTCCAGCGCCCCGACGCGACGGCCTGCGCCGGATATGAGCTTTGGAACGGAAAAATGCACCGGTATATCCGGCGCGGCAGCAAAGGGATTGCGCTCATCGACGCATCCGGTGACAAGCCGAGAATCCGGTACGTCTTTGATATTTCCGACACAGGAGACAGTGAGAATTCCCGCCGTCCTTATCTTTGGCAATATCGCCCGGAACATGAGGACGCGGTTACGGCAGCGCTGGAACGGGAGTATGCCGTTTCCGGCGAAAAAGGTCTTGCCTACCAGTTGGAGCAGATCGCCGGACAGTTGGCAAACGAATATTGGCAGGACCATCAGTACGATATTCTCCATACCGTTGACGGCAGCTTTTTAGAAGAATATGATGAATTCAACATCGGAGCGCAGTTGCGAAGCGCCGCAGCCGTCAGCATCACCTACGCGGTTCTGTTCCGCTGTGGGCTGGAACCTGACAAATACTTTGAGCATGAGGATTTTCTGAGCATCTTTGATTTCAACACGCCGGATACCGTCGCCGCCCTCGGCACGGTGGTCAGCGAACAGTCGGAACGGGTACTGCGGCAGATTGAAGTTACCGTCAAAAAATACGAACGCGAACATCTCGCGGAAAGGAGCGCCTCACATGGAGAACAACCTGACCTACATGAAGAACGGGGATTACCTGATTCCCGACCTGACAATTACGGAACCGACGGAGAGCATCGGCAAGTACGGGAGGATGCGGAAGAATTACCTGAAGGAGCACCGTCCGGTCCTGTACAGCAGCCTGCTGCTGTCGGAGAAGCTGTACCCGCACCTGCTGGAGACCGAACGGACGGCGACGGCGCGGCTGGAACGCATGATGCCGGAACTGATGAAATCGGCGGGCGTGACGGAGAACCTGAAGGTCTCCGACCCGATGCGCTGGGTGGGTCTCATGAACAGCCTGAAAGCCCAGGCAGAGGAAACGATTCTGACGGAGCTTATCTACAGCTAAGTTTTTTCCCGTCGGAACAGGAGCAAATACAGCGGATTAACGAAGCGGAGAGCGAAAAGCCCTCCGCTTTTTCCATGCCCGCGCCGCAGAAGCCGGAAACAAGCGGCCCGATACAACCTGACATTGACGCCGCCCTTCAGGAGTGGAACGGCAATATCGAAAGTAAACGCGCCGTTGTCCTCTACATGCGGGAACATGCCCGCGACAAGGATACGGCGGCGTTTCTGCGCAACGAGTATGGCGACGATCTCCCAGCTTTTCCCGTAACCGTTGGCCACA
The DNA here is from genome assembly GCF_053840905.1 of Caproiciproducens sp. Classification (NCBI taxonomy): domain Bacteria; kingdom Bacillati; phylum Bacillota; class Clostridia; order Eubacteriales; family Acutalibacteraceae; genus Caproiciproducens; species Caproiciproducens sp. The sequence continues at coordinate 7,609 of NZ_JBNLXQ010000008.1, forward strand.
CATCGACGGATTTACCTTGGCCGAAGGTGCAGCGGCGCATCGCCCAGATCATCCGGGAGAATCGGTTTTACACACAGGAAGAACAGGCAGCGCCCGATCTGAGCGGTCAGCCGATTACCCACACCGGCAACACCATTGAGAACGGCATCACTTTCCATAATGTGGTCTTGACGCTTTCCGGCGAGCAGAGGGAAGATGCCAAGCGAGCGATTCCAGACAGCAACGAAATTCCGCTCCCCTACAAGGTGGGCGACATGGTATATCTGGACAATAAGCCCTTTGAAATCACGGATATCGGCAGTTCGGACGTCCAGCTCCGTGACCCGGCACTTGCCTATCCCATCTTCCGCGCCGAAAGCCGGGAAAACTTTGAAAATCTGCTGCGCCGGGATTCACGGAACGGCCCCATCACGGAGTTTCTGGCTGTGGACTTGGAACACACGGACGCGGATCTGCGGGAGGCCCTGACCTCCGGCCTGCTGGAACAGCGGGACAAAGAGCATATCGCGGGATATTTCCGTAAAAACGAGGGCAACACCCGCGTGGCCCAGCGCCTTTCCGATACCTATGCCGGGACTTCCGAAACGATGGATCTGGCCACCGGCGATACGGCAGATTTTTTTGCCACCACCACGGGGGTCGAGGTCGATATCCACGACAAATACAACAGCAAGCGGAGCGCTCAGTGGGGAGAAATTGCTCCTATCCTCCGCGCCCTGTACCAACGGGAGCAGGACGGATTTTCCCATGAACTGGTTCTGAGGGAGTCTGCCAATCTGGACGGTAAGCCGTCCTATGAAGTTGGCGATCAGGCGGTGCTGGATTACGGCGGGCAGGAACTGTCCAGCACCGTGGGCTATGTCGGGGAAAAAGACGTGCGCATCGACACCGGCCCCTATTCGTGGAGCCATGAAGTGATCAGCCGCGACGCCTTTGAAAGCGGCATCCGGCAGGACGAACGCAACGCCGCTCTGTTTACGCCGGAGCAGCCTGCCGCCGAAAACTTCCGCATCACCGACGATCATTTGGGAGAGGGCGGCGCGAAAACCAAGTACGGGTACAATATCGCCGCCATCCATACCCTGAAAAACATCGAGGCCGAGGGCCGCACGGCAACGCCGGAGGAACAGGAAACGCTCTCCCGGTATGTGGGATGGGGCGGCATTCCGCAGACGTTCGACCCGGACAACACTTCGTGGTCAAAGGAATACACCGAATTGGTCGGTGCGCTGAACGCCAAAGAATACGAAATGGCGCGGGCTTCCACCCTGAACGCCCATTACACCAGCCCCACGGTGATCCGGGCTATCTATGAGGCTATCGGCAACATGGGCTTTCAGACCGGCAACATTCTGGAACCGGCCTGCGGCGTCGGCAATTTCTTCGGCCTGCTGCCGGAGAGCATGGCGGCGTCCCGGCTCTATGGTGTGGAACTGGACAATATTACGGGCCGGATTGCCAAACAACTTTACCCGAACGCCAACATCACCGTGGCGGGATTTGAAACCACCGACCGGAAAGACTTTTTCGACCTTGCCGTTGGCAACGTGCCGTTCGGCAGCTACAAGGTTTCCGACCGTGCTTACGACAAACTCGGTTTCCCCATCCACGATTACTTTTTCGCCAAAACGCTCGATCAGGTGCGTCCGGGTGGTGTGATCGCGTTCGTAACCAGCCGCTACACGATGGACAAACAATCGCCGGAAGTGCGGCGGTACATCGCGCAGCGCGCGGATTTACTCGGCGCAATTCGTCTGCCCAGCAATGCTTTCAAGGCCAACGCCGGAACGGAAGTCACCACCGACATCGTCTTTCTCCAAAAGCGCGACCGCCCCATCGTCATCGAACCGGATTGGGTGCATCTCGGTCAGACCGGGGACGGCATTCCCGTCAACAGCTATTTTGCCGATCATCCCGAAATGGTGCTGGGGACGATCAAGTGGGACGATAAAATGCACGGCGATAAAAAGGAAACGACCTGTGAGCCGTTTTCCGACGCCGATCTTGCCCAACAGCTCCATGAGGCGGTTTCTCATATTCAGGGACAGATTGCCGAAACGGAGCTGCCCGATCTCGGTGAAGATGAGGAAATCGACGATTCCATCCCGGCAGACCCCGATGTAAAAAACTATTCCTATACCGTCGTGGACGGCGAGGTGTACTACCGGGAAAACTCCCGCATGGTGCGGCCGGAGTTGAACGAAACCGCCAAAGCCCGCGTCATGGGCATGGTGGGACTACGGGACTGTGTGCAAAAGCTTATCAGCCAACAGCTCGACGAATCTGCTTCCGATGCGGAAATCAAAAACACACAAACGGAATTGAACCAACTCTATGACGTTTTTTCCGCCAAATACGGTCTCATCAACTCGCGCGGCAACAGCCTCGCGTTCGCGGAGGATTCTTCGTACTATTTGCTCTGCTCTCTGGAAGTCATCGACGAGGACGGCAATCTGGAACGCAAGGCCGATATGTTCACCAAACGTACCATCCGGCAGAGGAAAATCGTCACTTCTGTGGACACGGCGTCGGAAGCCCTCGCGCTCTCCATTGCGGAAAAAGCGCGGGTGGACATGGACTACATGGCTTCCCTCACCGGAAAAACACCAGAGGCGCTGGCCGACGAATTGCGGGGCGTCATTTTCCGCGATTTGGGCGAACAGGACCCGGCAAGCGTTCCGAAAGCCTTTTACAAGCTGGACAATATCCCGTTTGTCACCGCCGACAAGTACCTTTCCGGCAACGTGCGCCGCAAGCTGCAGCTGGCAAAAGCTTTGGCGGAAATGCGGCCCGACCTTGCCGAAAAAATCGCCCCCAATATTGCGGCGCTGGAAGCCGCCCAGCCGAAAGACCTCGACGCCTCGGAAATTGAAGTGCGCCTTGGCGCGACCTGGATTGATAAGGAGTACATTCAACAGTTCATGGAGGAACTGTTGAACCCGCCGTCCGGTGTGCGCGGCGGCATCCGGGTAAACTATTCCTCATTCACGGCAGAGTGGGCTATCTCGGGCAAAAACAGCGTCGGCTACAATAACGTGGCGGCTTTCGTCACCTACGGCACCGACCGGGCCAACGCTTACCGGATTTTGGAGGATACACTCAATCTCCGGGATACGAGGATTTATGATACCGTGACCGACCCGGACGGCAAGGAGCGCCGCGTCCTCAATTCCAAGGAAACGACTCTTGCCCAGCAGAAACAGCAGTCCATTAAGGACGCTTTCCGCGACTGGATATGGAAAGACCCGGAGCGCCGTCAGACCCTGACGAAAAAATACAACGAGCTGTTTAATTCCAGCCGCCCGCGTGAATACGACGGGCGGCATCTTGTATTCCCCGGCATGAACCCCGAAATCAAGCTGCGGGAGCATCAGCTCAACGCCGTGGCGCACCAGCTTTACGGCGGGAACACCCTGCTGGCGCATGTCGTGGGCGCGGGCAAAACCTATGAAATGATCGCCGCCGCGATGGAAGGCAAGCGGTTGGGGCTGTGCCAAAAATCTCTGTTTGCCGTCCCGAACCATCTGACGGAGCAGTGGGCTTCCGAATTCCTGCGGCTATATCCCTCTGCCAACATTCTGGTCACCACCAAAAAGGATTTTGAGAAGCGCAACCGCAAGAAGTTCTGCGCCCGCATCGCTACCGGCGATTATGACGCGATTATCATGGGCCACAGCCAATTTGAAAAAATCCCGGTGTCTCTGGAACGGCAGAAAAGGCTGATTCAGGAACAGATATGGGAAATTGAAAACGGGCTGGAAGAACTCAAAGACAGCGGAGCGGAGCAGTTTACCATCAAACAGTTGGAGCGCACCAAAAAGGGACTTGAGGCCCGGCTGAAACGGCTGAACGATAACTCCCGCAAGGATGATGTCGTCACTTTCGAACAGCTCGGCGTGGACCGCCTGTTCGTGGATGAGGCGCACAACTACAAAAATCTGTTTCTCTACACCAAAATGCGCAACGTGGCGGGCCTCTCCACCACCGACGCGCAGAAGTCCAGCGACATGTTTCTGAAATGCCGGTATCTCGACGAAATCACGCACAGCCGGGGTATTGTGTTCGCCACCGGGACGCCGGTCAGCAATTCAATGACCGAGCTTTACACGATGATGCGCTACCTCCAGTACGAAACCCTGAAAGAGCAGAACCTCGTCCATTTCGACTGCTGGGCATCCACCTTTGGGGAAACCGTGACGGCTATTGAGCTGGCCCCGGAGGGGACCGGCTACCGGGCGCGGACGCGCTTTGCCCGCTTCTACAATCTGCCGGAGCTGATGCTGCTGTTCAAGGAGGCAGCGGATATCAAGACCGCCGACCAACTCAACCTTCCCACACCGAAAGCCGTGTACCACAACGAAGTTGCGCAGCCCTCTGAGATTCAAAAGGAAATGGTGAAAAAACTCTCTGAGCGAGCCGCCGCCGTCCATTCCGGTTCCGTCGATCCAACCGTGGACAACATGCTGAAGATTACATCGGACGGGCGCAAGCTCGGCCTCGATCAGCGCGTCATCAACCCCATGCTTCCCGACAATCCCGGCAGCAAGGTCAACATGTGCGTCAACAACGTTTTTCAATTCTGGCATGACGGACAGGACAAGAAACTCACGCAGCTTGTTTTCTGCGATATTTCCACTCCAAAGGGCCGCACCGCCGCCAAAGAAGAACGGGCGATTCGGGCCGGTGGAAAGCTCACGGGCGGCACAGAGCTTCACGCTTTGCAGGACACTACAACGGAGGCCGACGCGCCGGAAGCGTTCAGCGTCTACTCGGACATCCGCGATAAGCTCATCGCGCGGGGCGTCCCCGCCAGTGAGATTGCGTTCATTCACGACGCCGATACCGAAGTCAAGAAAAAAGAGTTGTTCGCCAAGGTCCGCACCGGACAGGTGCGCGTCCTGATGGGCAGCACCGCCAAAATGGGAGCCGGGATGAACGTACAGGATCTTCTGATTGCCTCCCACGATCTCGATTGCCCGTGGAGGCCGGGAGATTTGGAGCAAAGATCAGGCCGTATCATCCGGCAGTACAACACCAACCCCGAAGGACACATTTTCCGTTATGTCACCGAAGGGACATTTGACAGCTATTTGTGGCAGACCGTGGAAAATAAGCAAAAATTTATTTCGCAGATCATGACCAGCACAAGCCCTGTCCGCTCCTGTGAGGACATCGACGAGACGGCGCTCTCCTACGCCGAAATCAAGGCCCTGTGCGCCGGGGACGAGCGGATCAAGGAGAAGATGGACCTAGATATGGATGTGGCCAAGCTGAAACTCATGAAAGCCAACCATCAGAGTCAACAATTCCGGTTAGAGGATAACCTACTTAAATATTTCCCGGAGGAAATCGAGCGAAACAAAGGCTTCATCAAGGGTCTGGAAACGGATATGGCGACGCTGGAAACACACCCGCACCCCAAGGACGGGTTCGCCGGAATGGTGGTGCGGGGCGATTCCCTCACCGACAAAGACAACGCCGGTGCTGCCATTCTGGAAGCCTGCAAAGAAGTCAAGGGGCTGGACCCTCTGGGGATCGGCAGTTACCGGGGCTTTACCATGTCGCTGTCGGTAGAAGGGTTCGGAACGGAGTTCGTTCTGACGCTCAAAGGGCAGATGGCACACCGCGTCACGCTCGGCACGGACGCGCGCGGCAATCTGATTCGCATCGACAACGCCCTTGCCGATATGCCGAAGCGGTTGCAGAATGTCCACGCACAGCTTGATAATCTCCATTTGCAGATGGATGCGGCAAAAGCCGAGATCGGCAAGCCGTTCCCGCAGGAAGCGGAACTTGAGCAAAAGAGCGCCCGCCTCGCAGAGCTGAACGCGCTGCTGGACATTGACAGCCGCGCCCCCGCCCAGCGGCAGGCATCGGAGGTTCTGGAGAAAAGCGAAAGGTCCTCCGTACTGGAGAGCCTGAAAACGCCCTGCGTTTGTGGGACGCAGGGCAGAAAACCAAAGCATGAATTGGAGGTAAGATAATTAATGGACAAAACACCGTTATACAAATATCCCGCCGCCTATGCGCGGGAAAACAATGAGCTGGAGCAATACCGCGCGTCCTATAAAGCAAACGTAGCCTGCAAAAGCGCAATCGAAACAGCCATCCGGGACAATTACCGCGATAACCGTCTCGGAAAAGAAGCCGTAAAACAGGTGGCCGATCAGTTCGGCTATGAACGGATGTTTTATGTGTTGGCAAATACGGTACAGCGAAAGGATTTCGACGGGCGTATTTCCCGCGATAACAAGGATTGGGCGAAAACCATTCCCGTCCTTGAAGATAAGAATTATTTCGGGGATGATCGGCGTTCATCGTTTGAAGTGGATTCGTGTAACCCCGGCCTCACGGATATTTTCATCAATCAGACGCGGCGCGAATATCTGCTGGCCCAGCCTCTGACCAAGCAGGACATTCAGGCGGAGGCCGCACGGCTGCTCGGGCGGCTGCAATCCGAGCGTGAACCGAACAGTCCCGGCGGTACGCATTTCATGGCGCAGATTTCGCCGGATTTTCTGATCCGTGCTTCCACCAAAGACCAAGACCGTCTGTTCGCGTTGCTGCCTTTCAAGTCCCTGTCATTTTCCACACTCAAGGATCGGAAAGGGATTTTCGCGTTCATCCAGAAGGATGAAAACCGCGATCAGCCGCTTCGCCAGCGCAAGCCGTCCGTCCGAAAAAAGCTGGAGAACATCAAGACGGTAGATACGTCGTCCCCTGTGAAGCGGGATGTGCCGGAGCGTTGACGATGGCAAAACGAGAACGGGAAATTCAGCTCAAGTTCCGCGTTACCCCGCAGGAGCGTGAAATGATCGAACAGAAGATGGCGCAGCTCGGCACGAAAAATATGGCGGCGTATCTCCGCAAAATCTCCATTGACGGCTATGTCATCAGACTGGAACTGCCGGAGCTGAAGGAGACGATTTCCCTCCTGCGCCGGTCCAGCAACAACTTAAACCAGCTTACAAAGCGGGTGCATGAAACGGGGCGCGTTTACGGCGCGGATTTGGAGGATATTGTCCAGAATCAGGAACGACTGTGGCAGGCGGCAAATGATATTCTCGCCGTACTTGCGAAATTAAAATAGGGGCGTATGCCCCGAAAAGTGAGGCGGTTTACGACGTGTAAGCCGCCCCACCATTTTTTGCCGCATCCTTGCAAAAAACGGCATAGGCGTTATAGTTATATTAGAAATTGTAAAGGGGGGCCGATACTATGAGACTGATACTGAAAATGCTCGTCGCTCCGATCATTATGGCTCTGACCGTTTTCGTCTGGATCTGCTCCGGTCTGCTGTACTGCTCGGCGTGGGTGTTCGGCCTTGCTGGAACGGTCCTCGGCATCTTCGGTGTGCTGGCGCTGATTAATCATCAGGTAACGAACGGGATCATTCTGCTGGTGATGGCGTTCCTCGTCAGTCCGTATGGAATCCCGATGGCGGCGGCGTGGCTGATCGGCAAGATACAGGATTTGCGGTATGCGATTCAGGACTGGGTTTACGGTAAACAGATCATTTAAGGATCTATGCCCATAAATTAACCCAAAATTCCTTACAAGTAGATACAGAAAATAAATAGTCTGTTATGAACAATATAATCTGCCATATATTTAAAGTCCTTTGTGACCTCCTAGTTTCCAGGTTAATGGCTATCATTTGGCTTCCCATTACAATCTAGCAAATGATAAACTTTTTTATCCACTGTTTTCTGGTTTGCCTTTCGAATAATAACATTCAACCATTTCTGAGAATACATACTCTCTCGAACATCTTGAGATATCCAAATTTCCTCCATAACAATTCCGTCAATCCGGCTTAAACACCTTTTTAGGCGGTATTCATTCATATCGCAAAAGAAACGGTCATTATCGCATCTTTCACTATCTCCATATTTCCAAGAAGCATAGAGTATACCATCATGTTTAAGAGCTGCAATTAATTTCAACAACACGGTAGAAAGAGTTTCTTCTGATACATGCACAAGAGAAGCGCAAGCCCATATTCCATCAAATTGATCATCAAATGTCATTTGATCAAACGTCAGGTGAAGGACTTCAGTATTTAAAAGTTTCTGTGCCAATATACATAAATTTTCCGATGCATCCATAGATATAACCTGGAAACCAAGTTCAGAAAACTTTAAACTATCACGTCCACTTCCGCATCCTGCGTCCAATATCATGCCGCCGACAGGCAACTTATTTACAAAATGGGAATAAGCATGACTCATGTTTACTGATAATGTGCTAGATACAAATTCATCAGCATGCGCATCATAATAAGCTATGGTTTTATCCTCATTCAACCCTTTTTCCAAACCGCTCACTCCATTAAATAGCTAAAGATTCTGGCAGTTTCCATAAGCCATATCCCTGTAAATATGCAGAATCGTATAATGGCTTTAAATTATGTTCCAGAATATTCTTAAACTGTTCTTCTGAATTACCCCCAACATACAGTGTTTCTGCAGCCCATATTGCATTTAAATTATCTCGTCTACAATTTTCGAATTTTCTGCGGACTTCTGGAAACGCAAATACTGTTCGGTACAGTGCATATTGTGTAGATGCCATACTATTAAAATAGATATTCCAATCAGGCAATCGATTACTCTTACTTGAATTAAGCCGTTTCTCCATTGGAATAAGATTCCACAGTTCGTCATTTGCAATATATGACCATGGGACGAAATGATCCAATTCAAACTTTTGTATATTCAACTCCGTCCCAGAATATATATCTCGAAAAGGAACTTCGCCAGTTTTTGCTGCACACTTCCATAAATCTCGGGCATTTGATAGTTTACGAACATTTTCATTCTCTTGAGATAACTTATAGATAACTCCGGGGACGCCAGGGTTACGATCCTGCAAAAAACGTATTTTCTTAAGTTGAATCCAACTAATGATAATCCTGCTAATAAAAGTCAAGAAGAAATTTTCAGTATAGCAACCATATATCCGTAGTGAAAATGGGTACAGCAAAGCTGACCGGCAGCGATCCAGCTTCTGGCCTTTGCAGCAAGTTATTCTTAGCAATATAGCTCTTTTACTCTAGCATAGTAGATTCTTAGAAACTTGTTGAGCGCAGCAATCTTGGCGACGCGAGGTGGTTTCCCCTCAGCTTCCTTCTTCAATAAATAATCGTACACAGCAGTATCGGTTGTGGGCTTAGAGCATTTCACAAATCGAATAATTTCGTAGCCTGTTTTTCTCAAAGTAGAAGATCCTCTTTTTGAGATATGCCTGTTGGTTCCTGTGAATGTACCGGATTGATACGGCGGTGCGTCTAACCCCGCATATGCAACCAGTGCACTTGCACTATGGAAGCGCCTTACATCGCCAATCTCGGCTATAATTCTGGGTCCGAGAATATTCCCCACTCCTGGCATTGCCATAACTGTTTCATACTCTTTAAGTTCACTTGCAAGGCCTCGCATCTGCGCTAAAATGGCAGCTAGAGTCGTGTCAATCATTTGTAAGACTCTAACGGATTCCAAAACAAGCATTTTGGTCGATGACGTTTTGGAGGACATGGTTGGGATACCGTCCAGAGCCATGGCATAGATCACTTTCGCTTTTTGCGTACTGGCGCGGTATCCCTTCTTTTTAGCCCATCTGTTGTAATGAGAGACAAACCGATCCTCGGACATTTTGGTAATGTTATCATAATGCCAGTACTCACGGAGAAAGTCACATAGCTTATCTTTTTCTGGCACATCTGAACGATTCCATAGCACCGTTTTAATTCCAGGCATTGTTCTGTCAATCAGATTTGTCATCGCCTGTTTCGCCTTCACTCTCATTGATAAGTAGGTCAGATATTGCCGATTCAAATCTTTTAGCTGCTGATAGATCTCCTCTGCGGGTTTAAAATCGACTAACCTGTACCAATAATCAATGCCGTAATTAGCAATTTTTATTGAGTCAAGTGGATCTGTTTTTCCTTTACGAATTGCTACCGTAGAATACTTTTTCATGAGGTATGCATTCACAACGCAAACATATACTCCATGCTCCTTCAAAAATGCTAGTATTGGAAAATGATATGCACCTGTTGACTCCATGACGACTCGGACCTCGTCATTCAGCTTATGTATCTGCTCAACCAGCTGGCTCAATTCATTTTCACAATGCTGCACTTCATATGGAGAAATCAGGATTTCACCATATGGCTTCACAAAACAAACTGTACTTTTCCCTTTGGAAACGTCGACTCCAACACTTATCATAGAATTCCTCCTTGGTATTTCATGGCGTCCATCCTTGCTTATTACCATTCAGATTGGTTTGTGACACGAAAGCCATAGGGTTTCAACCTGCTAAATCGAATGCTCATAACAAGGGGATGGCTGGCAGATTATTGCACGGATGCGAAATCCAATGGGAAGTACGCCAGACCATGTTTCCCCTTATTATAAAGAATAAGCACAAACACCACCAGTTCAGGCGAATGTCTGTGCTTATATAGTACCAACTGGGAAGTTATCCATTATCAATTGCTTCCAATATTTGTTTATATGTATTTTTTTGTTTATGCCCCGTCCATCGACAATAGTATATGGGAGGTTTTGTTGCTCATTAATTTTTTCAATATAAGCAATTAACCTGCGGTGCTGATCCCACATATGATCTCCGCCGCTGAGTTCATCTAAAAAAGAAGATATCAATCTGTACGGAACATATATTGTCAGATTATTCTTATCACTTTTTAGTTTCGCTTCTTTTCGAGCAATCGCCGCTAGTATGTCAATTTTGGTTGCCGATTGTGGTAAATCGGCATCACTTTCGACAACTTTAACGGCATGCTCCAAGAAATTTTCAGATTTACCTTTAATTGCTGGACCGAGATGTAAATGATATCGTGTTACAGAGTACCAGGCCTCGAAAATCATTTCATTAATGATTTGATCAAAACAAAGGTCATTATCTGTTGTTGTGATCAGGTTGATAATAGCCTCTAGCCAATAAAACTTATAGCACTGAGATGGATCATCCAGCATCCGAGCAAACTTATCAGTGTCTAAGTTATTTGTGTAGATTAAATCAGAGCAAAGATCTAATTTCAAGCCAACAACCCCTTTTACTGTGCTAGTCTTTTCGCTACATTTAAAAGGTTTGTAAATTCTATTTGAAATTGTTCTAAATCCGTCTCTGGTCCCCAGCTAATACGGATCGAGTTTTCAATATTTTCTACCGGAATATTCATAGCCATAAGTACATAACTGGGAGAATAGCTTTTCGATGTACAAGCCGACCCATTTGAAAGGCTACAATAACGCTTAGTAGAAATCATTAATGCTTCTGAAGAAACTCCATGTAAGCACAGATTCAACGTATTATCCAAACAATAATTTTGGTCCCCATTACATGAGTAAGTAATCCCGGATTTATCAAGCAACTCAAGTAACTTTTTCTTGATTGAGCGCAGTTTCTTTTCATTGCTTTGATATTCAAGTTCAGCAATCTGACAGGCTTTACCGCACCCACCTACGAGAGCAACCGGAATAGTTCCCGGGCGAATGCCATGTTCTTGTTGTCCGCCATACATGATTGCTTTAGCTGGCGGATACTTGTAATTTTTCTTTCTTAAAACCAAAACGCCAATTCCTTGTGGGCCCCGCAATTTGTGGGCACTAAAAGAAAGCATCGTATATTTTAGGGAACGAAGCTCATCTACCAGTTTTCCGCAACTTTGTGTAGCATCGACATGAAAAAAGACGTTCCGTTCTTCTAGAGCAGTTCCTAATTCTTGAACCGGTTGGATTATTCCTGTCTCGTTATTCACATGCATCAAACTGACTAAAAGAGTATTGTCTTTTACTTTCTCAAGTATTTTCTTTGCATCTACTCTACCAGAAGACTCCGGATCCACAATATCAACTTCAAACCCTCTATGCTGCATTGCTTTAACGGTTTCCAGGACAGCTTTATGTTCTATAGATGATGTAATAATATGATTTCGCCCACTCTCCTTGGCATAAGCCTCTAGTCCTTGGATAGCAATATTGTTACTTTCAGTGGCCCCACTGGTGAAAAATACTTCAGATGAAGTTATACCCAGCAACGAAGCAACTTGCTTTCTGGCATTCTCAACTATATTTCGTGCTTGGTCTCCGTAATCATGTGTCCTACTGTCTGCATTTCCAATGTAATTCTGATAAATGTCGATCATACATTCTAATACTCTAGGTTCTATTGGTGCAGACGCATTGTAATCCAAATAAATACTCATGTTATTTCTTCACCGCTAAATATAATAAGTCATCGATGCTTTTGATAAATCCTGTGCCGCAAAGATGAGCAATTCCTCGCTCTAGGTTTAGGCGGAAGTACTTTGCGACTGTATCATCATCTGTTGGTAAGTTCATATTTAGACACCATGCCTTAACAAGCGCCATATATATTTCATAATAGTCACCGCCAAAAGTATACCACGACATCTCTAAATTGCTGTCAGTTACTAATGGAATATCTGTTGGTATGGTTTTTTCAGCCAAGGAATAAGATAATGCCCATCTACACAGAATATTCCAGTTTCTAATCCCAGTTTTTGCTTTTAGCCTGGAAAGTTGATCTTTCGCCTGTTGAGACAGACGTACTTGCTTAATAGTCATTTTTCCTGAAAATATCCTTTCAAAATAGTGGTACTCTTTGTTTCCTCGCAATAATTCAAAGTGAACTCATCACCAACAGAATCCTTCATCATGTCATAGTATTTATGATCAATTTCAGAGTCTGTTGATAAGATAATGGTCTGATCGCTGGCTTGAGGGAAATAAGTAGTTACCAATGAAGTTCTGTGCATCGAATCCAAACGTGACAATGGCGTGTCTATTATCACGGGCAATTTTTTCTTTGAGCATATTGCTAACGCCCATAGAATTGCAATTACCATGAGCTGCTTCTCACCAGCAGATAAAGAATCCTTGGATACTTCAACGCCATTTTCATCAAGATAGGTAATATCCAAAGTTCTGGAATTCATGACAATGTGCTGAATCAAATTTTTTTTATTTGCTAACTTCTTGTAACAAGACGTAATTGTTTCTCCAAGGACTCCTGTTTTACGTTTTTGGAGCTCCGTAGAATATTCCTCTACAATTCGAAGGGCCATGTTTGAATATTTGACCATTCGATCTGAGTCATCATGCATCTCAGCCTCGTGCAAGTAAGCCTCAACAGTCCTGTTGAACTCTGATGTTTTGGAGATTAGCTCCGCATTTACAGAGCTGCGTTCCTGCTGCATGGCAGTAAGTTCAACTTTTAACTGCACTAATGTATCTTCTTGCTCGCGTATTGCTGCAAAGATATTGCTCAGTTCTCTTTCATTTATATCAAGAGAAAGGTAGCTGTCTACTTCATCCAATTTTTTCTGTAGTTCTACTTTTTGCAAGAGAATTTTTCTTGCGTTTTCCTTACTCTGGGCTAAAAGACTGTCCAGCAAAGCATTTAATTGAAACAACGCATGATCTGAAACTTGATAAATTACTTCTGTAGACTCGCTAAGGGCCTTTTCTTTTACGAACTCAACAAAACCTTGGTTAGCACTGGATGCTTCCCTATGACTCACAGAATATTCTTCAAGCAAAAATTCAATTTGCTCCATTGCCTGTTGCATGATGAAATCATTGTGTTCATCTTCAGCCTGGAGTTTTATTTTGCTGATCAAATCTCTTACTAATACTAAAGGTAGCTCTCCAGACGCAATTTCTATTAATGCATTTTGATTCTGGTCAATTTCCGCTAAAAGATTGGATCGCTGTTGAATTAACGACTGTCGCTGCTCTACAACATCGCCACCCTTAATTTCATATTGATGGTGAAGTTCGTCAATATTGGCTTGCTTGCCAGCTATAAATTCGTTGTACTCAGCTATTTTATTGTCAATCATTGACAGATGGTCTGTTAAATCATCCCGTTCCTGTCGAGTTATTTGTAAAGTTTCTGCAGAATGATTCTCATTCGCTATTTTTGAGTTTCTTTTTAAGCTTCTGCCTAAATCATTTTTCAATACATCCAGTACACTAATGCCAAGCATCGAACGAATTGATTCTTTCATCTGCGCATTAGTTTTATCAACCGCAAGCTCAGCAATTTTTTCGCCGTCAAAGAAATAAAAGCTGGAGAGAGCACTCGGTAAAATGTTTTCTACAAACATTGCCCAGTTCTTAGTTAAGAAATCACTATAGATTCCATTTTCTTTAACTGTAATGCTTTCTATTGTTCTTTTTGAGAGAGCATCCCATTCCCTACGAACTAAGTATTCATTGCATGAACTTTCATTCATTATGAATTCAAGTTCAACAAAGGTAGGCTGGCTCCAGTTTCCTTTGTTCACATAAGAACGCAGATATTTTCCATATGTATTACAGTTACTTTCATTGTAGGCGCTAGAATTTTCCCCATACAATGCCAATAAAATTGCTTCAAGAAAAGTCGTCTTTCCTCGGCCGTTCATTCCGCCTATTAAAACAATTGGATGCGTATGGGAGAATTCAAAAGTATTTTCTCCAGCATAAACTCCAAAATTATTCATTGTGAGTCGTTTAATTATCATTAACCTTCGCCCTCAGCATCTCCATCATCCTCGGAGTCCTCTACGGCATAATCCAAGAATTTTTCATTGTACCGGCCACCCAGTTCTTTTTTTCGAATCATTTTATCCGAATAGTACTGTGTAGCGTCTGCCTCATTCCGATAAAAAGTTCTGGTAATAGCTGCTTCCAAATCATCAATAATCCCTTTTCGATCATTCAATCCGGCAGAATGATTTTCTATATCTACAAGGTTGTACATCATTTCAAATGCCAGTTCTTCGTCTCCGTAAAGTCTTCTGCAAACAGATTGCAAGATATCCCATTCTTCCTGTCCAAAGTTTTCAGAGTGGATCCATTCCGGATCCGAGAATGGAATACCCATAACTTCTTCATAAATACGAGGAACGGAGTCGTCAAACTCATGCTTTCCCTGAACCCAAACTCTTCGAATTGCACGCAGTTCCTCAATCCTGATCAATTCAAGGCCATGGAAATCTTCTGGGCCGGTTTCATTAATATTCTTTTGAATTTGTAGTAGCTTTCGTAACCATTCCTCGCGAACTTCCTTTTTATATGGACCATGAAATAGCTTTCCATAATTGCCCTGAAGGTTACCGTGCATCCTTCTAAAACTTCTTCGCTCTCGGTCACCCTCTTCATTGCCAAATTCATTTCGAAATTCAAGAAGAGGAGTCATCCATTCCTTTTCTTCATCATTTGCTATCATGGCTTCCATTGATTTGTCTTTTTCAACCATGGTACAAACCCAACAACCAAAACGACTCTTTCCACAAGAAGGCAAGCTTTTATCCACCATTAATGGGCATTCATTATCAGCGGTTGCTCCACGATACATTGTTAGTAAATCCATGTTTGAATAACCCCATGGATTTTTATACTGCATCAAAAACACCCACACATCATCGTCGGACCAAGCCTCTAATGGAGAGAATACCAATTCATTTTCCAATGTTGGATTCGGACTCAAAAGTTCTCGAACACGCTTTTTTTCCAAATTGGTCATTGTTCTATTTCGGCGGGTACTCTCTTGTTTTCTCGTTCCTAAGACAAGTATGATTTCACCATGTTCCGCAATTTTACTCTTTATAAAATTGTTCACTGGTTGAATCTTCAGGCGATCTGTGCACCAACGATATTTCATTCTGGGGAAGGGGTAGCCCCGTCCAATTAGATTCACCCAAAAAGTATTATTATAGTCAGGGGTTAACCTTTCTGGAATAAACGGCAATTGTTTCTCAGCTGCTGCCATACGCATTGAATCTAAAGACTTTTCCACCCATTTTGATACCACAGGAGATTCTACCAAGGTATCAGTATTCATGATATGTATTGGCTTTTTTCGTTGATCACCCGGCAATCTTTCAATCGCCATCCACACTAATTGAACTGCGGCGGTACTGTCTTTTCCTCCAGAATAACCAATCATCCATGGAATATCATCTGATAAATATAAGTTTTGAACCGTAGTTATCAGTCCATTGATGCTGACTTTCGTTATATTACTCATGCATGATATCTTCCTATTCTGTTAATGACCTTGATAATTGATCTTCAGCTGCAAATTCATCCGCTGTCAAAGGCAATCCAAGTTCTTTCTTTATTACATTTGAAATCAGTAGTGATGCTTTCTTATTGGTAATAATACGCCCGTTTTGATTAATTGCTCGTAAATACCATTTCCTAGAATTACGATTCCAATTTACTTTTTCCAAATTCACCAGGCACTGTTCCGGACTAATATCTTCATGCATATGCAAATAGTTTCCAATCCTTCCAAATGATTGAATTACTATGCTTTGAGTCGCAATGTAGTTTTCTCTCAAATCGACTTTCGTTATTTCTTTATGTTCGAGCTCCTGCCACTGTAACATATGCACCGAAACATTATTCCAAAATTTATATAGGAAATCATCGATACCAGCATCTAGGCTACGTCCAACAATTACTTTATTAGCTGTGTAGAAGGTGTTTAATGTAAACAAACTAGATGAGAATTTTCCTAGAATATCTTTTTCTTTGTCAGTATATGTATTTAAAAAGTCAATTCTTTGAATAACATCCCTAGTAATAACTGCCATTCGGTCTCGCGAATCGTATAACTCTGATATTGAATTCGACGTTTTTACTGCGTTCTTATTCAGATCTGTAAAAATCTGCTGGCTTCTTTCTAGCCCTTTATCTGCGAAAAACACAATAGGAATAGTTTCATCACCTAAGGACGGATCTTCTTGCAGTGCCTCCAATATGGCGGATTTTCTATGTTGACCATCATTAATTAAAAATATAGCATCCATGGCAACCTCAAGGACCCCAACATCCGGAATTCCTTCAGCTTGGCAAAATTGAAAATTTCCGTCTATAGAAGCTGCCAAAGCAGAAAAAACATATGAGTTTCTATTATCTAGAATATATTTGCTGATAATTGGAATTCGTGCCCCATTTAATTTCCTTTGAGCACGATACTCAGGTAAAACATATTCGTCATCTGAAGGGAATAAACGTGACAACATTTTTAAAGGGACCATTGCTATGTAATAGTCTCTTGAAGCCTGTATGCCTTTTACAACCGGGAATTTATACACATAATCCATTTTTTACTCCTCATAAAAAGGATATACTTAAGTACATACTTAAGTATATCCAATGCAGTACGTAAAGTCAATCTCGAGAAGAAAAATTTTAGTTTTTTAACGAGAGCTGAATAAGAGCTTGATTTTTCCTTCTAAAGACTCCTTATGGATCCATGCCAATACATTCTCATTCAGATCCGCAATTGTTGCTTTTCCTACCGTCATACTTGTTAAAAACTGTATTATTTCTTGATCAAGGCTCAAACTTTGAATTAAAGAATCCGCATTATCCAACGCTGATTTTAAGCTAACAAAGGTATTTTTGTCTGTTACCCAAACTTCTGCAGCTTTAATGTCTGCTAAGCAATTCGCAACTTTCTCTGTGCCAATACCGCTAATTACCTTTAACGTGTCGGTTATGGTTGAAGTTAAAGCGACAAAGTGCTTTGTCCAGTCTTTCTTTACTGCTGTCTGTATTGACTTAAAATCTGTATCAGTGGAAGAGACTGTATCTTTATCAGCATATCCGGTTTTAACAGTATCCTGAAGTTTTATCAACAGCGCTTCCAAATCAGCCTTTATAGTATCCGCCAAGGCAAACTGTAGATGGTCTTGAACATAATCCAATACTTCAATATAACCACTTACCTGATTTACGAGGATTCGATACTTGTTATCTGTTGCCTCTTGCTGAGCTCGATTTGCTTTAATTCCTTCAAGGCGATGCAGCTCTTTCATTTCTTTGATTCGACGATCTATCTTATCAAAAATCATAAAAATTACTGCCTCCCTTCAAGGGATGTACTGATTGCCATAAGAGTTTTTAATTCATCTGCATAACGTGAGCTAGACTGTTCATTCCCAACTACATCGCCCAACGCGCTCTTCCTAGTAACTAACTGCTTATCGACTTTATCAATATCAGCATCGATCTGTTTTAAGAAGTCAATCAATGGCTGTAAGTCGGAAAGAGGATCTCCTGAAAAAGTCATAAGAATAGTTAAAGGGTCATCCTCATCCAAGACCTCGCCTATGTCACTAATTGCTTTAGCAATTTGCTTTGCATTTCTCTTTACTGTGTCAGATGATACAACAGCAACGTTAATTTGTGCATTGTTAATCTCAGTATAAAACGTTTTACTCTTCGTCACTAGTTCAAGAATATCGTCTTCATCAATCTCATCACTATCAAAATAGTCATAAATGCATTGAACAACAGTCCGCGCAGCGGCGACTTCTGCCCTAGTTACACTACCAATTCGATCAACAATATCCTTAAGGTAAGCAAAAACATTTCGTCTAAGTGTTACTGCATCTTGTGATTGTAAATCTTCTTCTGGGATAGCAAGCTTATTCGTTTTAACCTTGCGGAAAACATGCATTAAGTTAGGCTCATCAAGAACAATTACAGAACTGCCGCCACCTTGGGGTAAATTAAAATACTGTCGAATGGTTTCTCTATTGGTATTATCAGCACCTTTCTGAGAAAGAAGAGAAACTATGGAATTCCATTCTGGAGAATGATTTGTTTTACCTGATTTTGCAGTTTTAGCCTGAAATAGGTACTTAACAGTTAAGTTCTTTAGACTTCGCTCTCTGAATTCCCCACACAATATCATACGATACATTTCAGCAGCAATTGCAGCTTCAATATAACTGGTTTTTGAGGGAACATTTTCACTTACTACCTTGACAAGATCATTCTTTATCCTTGATGACCATGCAGTAACAAGGTATGCATCCAAATCAGAATCGGGATAGTTCCAACTTTGATTTCCATATTCTCGCCAACGTATAAAGGCACAAATTACGTTCATTGAATCCCAGTTCGCAGGCATTGTATAAAAGCCAGTACCTTTAGTCTGATTTTCAAACATAATTAGCGTAGCCCTTGCAGATTTTAACTTGGATATATTATCCATAGAGATTCCTTCTGCCTGCCAGTTTATCGACGAAAACAAATATGAACACATATCTCCTTGTGCTGCACGAAGTATACCGCTTGTACCAACATTTGCTGAAATATCAATTACTTGTCCACTAGACCAGTTCGTTAATACCGCATTCGCCTTACTCATACGTTCTTGTATTTTTACTGGAATAGGAGACGGATTTGTAGCCGAGTTCGGAACCAGAACCGGATCCGGTTCTGGATTCGGATTAACTACTGAGTTAGGATTCGGCGGCTGAACTTCAGACAGGCTTAATGAGGGGAGTCCAAGTTCTTCAATAATATTTTTCTTTACTGCGGCAATATAAGTTACACCATCTTTAGTATATTGATCAGGATTACCATCGCCCCAAATACTCAAGAATCTCAACAGACGATCTGCCTGAGATTCATCTTTGATCTGATTATGAATACGATAGCTTAATGTAGTATTCACATTTACAATATTGTACTTTAAGCTCGGAAAATTATCTTTATTACTCAAAATATCATTCACGACTGGTTCAATAATATCTCGAAGAATATATCTAGGCGTTTGATGTCCCTTTGTTAATTCATATTTGTAAAGATAGCGGATGCTATTTTTAGTAAAGGGATACAAACATAATTGCTTGCCAGATTCAATAGAAACAAATTCCCAGTTCGCACCTTCTTTGACTTCGTGAACAGGATAATCTGATGCAGCTGCGTGATTGTCTAACCACGTAGTAATTGTTGAGTTAGGGAGAGACATGGTATTTATATATCTTCCTATGAACTCAAAAATTCCATCCTCATCAAAGACATCACTTGGAATATATACATACTGTGTAATACGATCCTTATGATTATCCCTAAAATTATTTTGGAGATAGCTGCTGGTGGTGCCAACAATAGAAGAGATTCGACAAATTTTGTCGACCGCATTCATACCTGTATGTTCAACGATCAATGCATCAAGCAAAGCATTATCAATACCAGTAAAGGAAGTAACATCTTCGATAAATAGAGTCAGATTCTTCCCAATGCGATACAGCTCTTTTCGAATATCCTGGATGATCTGCCTAATATCACCTGGCTCAATTCCGGCACACCGCTGAATAACATCATTTACAAACTGATTTAAATAATTTGCTATTTTTTTTGCATCTTCTGCGCCACTCTCGTCTGCCATTAATTCGCGAGCCATCTTTTCAGCTTTTGGATCAGCGCCCGCTCTATGAATATCCTCAAACAAATCGGTGGAAATTATGAAATCATCGGCAACAAATTGAGCAACCGTATCTCGGTCAACAAGGGTATGTTCTGCAATTTTTGAATACATGCGTTCAATAGGTCCTGTTGCAGACATCAAATAGTCATGAACTACTTCATTGTTTAAAAATGCTTCCAGACGTTTTCTTTTTACATTGGTTATTCTTATAGAATGGCTTTCATCATCATGCTCAATTTCGATAATGAAATTATGGTAGATCATGTCCTTAAGCTTGTCTTCGTCTACGAAAACAGAGGCACGCATCAATCTTTCATATATATCTTTATTGGCTATACCCTGAACTTCCGGCATCTCAAGGAGCTGGCAGATTGTACCTTTTAATGTGTTATCGCTACGTCTGATAAAAAAAACGACTTCATTTTCCGGTTTCTCTTGCTCGAAGCGGGTCTCAAACCATCTAATCAAGTGAGACTTGCCGGTGCCACTCTGCCCATAAATAGCAATAAATTGGTGCTTATTCTCAGGATTTAAGATGAACCTTTTGTAGACAGACTCCTCAGAATAATCTCTACCACCTGATGGCTGAATATCAAACTTGTTAAGTAAATGAAGGCGTCTAATTGCTACATGCGTTGCTAAAAAGTCGCCTTGTGAAACAGAGATTATATCCGGCTTTACAACGTAGGAAAGTCGTTCTCTTGCTACACTTGAATCCATATTACGCCTCCTATTTACAAATGGTTATGTTGGTCACGGTGCTGCTTATAGCATGAGCTTTAAGCGTATAAAGATTCCATATATCCTCTTGGTCCAAAATATGCTCCAATGTAATAATGCCTGCATCGTGAAGAACACGAAGTCCGTTAGAAACGCCGTAGTTCAGCTTACGGTTTGCAGGATTCGGGTCGATTATCATATGACAATATGGCATGATTCGAGATATAAACTCTCCAAAAGAATATCTTCTGTTCTTTTCAAGCCCAACGATTTCAATTATATCTTTTAGGAAAACATCAGCATTGGGAATAACAAACATTTCTTGTAAATATCCAAGGCCAAGAAATGATACCCAGAAACGCCATGCACGCATAGCCATTGCATCGACCGGACGATTAATCATTTGGCTCAATTTTGGGGCTATATTTGCTACATTTTTCTCGCCCTTAAGAATTGCACTATCGAGAGAATAGTATGCTTTTGTAACTTGATAGAATTGCCCCGCACTAAATTGTTCCAGCATGCCATTTGCATATTTCCTCATGGAACCCATGGATTTTAGTACACTCGAATATACTGCTAACGAAACCATATTATCTGAAATAGTAATCAATTTAAGCTC
Source organism: Caproiciproducens sp. (assembly GCF_053840905.1). Taxonomy (NCBI): domain Bacteria; kingdom Bacillati; phylum Bacillota; class Clostridia; order Eubacteriales; family Acutalibacteraceae; genus Caproiciproducens; species Caproiciproducens sp. Next base: position 29,225 of record NZ_JBNLXQ010000008.1, read on the forward strand.
TTCTGCGGCATTACGGTAATCCGAATAATATACAGATCCATTATTCAAAAAGTCTGGTTCCATTTTGTCCTTCAGGTCCGAGTTTGAGATAGGACCTTTTTCTACTATCTTGCAAAGCGTATAAACCCTTTCTGGAATGGCGGTTGTAACCATCTTATCTTGGAACATATTGCCTCCTTACACTTGTGGACAAATTGAATTGACCGGTATTACTGGCCCATCAACTAAATCTGAAAAAGCTTTGTTTACCCATTCAAAAAATATATTTTCTCTCAGAATATGAACCACTTTAATCCCAGGTCGTTTACTCAAGTTATTTGTAATATAGATTAGTTGATCATATATCTCTTTCGGCGTCCCACTATAAACTACAGCAACCATACCTGAAATATAATAGTAACTTTTTTTCTTTATAAGTTCTCTTAAAGAATAGCCATTCAAGATCAATAGATTGTTGTTGCTGGTAATTGAATCCAAATAATGATCTGTATCTTTATCACTAGATGCAACCAAAACAGCTAATCGTTTTTCCATGAGATGATTGACCAATTGGTCTTCCTGGGACTCTGTAGGTATTAATACAATATCGCTAGATCCGCCAAAAATGGCTAACTGATCTTGAGCCAAGTCTTTCATTGGCAGTTTTACTGGCACCTTGAGAGGGAACTCGAGGAAGTCGCCTTCATTAGCATTGCTATGAGCATTACATCCTGCACAGTATTCTGAAACTTTATCATATGTTTCATAAAACATTTCAGACCAGCATACTTTTTCGCTATTTCTTATCGCATATTTCATCCAATGAAATGCTTCAACATAATAATCCCATTCAGTTGTATGTATTTGATCTATCACTTGAAACTGATGACTATCATTAACACGTAATGCATCTTCAATGATCTCAATCACAAACACATACTTTCCCGATTGTGGTAAAACTTCACGAATACAAATTAGGCCATATCGTCTTAAGAATAAGATTACATAGATATTCCAGTTCATATCTGCATCAGAAGTGGGGGAATCATCAAAAACATCTGCCGCACTACTGTAGCTTGGCTTTATTGAAGTATTTATATAATTTAAATTGCCAACTCGTTGCGAATTCTTATTGTTGTACATGCTATTCCATCGGCCAATAATCTTTTCCGTCGTCATTACCTTTTTGGAAATGCGCTGAAAAGAAATATTAATATCACCTGGATGAATACACATGATACTCAGACAGGGCAATTTGTCCCGGCCACCACGGCCAAGCTCTTGATAGTATGCATTTGGGTTCTGCGGAATGTACATATGCAAAACAGTGCGAACATCGCTCTTGTCTACGCCCACACCAAAAGCAGATGTTGCGATCATTATTTCAAATTGGTCATCAGCCCAAGCATCTATCAGCTCTTTTCTTTGGGATCCGGTAGTTAAACCGGTAAATGTTTTTACATTCAATATTCCATTTTCATTAAGAAGATTTTTAATCTCGGATGCATCATCTGGACGCGCAACATAAATAATCATCGGATGTGGCATCTTCCGCACCAGTTCAAGCATCTTCTTATTCTTGTCAGTATATGACCTGGCCCTGATTAGCATATAATGTGGTTCATGCCTTAAAGAATCACATCTAATTTCAATCCATTTGCCATCCTGTGAGAAAAAATCTTTCAGAACAGAAACACAATGCCGTTCATAAGTTGCGGAAAGCAGTATGGTTCGAATTGATGGATTGCCAAGAAGTAGCTTCTTGCGCCATGATTCCAAGCACTGATAGTCTATTCGGAATGAAGCACCCCAATCAACGACAATATGAGCCTCATCTATAACTATATTTTTTAGATATCGAGTAGTGTTTGCCTCTTTAATGACATCTGCAAAACCCTGATTGTTTATTAATGCTTCGGGTGAAATAAAAAGCATTCGTGCCGTTTTTTGCTTAATTGCCTTAAGAATAGGAGCAGCATCAACACCACTACTGTAAGAGAAAACCTCGTTTTCAATATTGCTGGACTTTATTATTTGCTTAGCTACACGAACCTGATCTATAGCTAAAGATACCGTTGGAACGATTATAACTGTCAAACCATCTTTCTGATATGACAACGTTTGTGTTATAAGGCTCTTTCCACCACCTGTAGGAAGCGACACTAATGTTGTAAATCCATCAGGAGTGTTTAATGCACCATAAACCGCCAGTTTCTGATCCATTGATTTAAAAAGCGAAAAACCTGTGATTGTTCGAATCGATGGGTCAGTATGCAAATCATACACTTTTGAAGAACTCTTCTCAGCATGTTCCGTTTTCAAGAAGGCATATTCTGCAAAGGTTTGATTTGTATAATCCGGAAATTGAAAGGCAGCAAAATACCTCCCACTTTGAGGATCTCGGGATATCGCAAATAAGTTATCGTTCGGGATTTCGATATTATCCAGGCGAATATCCGTTTGTAAGGTTAACAAATAATCCCTCAATGCAATCAAGAAATCATTAAAGCCGCAACCATTACAACTAAAAAAATCAAAAGCAACTTTTAAGCGCTTAATTGTATGTAACTTGAATTGTTCAAAAGAGTCTTTGCCTTCATCAAACGCAATAGGCAGTTCGTCAATTCTATTATTCAAATAATCTTCTACAAGAGATTCAACCTTCGATTTGCTCATTTGTTGCTTCCACCATCCATACAAAAGCTGCAGAATCCAAGGTAACTTTGGGGTGTTTAATTGCTTCCAAAATTACTTCTTGCTCATGCTTAAGTTCTTCCAGCTTGTCATCACTAATACCATAGAACTCACTGTTCGCAACTCTAGCTGATAAAGTACGTTCCATTTCTTCCCTAGCACCGCGAATATTTGATCTACGTTTAAACTGCTCAATAGCTTTTTCAGAAGCGGTTTTCCGTGCAGTCGTTATCATTTCAGTCCAAGATTCTTCAGAATATTCTTCTTTGAACCAAGCGATATTCGACGATTCACTGATAATATCTTTTAAGTAACCAGCCGAATGACTTCTCTTTCCAAGATGGATTGTTTTTGCTTTGTTAAATCCCGCATTTATAACCTGAATATATTCGCGAATAATTTTTTCATCCCCATAAGATTCTATGTTTTCTATGCTGATTGGAACAACGACTTGTTCAGACATCAGATAATTTCTATATGGACTAAGTGCATAAATTGAAATTTCATGATCCAAAAGATAGGCTTCATTCTGCGCTAATGACCAAGTGAAAATCAAGCCTTTCCAGTTTATACTCGCAGGAATAGCAAACGCACTTGCTCTTCCTTTGCATGAATTCATAGCGTTGTTAACAATGCAATCGAAAACGTCATCGCCTGGAGCAAAAAAATGTAAATAGTCATTTTCTATGGCTTGTTTTCGTATAAAAGTTCCCTTTATGGAACTACCTTGACTCTTTATTGCCTTACTCTTGTTGTAAGCATCCTGAACATCATTTACAAATTTGTTTTGCTTAGAATTCAAGTAATCGTTCCAATGGGGCGGAATCAGCTGCGAGTTTATTGCAGACTTAGGAGAAAAGGAAGCAGCAGTATATGTAATCACCCCAGACTTACTTCCAAAACCATGGAAGCCAGCCAAACTAGCCCAATTTGTCATTGTGCTTGCAAACAGCTCGTTTTCATTACGCGCATAATAATCAATTAAGCGCTTTAATTCAGCATACATAGGCCGGAACATAAAACCTGCTGCATCATAATTTTGTTCTTTTCGGACGGTTTCTCGCATAGAATCTGCCAGTTCAATAATTTTTGGAATCCGTTCAAACAGTCCATATTTGAAATCTTCCTGAACGGCGGTAATGATCTCCTGGTTTATATCCTTCATGATAATTTCCATACCACTTAAGGATTGAGTAAAGATTTTTAGCCCTTTACTCCAGAAACCAAACAAAGCATCTTCAAAAGAATCTTCAGTGTGAACCACAACAGAATACACAACCGACCTTGACTGGTCACGCTCAAGACGATCCAAACGGCCAATTCGCTGTTCGATCATATTAGCATCCCAAGGAAGATCAATATGAACAATATAATCTGCGCACTGGAAGTTTCTGCCTTCGCCTCCTGTATAGTCACAAAGCATAATTCGACATGTTGACTCATTCTGGAAGCGGTATGCGTTTATTTCTATTTCCTCTGCAGATATATCTGCGCCAAAGAAACTGATTTCTTCAGCAGGAAATACTTTTCCGAGCGCACTCCTGTAAGCTTCAAAAGTCTCTTTATAGTTTGTAAACAGGACTATCTTCTTATCATACAACTCATCATACAAAAGATTCATTACGGATACTATTCTAGTACAATAATCATCTTCATATGTATCAGGGTCATTTAAAACATCCGAAATATTATTTAAGAGATGATCCTCTGTATGCAACCAGTTTTCAGCATTGCTAAATAAATCCGGGTCTAATCCAACGCCTTTCTTTTTAAGCGATTTAAGCTGAAACGAAAAAGCCCAAGGCGAACTAAAGAACGCTCCCAATAATGGGCGTACTATGCCTTCAATATCAATTGAACCAGCATTTTCTGTCAGCCAATCCGATATAATCTGATAGCAAACAGACTCATACGTATTCTTATCTTTATCTAATTGATATGTTACTGTCGAGAGTTCACGAGTCGGAAGCAGACGCTCTCCATCTTCACTGGCCTCAAGAATTTTACGCCGATTTCGAATAATATTACTTTCGACTTGGTAATTACTACAGATATAAGAAATAATCACCTTGATTAGATATACGCCTAAATCTTCATCTTCAAAGCGAATATCATTTAATAATGCTGTTAATTTATCATCATTAAGTTCGTCACATATTTTTTCCAGATCATCATGAATTTCCTCATACAGTTCTTCACAGTCTTCTGAACTATGGGGATCATCTCCATTGTCTCTTGCATTACCTATTTCTTCTTCAAAGTCGCCCAAATCATCAAGTATCAACGCAGTTTTTTGAATAATTCGGCTTTGCTTTCCGACTAAGAAACTGAAATGATCCAAATCATATAAATCATATTTTTGCGGTTGTAATAAACGAAGTAAGTCTAAATATTCTTCACGCCGCTGCTGAACCGGTGTAGCACTTAATAGCAAGATATTCTTTGCAGACAGACTAATAGAGTGTAGCAAAGAGTAGTAGTCTTTAATAGCGAGGTATCTATGAACTTCATCAATTATAACGAAATCCCATTTCATATCAACAGCATCAATTTCAGAAATGGATTTAATGGTTACGGAGTTGTTGTCTTTCCCGAGGCCTGTCGGAATATTAAATTTTAACAGAAGTTCAGTTTCCCATTGTTTTCTCAAAGTCTCCGGGACAATAATCAGGACATTTATGTTTGCTCGATTTTTCATAAATATCTTGAGAACAGAAATTGCCTCAATGGTTTTTCCCATACCAACTTCATCAGCCAACATATACCGACAGGGGCTTTCTTGTAGGCAACGCATAATTGAATTCACCTGATGAGGCAGAAGATATATCTTTGAACCTGCTAGCTCTTTAAACCCATAAATAGAGTTTTCCAGAACATTCATACTCCTGGAAACAACTGCATGTCCCATATACCAGCACGGATTTTGGAATTCGTATTTCCGAAGCTGAACAGACGGATCCACCTTTCCATTTGTGAAAGATGCAATAATATCTTTTTCGGAAACCCTAAATACTGTTTTTGATTTTACGGTCTGGACATAGTAATAGTAAAAGGCGTCTCTAGACTGTTGCTCCGATAAAACTTTACAGATTTCACCCTTTACCACTACCTCTGAACCGATAAACATACTGCAGTGGTCAACCAAACTGATTGGCACTTCAATCGTTCCATGAGGAAAATCTTCAAAAAACAGTAAGAACTTGAACGGGTCATGAATCTTAACAGCTAATGTTTGTTTGAATTCATCAATTTTTGTAATCTGTCCGCAAACAAAAACTCGAGGATCTGTCATGCTTTCCAGATCTGCAGGGCATCTTACATACATCTTTTCACTAAGCATAAGCCACTCCTTAGGAATTCGCTCTAGCATAGTAGGCTGCGCAAAACTCTCTATTTGAGCAGTATTGGCACCACAAATCGACATCCTTTCGGAATTTGAGCTTCTGTAATATTTTTTCAGACAATTCCTCAGCTATCTTTTCATCTGTAATGGAAGGAAATTCATCCTGTAAAATGTTCTTTCTAAATGTTCTAGGGTCTGCAAGTTGTTTATGGATGAATAACTCTCGAATCATCATATACTGTCTCTGCTCTCCAGAAAGGACGGGAAATTTTTTTGCCTTACTATCCAACATACGATTTCTTATATTGTTAATCACATCTATGCGATTTACATTTAGGACAAACGGGAAGTATTTTTTTAACTCATCAAATGCATCGTTCAATTTCTCAATCAATACGATTTCACTGATTGGCAGTCCTTGAAGTTCCTCTTTCACCTGGTTCTCTAGCAAAACCTCTAAATATTTTATAAGCAAAAAGTTATCTTTGTATATGGTAGTTCCCTCGGTGATTGACTCTAACAAGAAACGATATTTGCAAATACGATATCGGAAGTAATCGTACTCAGTATATTTCCCGTCCGGACTACCAGAAACCGCTATATCTGATACATCGGTAAGAAAGCGGCCAACTCTAGTTTCCTCATAAGGTTTCTTTTTTACTCCGAGAATCTTTAACAAGTAATAAGGATCACGTTCTTTATCACCATTCCGTTTTACATAGCTCAGCTTAAACTTGGCCCGATTGAACTCGAGTCCATATAGCAATGCATATCGTTTGAAATTTTTGTATTCTTTTCGAGCTTTAACAAATACCTGATACTTCCAATCAACTGGTTCCTGCGCAACTTCGAAAAAATCATCATCTAATGGCCACGGGAAAACGGACTTTTTAACAGAATCAATATCCTCATCCGATAAGCATGCAAAGTGATATGTTATTGCGTCGTTCTCGACTTTCTCATCTGGGCTACGCATTATATCGCCATCAATCTGTTCAAAATTCCTAACAATCCAGTTAGCACTTTTTCCTAGTTTTGTTTCCTGAACAAGATAAATGGACATAGTCGCTTTTAAGCACTCAAACGAAGCAGACGCATCAATGTTTTCTACCTCTTCAAGTCGCTCAAGAACCCGGCGAATAATATCTATAAACTCGTCGCTCAAATCATGAGCATCTAAAATATCATCCTGCAAGTAGTTCTTAAGCCTCTTATAAAACTTTCGGAAATTATGCGATTGATTTTCAAAATCCTCATAGAAATATGCTGCTAGTTCATCCAAATCAGTTAAAGCCTGTTCCAGTTTTGCGAGATCTTCCTTTGAAACGGTGTAGTATGAGATGTGACTTACATATTCCTTTTTTGTTGAATCAGTCAAATGTGTCTGATTCTTTCTCAGCTTTTTGAGACGGGATACCATCTCATCAATAGATGCACAACCTTCAAACAGAGCAGATGTTCTTCCAAAAATAGTAGCTAATTGTCCTAAATAATCTTCCTTAAGAATCCCTGCCTCTAAACATTCCTTGATATCATTAATGTCTGTAATAAGAATTTCATTGCTAGCTGCATCCCACATGTTAGCAATTGCCAGGAAGAAGTGCCCTAAGGGATAATCTAAAAACTGTCTCTCTCCAAATTGTTCCGGGAAATAGATCTTGAGAATATTATTAGCAGAACTATCTGCAGCATATATCTGTTCCCGCATTCTACTCATGGGATTAGCTGGATCTGCTTTTTCTGCAGCTTCAAATACATCCGCAACGTAATTTGCGAATTCTGTTATATTGTCAAATTCTATGATTTCATAAGAGCTATCGTGAACAACGCCGTCTGTCCGACCATCTATTAACTTTCCCAAATTATCTGCCAGCATATTTCCTTTATAACTTACAGGGTATTGCAGACTTGGCCTGAATTCTGTCCCGCCAAAATCTGTAATTGGGCAGTCAAATGCAGTATAGATATCAATCCAGGTTTGATATGCGTTCTTGTACTGCGCTTGATAGTTGAACAGGAGGATAACTTTCTTACATTCCGACAGCTTTTCTATTGCACGAAGCATAATAGGCGAAAACTGATGTACACCATGTATTACAATCCGGTCCGTTTGAACAGAGAATGGATCAAAGTCTTTACGTGCTTTGGCCATAGTTTTTCCAATCGCTTCATCAATGGATACCTCATCGAAGTCGCTTCTTAATATAAAATCTTTTTTCTTCTCTGTTGACAGGATCTTTTTAAATACTTCGACAATAAAAGTCTGTTCAGGCGTAAGTTTGTCTACAAGAATATCCTGAACATTCATGTTTAATTCAAACATTACCCGGATACTTTCAAAAACCTCTTCGCGATTAAAAAGAAAAGCTCTCGCAATATTCTCTTGCATAGTCGTACCTAACACAGGGGGGAGACCATTGGCGATAATATTATCAATATCTGTATGTTGCTTTACAATACACGCAGTACTTTCCCAATACTCAAAAAGAGTTTCTACTAAGTTTTGTACCGTTGTAACTCGGCCCTGCTGGAAGTCTTTTTTATATATGTTCTTTAAACCATTTACTAAAGTCTGAGAAGCACAGAAATAAGGGCATAATTTAATCTCATCCCAGTATGGCTCAGCATCTAGCTTATATGGGTCTCGGTATGTGTAAATTACAATCGACATCTTATTCCTCCAGTAGGGATCCCCAGCTTATGCTTGGATTCCGGTCCAGATTCTTAATCCAAACGCAGTTTCTAATCGCTCTTGTTAATGCAACGTACAGAATCCTTGATTCCTCTGATATCTGTTCATCAACTTCGATTGTTTCATCGTAATTTGAATTACGTTCTCTGACTTTGTTCTCAAACAATACTGTATATGCGAGTTTTGCTCCAGAATAATTTGCATCCAGCTTAACCTTTCGAATATCGCTAATATCCTCATCTGTATACGGCAAAATAACGGTTCCATACTCCAATCCTTTTGATTTATGAATTGTCGTGCACAAAACCTGTATGCCATTATCATCCACTTCAATCTCTCTCGATAACTGTTGTTGCCCCGTTAGAATATTAATTTTTAGGCATTCAACTATTTGGTTGAGCGTAAGCGTATCTACACGAGAATATTTAATGATTCGTTCCATTAAGTATTCATAATTTGCCATGTAGTATTTCTGATCTTGTGGCTGATAGCTATATTGTTTCCAAGGTTGAAGAGCATCATATAGCTGCTTTAAGACAAAAAGGATTGGTTGTGTATAGGCTTCGTTGATTACCTGCTGCCATGTCTTTTCCATACGCACTTTAAAGAATTCGTCCAACACACGGGTCAAATCCTTGATGCAGTCTTCTTCGGACATCCCATGGTATTTCTGATAGTCGAGTGACAGGCTTGTATAGTTGGATTCAATAAAGTTAATCAGGTATATTGAATTCGCAGAGTTATTTAATGCCAACACCAGCTTGTAAAAATCTTGCGAAGATTCTAACTGAAACAAATCGCCACCAGATTTAGTATCTATTTTTATTCCTTCCTTTTTGGCTGCGGTTACCAGCTTATCCACTTGCCAATTATTGCGAACTAAAATGGCAATTGTGCGTTCTTCTTTGCTCAAAGGATCTTGATGATTTTCCTCTCTTTTTTGCATCATATTTGCAAGAATTGACTTTTGTTTGCAGAGGATATCGATAAAAGTTTCAAAGAACTTATTTTCATCTTTTGCGTGACAGGGGATCGATATTAGTAGTTCATCATCTCCAATATCAGTAATAACGCTACTAGAAAGCTGATCTTCTTTAGCCGCATATGGAAGATATTTCCGAGAACCCATGCCGCTAAAAATATCATCATATAATTCTAGTAAACGATTGTCGGATCTATAATTGATTGTTAAATGATAAGTATCCCAGTCAAACAGACTATTATTCATCAATTGCGTAAACGCACTGAGTCTGGCTCCCCTGAATCGGTAAATGCTCTGTTTTAAATCTCCCACAACAAACATTCGGCAATCCGCATTGATTACCTTTTGCAATTTTTGAAACACAAGAATTTGTACATCATCAGTGTCCTGAAATTCATCTACAAAAAAATATTTCAATCTAAGAGCTTCCAATTTTCCAGGGAGCTGATTTAAGACCTTGTCAAGCAAAATAATACATTCATTGAGATCCATATCATTTGTAATATGTGTTTTTTCAGAATACTCTGTCTCGGCAGGAATGATTACCTTTTCAATCATTTCATTAAAATATGGAATCACATTTTCAACAGTAACTCCCATTTCTGAAGGTTTGATTTGCTTTAAGTCAATACTTTTTACCAAAAGACGATCCGCAATTCCAATCACTTTCTTTTTTAAATCGTAGATTGGTACCGGTATTTCATTGATGAAATTGGGGTTGTTCGTTTCCATCTCATCAAGAAAGTTGCTTAAATATATATCGTATATTTTGCCGCGAAGATATTCATCAGATGAAATTCGGAAATTTGTACCGAGTCCGGTGTAGAGAGATTCACCTCGTAAAATATCTAATGCAAAACTATGAATTGTGGATATATGAGCGTGATCAGTGTCTTCGACAAACTTCAAATAACGCGGATCACTTGTAAGCACGAAGTAATTCACAAACATTTGCTTGAGACGGACTTTCATATTGATGGCAGCATCGTTCGTAAATGTCACCATTGCAATTTCATCAGCAATATTAGCAACCGCGCCGATTTTCTTATTACACAGGAAAGCCACACGGGAGACCATAGAGAAAGTTTTTCCAGTACCAGCACCAGCTTCGACCAACGTATTATGTTCAGTAGAAGCATGCTCTACGCTATACTGTTGCTGATTGAATGTTGTGACATCAGACAGTTTCTGCACTATTTCTAAATCGCCCGCATTAAAGAAGCCTTCTTCAACGTGTACAGGAGATGGAGTTATACTAGAAAGGTTACCTACACAATAAATTTCAAGATTAAACGCTCTTGATGAGGTGCTCCCAATTTTAAGTCCAGTTTTATAACTCACACTCAATGCATTACCGCTAGGCTGAATATTATGTGCTTTAAAACTTGTATTGAATGCATTTGTTAGAGCTGAGTAATCTGATTCATTAGCCACAAATACAATATTTTTTATGCCACTAAAATATTCCAAAATAATCCGATCAATATCTGATGCCTGCAAATGATTCGGAAAAGCTGACAATATGGAATATGGTTTCGCCTTAATATCAGTAGGATGGGAATGCTGAATAAAATCCGGTTCCCAATCCTGACGCAGCTTTAGAATTAAATCATAGGAAAAATCGGCATGCGGAATGCTCTTTGCCGAATCGTAAGCACTCTGAATTTTCTTTACCAATTGTTCCTGACTTTCCAAATCTTCCTTGAAAATTGTAAACTGCTCCTCTGATACAATGTCCAAGTGAGAAGTTTTATATTCTGATTCGGAAATGAAAGGATAGCATACCATATCAAAAACAAGCGGACTAGTGTTATACTTCTCGACTATCTTATTAAGTAATGCAAACCTGTAAGCCCTCGCTTGCTTTTTTGGTGAACGCTGAGGTTTTTCATAACCTTCAACAATAATATTATCGATCCCCTGAACATTAATTTTGTCGCTAAGCCATCCTTTGACTTCGATGATCAACGCTCCGACATTTTCCATGAATAAACAGTAATCAAATTCACGACCGTTAATCTCACGATTATTGTACACGACAACATTGCTTGGAAGAAATGCTTTCAAGCTTTCCCACACTCTTGCCTCTCCATGATATGTGGGCTTTCGGTCGATCATTTTTGCCATAAGAATTCTCCCAACTTTCAGCTAACATTTGCAATTAATCATATTTTCACTAACGTTTCTATTGGTTCAGTTTTTAGGTCAGAACTTCTTATTGTTACAACTATATAGAAGCACAGTTTTTATGATGGTTATTTTTATTCGGCAAATTATTACATACATTATAGCATATTATAGCAAAAATAATAACAATTTATAATTCATCCACATGTTTTTGCTAGGAATAAATAATTGGAGAAGCTTGCTAGCTTCCCATTATTCTATAAGGGGGAGTGTATATGGCAACGACGCGGCTAATGCCGCTACATACCGGCAAGGGCCGTGATGTCGGCACGGCAATCAGTGACATTATTGAATATGCAGAAAATCCGGAGAAAACAGATTACGGCAGGCTTATCACCGGCTATGGATGCGACAGCCGGACAGCCGACGCCGAGTTTCTTTTTTCCAAGCAACAGTATGCCACACTAACCGGCAGGACGCGCGGCTCTGACGATGTGATCGCCTATCATCTCCGGCAGTCTTTCGTCCCCGGCGAGGTCACGCCGGAGGCAGCAAACCGGATCGGCTGTGAGCTTGCCAAACGCTTTACAAACGGGGACCATGCTTTCGTTGTCTGTACCCACATCGATAAACACCACATTCATAATCATATCATCTGGAATTCCACGTCACTCGACTGCACACGGAAGTTCCGAAACTTTTGGGGCAGCACCAGAGCCGTGCGGCGGCTCAATGATACGCTGTGCATTGAGAACGATTTGTCCATCGTGGAGAATCCGCATCGGCACGGCAAGAGCTATAACAAGTGGTTGGGCGAACAGGAAAAGCCCTCAAATCGGGAACTTCTGCGTATGGCAATAGACGCGGCTTTGGTTCAAAAGCCCGCCGATTTTGACGCGCTCCTGAAGCTCTTGCGAGACACCGGATATGAAGCCAAAACGGGAAAAGTCCTTGCCCTGCGCGGGAAAAATCAAAAGCGGTTTATCCGGCTGGATACGCTGGGCATCGGCTACAGTGAAGCGGAGCTTCGGGCCGTCCTCTCCGGCGAAAAAATACACACACCGCGCAAAAAAATCATCCGGCCTGCGCCGGATAAAAAGATCAATCTGTTGGTGGATATTCAGGCCAAACTCCGCGCAGGAAAAGGCGTCGGTTACGAACGCTGGGCCAAGGTGTTCAACCTCAAGCAGATGGCGCAGACGGTTAATTACCTGACCGAACATGGCCTGCTGGAGTACGGTGCGTTGGCCGCTAAAACTGCGTCGGCAACCGCCCGGTACAACGAGCTTTCCGCACAGATCAAGGCGACTGAAAAGCGGCTGGCCGAAATTGCCGTTTTGAAAACACAGATCGTGAATTACGCCAAAACCCGCGATACCTATGTTGCCTATCGCAAGGCGGGGTATTCAAAAAAGTTTCTTTCAGAGCATAAGAGCGATATCCTGTTGCACAAGGCGGCAAAGAAAGCGTTCGACGATCTGGGCGTGAAAAAGCTTCCCACCGTCAAGTGCTTACAGGCCGAATACGCGGCGCTTCTGGCAGAGAAAAAAGCGGCTTACGCTGATTATCGCAAGGCCCGTGACGAGACGAAAGAGCTGTTGACTGTGAAAGCAAACGTCGATCATCTGCTTGGCCCCGACAGGCGCGAAGCGGAGAAAGAAAAAGAGCATGAGCAGCGATGAGCTGTCCATGCTTCCGGAAGCGTCCGTAGGACGCGCAGCCGCACAATTTATTGTGCGATCAGAGGGGATTGGGGGCCTGCCACCAACAAGCAATTTCCCGGTTTTCGCGGCAGCGAAAAATCGGGAAATGGGCATCGTGGGTACCACGATGCATTGCTTGCCACTATTATCAACAATTAGTGATAACTACCATGAGTTTGACCCCATACAGCGTAAAAGTCGCGCTGTACGGTTGGCGGCAGACAGTTTAAACGCTGCCTATGATACCCTAAATACTATCGCGCGGAGATGATACGGTTAGCTTCCTTGCTGCCTGAACCTGATATTGTAATGTCAATGCAAGGTGCAGAAGAAACACGAGGCCAAAACTCATGACTGAAATCGGCGACGTGCGGCGCTTTACCAGCAAGGCGGCACTGGTGGCGTTTGACGGTGTTGATGCCTCTCCGTTTCAGTCAAGAATATTCGGCTCCAAATCGAGACATGTATCCAAGCGCGCTTACTCGCAGCTTCAAAGAACGCTATTTTAAGTTATAGTCAGCATGGTTAGAGAGGATAAACAATGCAGGCTTATCCTGACCGCTGATCAGAATATATCTATAATCTGAGCCACTACTGGCTTAAAGCCGGTAGGCGATTGGCGGCTGGAAGCCGCCTAAGACATAGAGAACGGATGCCTTTTATATCAATCTTACGCAGGGCTATGGCAAGCTTTCTAATCTTTCTCGATTTCTGCGGAGTGGGTTGATTTAAAGGTTTCGCCCGAAGGCAAGGGTCCTAACAACATGTTGGCAGACAATAAATTGTATATCAAAACGCTTAACAAGTTCATCAATGCGTTTTCAACTGAATTTGTAATTAATTTGAGATAACATCAATCTCAAACACATTAATAACGTCTGCATCGGGGCAGCAGAAAGCAATTTTCCCATAGTCCTCGCTGTTTGGAACATTCCCACCATAACGCAAGATATCTACGTATGGAAATGCAGTATGCATGGCCATTGGGCATAGTTTCCCTCTATCAGCGTCAAAATCAAATTCATCACCAATACTATGACCATGATGGCATTTATGATTGCCTCTTTGATCAATCAGTTTCAAAATAATTCTTGGATGTCCTGACATTGTATACTCCTTACGTTGCGATTGCAACATGACTTTGTATATGCTATGATCATAAATGGGGGTGAGTATATACCAAACGAAATTGTAAAATTAAAGATTCATGCTTGTTTGAAAACATTCAGGAAAGCAAAAATAAAATAAGTGTAAAGGAAGCAAAATTATGGTTCGATATGAGAGATATGTTTACGATCACGACATTATCACTGCAATTCTTGATTTATGTGAGATTGTTCATGTTGGGTTCATGGACAAAAATAACGCTTACGTTGTTCCCATGAATTACGGATATGGTGTTACAAAAGATAAGCTTTTGATTTTTGTTCATACAGGTAAAGAAGGTTATAAGTTAAAATTGATTAAAAATAATCCAAATGTCTGTTTGTCATTTGCAGCATGGAGAAATTATCCTGATCATCCTTATAAAGGACATGTCCATGATTTTCGGTCTGTTATGGCTTTTGGAAAAATTCACATGATAGAATTGGATAAGGAACCTGAATACTGTAAAACTGCACTTCAGGCTCTATTTAAAAAGACACACCGTAGCGGATGTAAAAATCCTAAAGGTATCAAGGCTATCAATATGTATGTTATTGAGTGTAATTGGGAGGATGTGTCGGGAAAGACCGAAATTCCCGTTCGCAGACCTGAAGATGTTCCGTTTGTAGATGTCTACAATGTGCCAGAAGATAACGAACCCTATGATGATACTGATTTATATCTCACAAGGGAAGATAATATTAAAAACAAAAATTTTCTGGGATTTATTGACTAAAACAAAGATTAAGAAGCTATGTAAAAGCGAAATGGATGGTTGATTTCCTGTCGCCTGTGCATAAGAATCAGTTTCAAAATAATCCTTGGATATTTTAACATAGTATACTCCTTACGTTGCGATTGCAACATGACTTTGTGTATGCTATGATCGTAAATGGGGTGAGAGTGTATGCCAAACGAAATTATAAAAATTAAAGGCTCGCGCTTGTTCGAAAATATTCAGGAAACCGAGCTGACCGCCATGTTAAATTGTCTGGGGGCAGTAACCAGAAGTTTCCAAAAATCAGAGTTTATTTTTATAGAAGGTTCGGAACTCAAACAAATCGGTGTGGTGATTGAGGGAACCGTTCATATGGTCAAAGAAGATATATGGGGTGAAAAGACAATTTTTGCCACCATGACATCTGGGGAAATCTTTGGAGAAAGTTTCGTATGCGGAGATTACAGTAGCAGCGCCGTATCCTTTCAGGCGGCAACTGATTGCAAAATACTATGTCTGTCATTCCATCGCGTACTTTGTTCATGCAATAAATCCTGCGTTTATCATCATAAGCTTATTGAAAATATGGTGACTTTAATCGCACGAAAAAACGTGAAGCTGATGGAAAAGATGGATATTCTGTCTAAAAAGTCCATACGGGAACGTGTTTTAACATGGCTTTCTCAGCAGGTACAGATAAACCAAAGTGATAAATTCGAGTCGCCGTTGGGACGTATTGAGCTGGCTGATTATTTATGTGTAGACCGCAGCGCCTTAACTAGGGAACTATCCCGAATGAAAACTGACGGGTTGCTGGATTACGATAAAAATACATTTTCCATGGAAAGGCTAACATAATAGAATCTTTCTTTAAAATGGTTCCCGCTATTGCCGGGAACCATTTTTTTTGCAAATCATTCGTCAGAGTCCATCTGGAAAGAGAGTTTGTATTGCCATTCTCCAAGCTCATTAATAAACAAGATTAGGTCTTTTTCATCACAATCGTAACCGATGAAGAAAAAAGCCCTATAAAAAAATCCCATTATTTTGTGATCCTTCAAGAGCTTTACATCAGAAATTGACGAAGAAGCCATAAAAAGCAAACCTGAGAGAAGCACGTATCTCAATTGCGCATTTTTCATTCCATTTAACCCTGCAATATCACAATCATTATTACGTCCGCAAGGCGAGGCACATTCCAGACACCGGGGCACCAGTTTCCACTTTTCTTCATGAATCACCTCAATTTGATCGTGAATCTGCTGGCAGGATTCCTCCCAATGTGGGAAGCACATCTGCATTCCTTTGAGAAAAGCCCTATCTGTTTCTTCCGTTGGTCTGTTTACGTTTCCATCTGTTGCGCGTGCAAGTCCAATTAGAGCTCCTATCAATTGCCCTTTCGCAATTTGAGGATTTTCTTCTTTATACATTTGATTGCCCCCTATAGCAGTCGAAGGAAGTAATATTCATTATAAATTTGAAATTCACTTCTGTATGTTGCGATTGCAACGTCATTGTGGAAACTGAACATTATAATAAAAAGTTGAGATATTAAAAAGATTGCGGACAAGTGCTTTATTAAGGAGGAAAAATAGATGGGCTTTTATCTCAACGAGAATGGCCTGAATGCTATCTTGGAATGCTTAGGAAAAGAATATAAGATTTATGGGCCAATCCGAATCACCGGTGGCAATACTTTTTCTGACGTGGATTGTATTCGGTACGGGGTTATTAAAAAAGCCAGGGATATTGTGTTTGACCAAAAATCAAATTATTCATTCAAAGAAGTGCTGTTTCCTGTCTCTCAGACACTTCTGTCTTTTACGGACGAGCGGATATGTGAAGCGGAACCGGAGGAAAAAGGTAGTATCGTTTTCCTTCGCAGTTGCGACCTGCATGCAGTCAAGCGGCTGGATGGAATCTTCCTTCAAAATGGCCGCAATGAAGATTATTATTACAAAAGGCTACGGGAAAGAACAAAATTTATTTTAATGGGTTGCAGGAAAGCATTTGACAGCTGCTTTTGCGTCGATATGGGAACTAACCAAACGAACGAATATGATATGAGCCTTGAGCCAACAGACGGAGGTTTCCTCGTAGACAATCGTTGTGACGAATGGAGCAGGCTTTTGAAAGAGCATTGTATGGATCAGAGGGTAGTGATCCCTTCTCATGTTTCGGAGACGAAAAATCATGTTTTGATACCAAATGAGCTTTCCCCCGAAGTAGGCAAATCGAAAATATGGGATGAGTATGACAGTCGGTGCATTAACTGCGGCCGCTGCAATTTTGTTTGTCCGACCTGTACGTGTTTCACGATGCAGGATATTTCGGAAAGTCGAGTTGTTGGAGAGCGTCGGCGTGTACACGCATCCTGCATGGTCAATGGTTTTACCGACATTGCGGGCGGCGGGAGCTTCCGAAAGAAAAACGGTGAGCGGATGCGATATAGTATATATAAATAAAAATTATGATGATGTTGCATTTGCAACATCATCATACCCCAAAATCCTGTACAATCGAGAACAGAAACGGGGGTGAGAGAGATAAGCAGCATATTTGAAATCAGTGCTTATCAGACATCGGCATCCGAATTTTTTGATAAAATTCTGCAAAATCACGCGGATCTTGTGCTGGATGTACGGTTGAAAAACGATTCACAGCTTTGCGGGTTTACAAAGAAAAAAGATTTAACTTTCTTTGTCCCCAAAATCTGTCATGCTGCTTATGTCCACGACCGCTTTTTCACGCCGGAACCGCAGCTTCTAGACCGTTATCTTCATCATTGGATTCAGTGGGATCAATATTCTGCAGAGTATCGGTCTGCTATGGAAGCCCGAAACGCCATCAGTTACTTTCAGGAGCATTACGGGAACTACTCCTGTGTATGCCTGATCGGTACAGCCACTAAAAGACGTCGTTCCCACAGCGAGGTCCTTCGGGGGCTTCTTGCAGACTCAAAAAGACTGGCAGGTGAGTGATTATGAATTTGTATCATAAAATCAAAAAATATTTTTTGAATGAAGAACAGGAGGAACAAGAAATGGGAAACAAAATGTTTTGCTATCAATGTCAGGAAACAGCCGGATGCTCCGGCTGCACGCAAACGGGTGTTTGTGGAAAGACACCCGAAACGGCTAATTTGCAGGATCTGCTTATCTATGTAACAAAAGGTCTGTCCGAAGTAACTACACAGCTTCGCACAGAGAAAAAAACGATTTCTACGGACATTAATCATCTTATTACGGAAAATCTTTTTGTGACCATCACCAACGCGAACTTTGACCCTGATTTTATTACTGACCGCATTCAGACTACGCTAAACCATAAAAGAGAGTTGCTGGGCCAGTTAAATAACCGCGAGAGTCTCTCTGAAGCAGCATTATGGGATGCGCAGAAAGTGGAATACGCGGCGAAAGCTTCTTTGGTCGGCGTTCTTGCCACTGAAGACGAGGATATCCGCAGCCTGCGTGAACTGATCCTCTACGGTCTCAAGGGCATGGCGGCTTATTTAAAGCATGCGAACGCGCTTGGCAAGGAAAATGAAGCAGTTGACGCATTCCTGCAGAGTGCGCTTGCCAAAACAATGGACAGTTCTCTTGGTGTCAATGAGCTGGTGGCTCTAACGCTGGAAACCGGAAAATATGGTGTTGATGCGCTGGCACTGTTGGATGACGCAAATACATCCGCTTACGGAAAACCGGAAATCACAAAGGTAAAGCTTGGCGTCGGTAAAAATCCTGCCATTCTGATTTCAGGCCATGATCTGCGCGATCTTGAAATGCTTCTTAAGCAGACAGAGGGCACCGGCGTCGATGTCTACACCCATTCCGAAATGCTGCCTGCACATTATTACCCTGCATTCAAAAAATACTCCCATTTTGTCGGCAATTACGGCAACGCATGGTGGAAGCAGAAGGAAGAGTTTGAAGCCTTTAACGGCCCAATTCTTATGACAACGAACTGCCTTGTTCCGCCAAAGGACAGCTACAAAGACCGGGTTTACACAACAGGCACTGTAAGCTACCCCGGATGCCCTCACATTTCAGGCGGACCCGGTGAAGAAAAGGATTTTTCTGCACTGATTGCCCATGCTAAACGCTGCGCTCCGCCGACTGAACTTGAAACCGGTGAAATTGTCGGAGGCTTCGCACACGACCAGGTCCTCGCACTCGCGGATCAGATTGTGGCTGCGGTAAAATCCGGCGCTATCAAGAAATTCGTTGTCATGGCCGGATGCGACGGGCGGGCGAAATCCAGAAATTACTATACCGATTTTGCGAAGGCACTTCCGAAAGACGCGGTTATTTTGACGGCTGGTTGCGCCAAATACAAGTACAATAAGCTGAACCTAGGCGATATCGGCGGTATTCCGCGCGTGCTTGATGCCGGTCAGTGTAATGACAGCTATTCTCTGGCGGTGATTGCCCTCAAGCTCAAGGAAGTGTTCGGGCTTGACGACATTAACGACCTGCCGATTGTCTACAACATTGCATGGTATGAGCAGAAAGCGGTCATCGTACTGCTGGCGCTTCTGGCCCTCGGTGTAAAAAACATTCATCTTGGCCCGACGCTGCCCGCATTTCTGTCTCCTAATGTTGCGAAAGTCCTGGTGGAAAACTTCGGAATTGCAGGGGTCTCGACCGTGGATGATGATATTCAGAACTTCTTTGGTCCGCAGGAAAAGGAGCCGGAAGCAAAGGTGACAGGCGATACGCTCATTGGCGATATTCTTAGTTTCAATCCGGAAGCGGAGCGAATTTTAACAGGCTGCGGGATGCATTGCCTCGGTTGCCCCGCCTCTCAGATGGAATCTCTGAATGACGCATGCGCGGTTCACGGAATCAACGTAGACGAAGTTTTGCACAGATTGAATCAATTTTTGAAATAATGAACGGCAGAACCGGTGCGACTTTGCCGCACCGGTTCCTTTTAGGAGGATAATTTCATGAGTGCATTTTTAGGTCCTGTTCATGAGTGGATGTATCAAAAAATAAAAGGACAGGAATTTCTCGTTCAGGCCATTCTCTCACTTTCAGAGTCAGAGGGTTGGAGTAGCGGTCTTCGGCAGGAAATCAATCAAAAGTACGGAGAGCTTGAGCAAGGTCCGCTGGAAGGAATTATTGACGGGAACAATATCCACGGTTGGCTCTATGAGCGTGTTGCATGTGTTGAAAACCGTTTGGCATATGCCGTCACTCAGCTGTTGAGCGGCCATGAAGAAAGACTTAAGAGCATTTTATCTGTATTTTATCAGGATGGGCAGGAAAAAGGAACATCGTCCTCCTCCAATTTTGACTGTATGCAAATTTACACCGAAATCACCGATTTTCTTTTAGACGGAATGCCCTGCGACAGCGCAGTAGAGGTTCAGACCGAAAGTCAGGATGAAGTTATCTGGAGTTATGTCGGGGGTATCCACGAAGAATATTGGAAAGCACTCGGCGCAGATGCAGCCGTTTTTTATCGTTTACGTGCTGAATGGATCAAAGGATTCTTATTTCAAAAGTCATTTGCATTTGAGCAACTGAACGGCCTCACCTTCCGAATTTCAAGAGGGTAATATGAATACAACAATTTTTGAAACATTAAAAGAAGAACATGACCGCATCTTGACATTCTGCGGTTATGTTCGGAATACGTGCGCAAATTGCATTGAGAGCCAAAGCGTTCATGTTGCAGAGTTCCGTAGTATGGTTCAATTTATCCGCGATTACGCGGACGGACATCACCACCGAAAAGAAGAGAAAATTCTGTTTCAAGAAATGCTTGACCGTTTGGGCAGCGTTGCGGTCAATCTGGTCCAGCATGGCATGTTGGTGGAACACGATTGGGCAAGACTTCTGGTGTCTGATTTGGAGAAAGCACTGGATGCATATGAAAAAAACAGATCCACCAAGAACATGCTTGATATCATAGCCAACGCCGTCGGTTACTGCAATTTGCTGGAGCGCCATATGGAAAAAGAGAACACAGTCGTATATCCCTATGCGCAAAGGAATCTTGATCCCGGTGTGGTTCAGAGGATGACCGAGTTGGCGGAAAAAATGAATCGGGAAGATTTCTTTATGGAACGGTATTCGGACACTGTTCGAAAATAGCTTTCCGGAAAAATGGTTCATGGAAGCGATGAAGTGTTTTTGCATCCGTTTAGAAAGAAGGAGAACCATGAAATATCAACTATCCGAACAATGTTATGCTATCGGAAAGACGATCATAAAGCCGGATAAGGAATTTTCTTTTCTGGCTTACCTCATCACTGGGAAAGCAAACATCTTGATTGACACTCTCCCCGACAGAACTGCTTCCATGCTAACGGATGAAATCGTTTCTGTCATTGGAGAAAAGCCGCTGGATGCCATCATCCTGAACCATTCCGAAGAAGACCACAGCGGTGCTCTTCCAATGGTGCTGCAGCAATACCCGGACGTTCCCGTCTTGTGCACGGAAGCCTGTAAGAAACGTCTTATGAGCGCACTCCCGAAAGCCAATTTTCATGCGGTTAAAACCGGTGATGCTGTTGAATATGGGGAATACAAGTTCACGTTTTATGAGACTCCGGGATTGCACTGGGATGATAACATGGTAACTTTCTGGAACAGGAACAATATCCTTTTCTCTAACGATTTGTTTGGACAATATGCGGCGGCGGAACCTCCGATAGACCTTGATTACCCAGTAGACACGCTTTTAAAAGCGGCAGAGCGTTACTACGAAAAAGTATTCGGGTCCGCGTCACAATCAGAAAAAGAAGTGGTTTTAAAACTGGCGGACCTGCCAATCCGGCTAATTGCTCCGGGGCATGGGCTGATTATTGAAAATGAATTCTCCGCTGTAATGGAGCTTTATAGAAACAAAATAGAATAATAGAATTGGCAAAACGACAGCCATTGCTGAGAAAGGATTCATCCCTCTTGCGGCAATGGCTGTCTCCTTATAGTTCTGGGCAGGAGCGTTCTCCACGGAAATGTCCAAAGCATTTGTTTTGGGTTCACTCTTTTTCCTGCTCGCTAATCTTCTGCCAACGGATACAAGATTCCGTCCTCGCGGCGAATTCTTTCTTCAATCAGACTGAACATTTTTTTGCTGTCTGTAAGGAAAGGATCCTTGCTTTGAAGAATTTTAAAGGGCGTATTATACTGTTGGACAAACGCTCCAAACTGTTCCGCAAGGCTACCCATCTCATGATTGAATTCTTTCGCTTTATCCTTTACTTCCTGACGGTTGCTATGCATAAGTGAGGGGTACAGAAATTTGTCTTCCGACATCAGATGCATTTTTAGTTTTCCAGACAGGGCATTGATCTGAAAAGCAATATCATTTATGTTTGACTCAAGGTTAGCGGAAACCAAAGCGTTTATATTTTTGATGAGTTCATAAATCTCCCCGTGCTGCTTCTTTAACATCTCCAGATTGTTCATGATTTTGTTCTCCTTTTTACTTGTGGTGATATTAACAGTATACTGTGTCGTTCATGAAAACTATGTTGCATATGCAACGAAAAGCATATTTTTACTTTGGTATGGCCAATATTAGCCGATACAGAAGAGATGAGCGACGCTCCTTTACATGAAGGCTATCGCTCATTTTTTCATTCAGCAAAGAAAGGTTATTCAACCGTAATTACAGAAACGGGGCATCCATCCCGTGCTTCCACGGCTTTGTCTTCGGCTTCTGTAGGAACGTTTTCCTGATGAACTTCAGCCACTCCATCGTCAGCTATCCGGAAAACATCTGGGCAGGTTTCCGCGCAGAGTCCGCAGGAGATGCATCCGCTTCTGTCAAGTTTTGCTTTCATAAAGTTCTCATCCTTTCAAACTATAACAAATAATTGATATAAGAACATGCTTGTTACTGTGGGAATACAACCGTAAGGAGCATCTTGAATTTTCCGTCTGCCGCCACAGCATGAGGAATCCCCGCTGGCATCACAATGGTTTTCCCTTCTGCCAGTGAAAATTCCTGATCCCCAACGGTAATATGCGCCGTTCCTTCAAGAATAGTTAACATTGCGTCACCATCTGATGAGTGCGAGCTAATTTCTTCGTTTTCATCAAATGCAAACAGGGTGATACTCACTGCCTTGTTCTGCGCAAGCGTCCGGCTCACAACCTGTCCCTGCTGGTATTCGACCAGTGAGGGCAACTCCAATGCAGTTTTGAATTCAATGTTCTTTAAATAATGCGTTTCCATACTTTAAATCACCTTTCTTTAATTATCTCAATATTATTCTGAAACCAGACGCTTTTCACCTTTGATTTTCTGAATAGGTTTAATATTTTGGGTCACTTCCAGTACGCCGAGATACTCACCTTTTTCACTGTGTACAGCAAAATACCGAATAAGAATGTATCTTTCACCCATATCAATCCAAAAATCTTCACTCTCTTTGTGTCCGGCTTTGAAATCCTCTACAAGTTTTTCCACGATATGCACGCTTGCCGGTGGATGACAATTGGAAACCTTCCGACCTATAATGGCCTTTGTACGGGGAAAGACGCGCTCTGCACCCTGCGAAAAATACTTTACTGTGTCGTCCTTGTCCACAAAGGTAATGTCAATGGGAAGAGTATCGAGCATCCTCACAAGCTCTTCGGTTTTCAGTACCCCGGTCGGCAGAGTAACGACACCTGGAGCGGCCTCTTCCTGCCGTACGATTT
The DNA here is from genome assembly GCF_053840905.1 of Caproiciproducens sp. Lineage (NCBI taxonomy): Bacteria > Bacillati > Bacillota > Clostridia > Eubacteriales > Acutalibacteraceae > Caproiciproducens > Caproiciproducens sp. The sequence goes on from NZ_JBNLXQ010000008.1 coordinate 53,269, forward strand.
CCTTTTCTTTTCGGACGATCGGCGACCACTCCGGTACGTGATCAATGAAACAATAGCCAAGTTCGCCGCTTTCTTCGGCAATACGCTTCCATTCATCCTGTGTCAGGTTTTCAAGCAGCATCGGAAGCATAATGCTTTCTTCTTTAAAAATCATCTCACTGATTTTCGCAAGGAGTTCTTCAATTTGTCCCTTCAAATGGAATAGATCTGTTGTTTTAAGCTGCATATTGATTTCTTTGAGCTGTGCGCGAATTTCGTCGTCCACACCCCACATTACCTTTGGGGGAACCGTAATACCATACTGTTCCATGTAAGGAAATAGCAGGTTCTCTTTTTTAAGATAATGGCGGTCGATCTCGGCGAGTCGATTGAGAGCGGTTTCCACATCTTTTTTTCCGGATGATTGATCTATTACTTTTCGGATTTCTGCAATCAATTTTTCAATAGCTCTATTTTCACGCTTCATGGTATTAGCTGGATGCCCGGCAATCTCAGACGGGTCTGACGGCTGATGAATTTCTTCAATGGAACCTTTAAACACGGCTGCGTGCACATCACAAAGGCGCTGAATTTCGGATACTGGCAAACCGTTCTTGATAAGAGCCTGTTCGGCCTGCGCAATTTCCTCTGCAGACACTCCTCCGAACACGGCAGCAAATCGTCCCTTGACCTCTTCAACACTTTTGCCGTTATGAAGTTGTGTGATTAATTCCTTCAGAATTTTCTGGCGATATTCCCGGTTATTGATTTCCTCACTCATGTAGATTCCTCCTTTTTGTACTCGTGTTCCACAAAAGCCTGATTTAAGGGACGTAATTTTCTGCTTTTGTACCTTTTGAAATGGTCATAAACTTACCTTCTGATGCGGGCATTCTGGACTTTATAATTTTTAGCACCCAACTGTTTCCAACAATTTAGTGATTCCCGAATCATTGTTGCATCATTCATATTCTCTCTTACTTAAATTCAGAATTTTGTCCTTGAATAGAATATCTCCCGCAGTCTGCTCCTGATTTCATCATCATTGTAACAGGCTGTGGGAGGTATTTCTGTGATCGCACTCAAATTTTTATGCCATGTTGGTAAATTAAAGATCAACGGATTTTCCGGCTGATGACTCAAGCATATTGCGATCCAGCAGCAAAATACTTTTGTTTCCGTGCGAGCGGATAATCCCTTCGTTTTCCAATTGGCCAAGCTTTCGGCTTACCGTTTCACGTGCGACTCCCAGATAGTTTGCCATACCCTCACGACTCAGTGGTAGATGAATCAGTGTTCCATCAGGAACAGACGTTCCATATTTTTCGGCAAAATCGAGGATGAGTGTACTGACACGCTCATCAACACTGCGCACCCCCATGCTTTGCAGGGTACATTCCAAGTGAGAAATTCGTTTTTCCAATTCCTCAATGATCTTTATAGCAATCTCCGGATATGAGTGAAGTAAATCATAAAAACTTTCCTTTGTAAAAGAGCATGTCCTGACCGGTTCCAGGGCTTCCACAGAGTAGGTAGATATCTGTCTGCCAAAAAGATTGCGTTCTCCGAAAAAATCCCCTTCGGAAAACACATACAGGATCTGTTCTCTGCCGTCTGGTGTAAGTTTAAAGGCTTTGGCACTTCCCTCATTGATAATCACAAGGGTGTTCGCTTTACTTCCCTCGGAAAGAAGTGTTTCTTCCTTTCGGTATTCTTTGTGGCGAATAATAGAAGCAATATGGGTCATTTCATCCTGACTTAAGGATGAAAAAATCGGTACTTTGCGCATACAGAGCTTATGTAGGCAGTGCTCGTTGCATATGTTACATTTCTCCATGAAGCGTACCACTCCTTTTTAGCAGTCTGTTCCTCATTTATCAGTCGGTGTGAAGCCTTTTAAGTGCTTTCATATCCCTGATAGTTATACTTTTGGCATCAAAGGTAATCAGGTTTTCATTGCGCATTTTCATCAATTCTCGGGATAGTGATGGCCTTTGGATCCCGAATTTTTCTGCAAGTTCCTTTTTTGATACTTCCAACCGTATCGTTGTGCTTTTTTGTATTCGGTATTCATAAAGCAGGAATTCGATCATGCACTGGCGAATTGTTTTCATGGAAAGAGTATTAATTTTTCCTGCCAGAATCAGTGTTTTGTCGGAGATTGACTGAAGAAAATTTTCCAGAAATCCACTGCTGTTTTGGCACAGCGATAGAATTAACGTTCTGTCAGCGTGGAGAATATCCGTATCAGATTTTGCGGTCATTGTCATAGGATACGGATTATTCCGCGAGAAAAGAAGGTTTTCGCCTATAGAATCACCGGCCATAAAACTGCAAAGAGTAAGCATATCCCCGTTTGAATCAATTTTTTGAACCAAAACCGTCCCATGTAAAACAATGTCAAGACTGACACACTTCTCGTTTTGAAGGTGTATTACAGCGCCTTTGGCATATCGCTTGACATGGTAATGCTCTTTTTTTAAAAGGACTGACAATTCTTCCGTTGAAAAGCACCGAAACAAGTTGGTCAATGCAAGTGTTGGGATCAGGTTCTCCATATTTTTATCATCTTCTTTATAAGGAGTAACATATGTTACTCCTTATTTTATTGCTTTAGATTATAATACAAACGAACTGGAAATGAAAGGAGAAACTATATTGGAAAATTTACGTTTTAAGCAGGTATCAAAGCCAATGCCGATATTAAATAAAAAAATAAGTTTTCAAATGACCTATTTCTCTATGAGGGGGATCCGGGATGAGTTTTATTCAATTTGAAAAAGTAGAACGTGAATACATCGTAGGAGACAGTATCATAAAGGCTGTGAAAGAAATCAGTTTTTCTCTGGAAGAAGGGTCATTTAACGTTGTGCTTGGGCAAAGCGGGGCGGGAAAAACGACGGTGTTGAATATGCTGGGCGGCATGGATTCACCGACGAAAGGGACTATCACAGTAAATGGAGAAGAGATATCAAATTTGGGAGCCAAAGAATTGACTTCATACCGCAGGGACAAAATTGGATTTGTATTTCAGTTTTATAACCTTGTCCCCAACCTAACAGCGCTTGAAAACGTTCAGCTTGCAGAGGAAATTTGCAAAGAGCCACTGAATGCTGTAGAGATGTTGGAGCGGGTAGGTCTGGGAGAACGAAAAAACAATTTTCCAGGCCAGATGTCCGGCGGTGAACAGCAACGGGTATCTATCGCCCGAGCACTGGCAAAAAATCCGCAGATTTTGCTTTGCGACGAGCCCACCGGTGCTTTGGATTCAGGTACTGGCCGAATCGTGCTTAAGCTGATTCGCGACATAGCCCGTGATATGAAAAAAACAGTGATCATGGTCACACATAATGCACCGATCGCCGAAATGGCGGATACTGTAATCCACATGCGCGATGGGCAGATCATCGAAACCCGGCATACCGAGCATCCGCGACCTGTGGAGGAAATTGTATGGTAAAGGGTGCACTCTTTAAAAAATCGATTCAGGATATGAAGAAAAATCGATCTCAATTTCTGTCTATTTTCATTATGGCTGTACTTGCTATCGGTATGTCGGTCGGGCTGGATACCATATGGACCACAGTATATGAACATTCTCAAAGTTTTTACAAAGCTACCGATCTTTCGGATTTTTGGATATCCGCTTCGAATCCCTCCGAATTGAATCTGTGGAGGGTCCGGAATATTAAAGGTGTGCAGAAGGCGGAAAAACGATTTTCGATCAACAATGCCACCGCCGAGATAGACAGAAAACCATCTTTGCAGATTTATGCCGTTCCCTCGGAAAATACGCTTGATATGGCGGAGGTGATGACGGGAAAAAGGGTGAGCAAACGAGGCGCAATCCTTGACCGTTCGTTCGCAGAGGCCAATCATCTTTCTGTTGGAGACTCCCTGACCGTAAAGGTAAACGATCACAAAATCAGGGTCTCGATTGAAGCACTCGCCCTTAGCAGTGAAAATATCTATGCTATTAAAGACACCGCTTCCATGATGCCGGACCCAAAGGGCTATGGGTTTATTGTGATGGATGAAGACCAGATTGCTTCCGCCTACGGCGGCGTGAAACCCTATAACCAAATCGAAGTTCAGCTTACTCCGGGAGCGGATACTGCAGCAGTCCAAAGCCAAATGGATTCCATATTCGGAAAAAAGCTCAACTTTGTGATAACACAAACCGATAATCGAGGCGTCAATTTTGCGAACGCTAAGGTTATCCAATTCCAGTCCCTTGCCACAATTTTTCCTTTTATGTTTTTTCTGGTTACAGCTCTTATAACTTTCAGCACTATGATGAGGCTTACGGAAGACCAACGCAACCAAATAGGAATATTAAAAGCATTGGGCTATAGCAGGAAAAGTATCTTGTGGCATTATACATCCTATGGTGTCTACATTGGTGTAGTGGGTATCCTCGTTGGAGTCCTGTTTGGTCCAAACGTGATTGGAAGGTTGTTGCTTTCCAAATTGGAACACCTTATGACTTTCCCAATTGAAGACATGGTTGTCAACATTCCTAAGTTTCTGATCGGCGCTTCCATTATTCTGCTCTTTACCGGAGGTATCTCCTGCTACTCGTGCCTGAAGCTCCAGAATGAAACACCGTCTGAATTGCTCCGGACCAAAGCACCAAAGAGAGGTAGCCATATCTTACTGGAGCATCTGCCCTACATCTGGAACCGCCTGAAATTCAGCCAGAAACTGATTATGCGAAATGCAATGCGCAATAAATTCAGAATCATCGTAAGCATTCTCGGCGTATCGGGCTGCGCGGGGTTGATTATAGGCGCCTTGGCCCTGTTTGATCTTGTATCTGGAATTCCAAAAACACTTTATGATCAAACATACTCCTATGACCAGAAAATCATTCTCACCAGCGGTACTACAGACAAAGTTTTAAAGAATTTGCATCTTGATGGGACTGTACAGAATTTAGAGGAAACTTCCGTTCAACTTACCACTCAGAGCGGACTGCGAAAAATGTCCGTCATCTCTGTTTTTTCAAAGGAAAGTCCGCTGATCCATCTAAAGGATTTGCACGGCAATAGTGTTACCCTGCCAGATACCGGAATCGCAATGACAAGGAAACTGGCCGAACTCATGCACGTGAAAGCCGGCGATACGGTGAACTTGAAGCGAAGCGGCAATTCGTACTATCCCGTTAAAATCATTAAGATTGTTTATATGCCAAGTTCACAAGGCATTTACATGACAGACAGTTATTGGCAGGAAATCGGCGAAAAATATAGTCCCACGTCAGTGCTTGTAAAATGGACGCATAAGGATAACGATTTTTTAAACAGCGATTATGTTGCCAGCTATACAGACAGGAAAACCCAGAAATCAGATTTTGAGAGTAATCTCAGCGCTATCTTCGGGACCTCTTTCCTCCTGATTTTATCGGGTGCGATTCTGGCTTTTGTAGTACTTTATAACATGGGGATGTTGAATTTTGCCGAACGGGTAAGAGACCTCGCCACATTGGAAGTCCTTGGTTTCCATCAAAAAGAAATTCGGCCGCTTGTTCTTATGGAAAATTTATTTTCTACAATAATTGGTATCTTTTTAGGAATTCCGATCGGAAAAATTCTTGCTAATACAATAGCTGGAGGGTTTGGCGATGACTTTGATTTAATCAGCCATGTGACGGTAGACAGAATATTGATTGCAGCACTGATAACGTTGATCTTCGCAGCCATTGTAAACCATGTCGTCCGCAAAAAAATTAAATCCATTGATATGCTTCAGGCGCTGAAAAGCGTTGAATGATTGATAAAGGAAGGTTCTGCCACATATGAAAAAGTATTATGCAATTTTGCTAACCGCATTGCTTTTGCTGCTCACAGGCTGCCAAAAGACTGATAATATACCACAAACAAGCGTGTCTTCTGGGAGTTCGGCAACTAATACGGATATTGTTGCTTGGGGGGAAGTCTTATACAGCAGCGAGTCCCAAATCAGCATTGATTTTCCCGCGCAAGTGGAAAACATCAACGTGAGTGTAGGTGATAATGTAAAACAAGGAACCAAGCTGATCACACTTTCTACCGATACATATGAAAACAATATAAAAGAGTTACAAGCAAAAGTTGACTCGGCAAAAGCTTCCGCCGACAACGTTGATCAAGCCTCTCTGCAAGAGCAGATTTCAGTTCTGAAGAATCAAATTGCTTACAAGATAAAAGAGCTCAATAACGGGAGTAGTCCGGATTTGCAATTATACAAAAATGCCCTAAATCTTGCCCAAAAGGAAGAACAACAGGCGCGTGAAGATTTGGATAAATACAAAACGTTGCTTAAAAGTGGGGCAATATCTCAATCTGATTTTAATACATATTCCGATGCGCTGAATCAAAAGAGTAAAGCTGTTAATGATGCGAAAGCTAACATTGCAAAGACAAAGCGCGCTTTGCAAGAGGCGATCGATTCGTTAAACATCTCATTGAAAACTGCGCAGGTTCAGCTAAATCAACAGAAAGCTAATGTTACAGCGGCACAGGCAAATCTTGACATAATGAGTTCAAAAGCTGACGAGCCCTACATTTCCGGGGCAAATATTGTTTCTAACCTGGCATCCGGCATTGTGAAAGAAATCAATGTAAAAAGGGGAACCATCATCAGTGGCCAAACAGCCCAAAATGTAATCAGCCTAATTGATGCGAACAGCATCTATGTCAGCGCGGAAGTACCGGAGGAATTCATTGGAGAAATCTCAGCAACCAGCAAGGTCTATATTGTGCCAACGTCTAACAAAAACTTAAAGATCACAGGACACATTACCAAAATTCCAAGTTTGGCGGTGGATCACGACGGTGACCGTGTTGTTAAAGTACAAGTGAAGCCGGATGAAAACAGCGAATATATAAAACCCGGTTTGACATCGGACGTCCATTTTTCTATTAAAAACAATGTGTCGGGAATGAAAAATAAAAGCAGCAATGATTAACAACGGAATTTACCTATCGGAAGTGAATTTTGCTATGCAAATTACTTAATAGGATATAAGGAGGAGTAAATCTCATGAAAGTGAGAAAACAAGCCGTTTTATTTACAATGGTGGTACTGTTTGCCCTGAATACGACGGTACCCGCGTTTGCAGAGGATACTGCTGAAAAAAAGACGCCCTATACAATTGAATATTCAAAGGTGGAACAAACTGTTTTGGGAAATAATTTGCAGGTAAACAGTAACATGCTAAGCCTTGACAGCCTTGATAATAAAAATGAGCTGAAGAAAAAATATGAAAATATTCTGGATACGGTTTCAAAAACCTCTCAAAGTCTTACAGCAATTCTAAATGATCCGGATGCTTCGGAAGAATTGAAAACTGTTGCAAAGGGTACCAGCGTAACGCTTTCTACCTTGTCTAAAATATTAGATATGCAGGAAGATACTTCGGAGGATGATTTTGAATTGACGGATTTACAAACTGATTTGGCAAATTATCAGATTGTGAGAACCGCTCAAAGTTTGTTTTCTACTCACTATCAGCTCCAATACAATATAGAGGACCTGACAGATTCCCGCGCACTGCTAGAAAACACTCTTTCGACTGCCCAAACGAAATACAACCTGAAGCAGGGTACCAGCCTTGATGTCGCGCAAGCCCAAGATGCCTTAAACACTTTGGATTGCAGCATAACCAATCTACAAAATCAGTCGAAAGCTATCGACACTGAAATGAATATTTTACTTGGACATTCTTATAACGATACGATTGTATTTGGAAATGTTCCAAATCCGGACACCGATTATACAAATAAAATTGATCTGGACAGTGATCTCACTGCAGCACAGGATGCAAGCTATAATATAAAAATTAAACGCAAGCAGCGCGCAGTTCTAAGTGACGAGACATATAAAGAAAAAGATAAAAAAAATGCTCTCAATGATGACATGGAACTTGAGTTACAGAACATAGGCTCATCGCTGGATAAGCAGTATAAAACCATACAAGAAAAAAAGGTTGTACTGACTGCTAAACAGCAAAAACTAGCAACCGCGGAATTTAGTCAAGAACAGGCTTTGAAAAAACATGAAGCAGGAATTCTCTCCACCATGGATTACGCTAAAATTAGATATAATACGCTTTCACAACAATATTCTGTAAAAGCTGCGATGTTGGGACTTTCCCAAGAGATAGAAAGTTATAAATGGATTATGCGTGGGCTTCCTGCATCAAATTAAATGCGTAACAGTATACAATTAAAAACTTTTTCTCTGATTTAATCAATATTTTAGCGTGTCATTAGATTTTTGACACACGTCAATTACTTCCCTGACAGGATCTGCTACGATTCAGACAGTTAGGAGGTAGATACACATGAGTAAATGGAATCGAAAACTGAATCAATTCCTTAAAAAGTATACGACACCTTTTACATTTGCAGCAGGCATACTGACAGTCTTAGGGTATCTGGCAGAACGAGTGACAAATATGAGAACAGCCACAATCATTTGTTATCTCGTTGCCACAGTGCTAGCAGGATTGCCAATCTTCTTCCGGGCAATCACAGGACTGAGGATGAAAGCCATTGGCATTGAAGTTTTAGTGAGCATTGCAGTATTTGGCGCACTGTTTATCGGAGAGTACAGCGAAGCAGCTATCGTGACATTTCTTTTCCAATTCGGAACATACCTGGAACAGCGTACGTTGCAGAAGACCCGCAGTGCCATCCGGATGCTTACAGAGATGGTACCCGCCACTGCATGGAGATTAGAGAGCCAGACAGCTGAACCAGAGGAGATTGATGCAGATGAGGTGAAAGAGGATACCCTGCTGCTGGTCAAGACTGGTGGAAAGGTAGCCGTTGATGGTATCATCGAATTCGGAGAAGGGTATCTGAATGAGGCAAGCATCAACGGCGAATCCGTTCCAATTCATAAGGTGGTTGGAGATCAGGTCTATGCCGGAACCATCCTTGACAGTGGAATCTTACAGATGCGTGCAACCCGTGTGGGAGAGGATACCACCTTTTCCAAGATTATTGCACTGGTGGAGGAGGCACAGGATGCGAAATCTCCGGTGGAACGATTTATTGACAGGTTTGCCAAATGGTATACACCCGCAGTCGTTGTAATTGCAGCACTTGTTCTGCTCATTACCCGTAACCTGGATACGGCGATCACCGTTCTTGTCCTTGCATGTCCGGGAGCCCTGGTCATTGGGGCACCGGTAGCCAACGTGGCTGGTATCGGCCGCGGTGCGAAAGACAGTGTGTTGTTAAAAGGCGGTGACAGCGTGACAACCTTCGCCAAGGTGGATACCTTCCTGTTTGATAAGACAGGAACACTTACTACAGGTCATCCTGATGTGACAAATGTTTACAGCTACACAGAAGATATTCCAGGTGCTATGAAGTTGGCGGCAGCCTTAGAAAGTACAAGCGATCATCCGCTGGCAAAGGCAATTGTGAATTATGTAAAGAAGCGGGATGTTACAGTGGAAAAAGCGGTTGCCAGTGAGACATTGAAAGGATTTGGAGTTCGTGCTGACATAGATGGAAATGTCGTAATAGCAGGCAGCAAACGGATGATGACGGAACAGGGAATCACCCTGACAAAGGAACAGCAGCGAGATTTACAAGAGGCACAAAGGAATGGCGCATCCACAGTTCTGATTTCTGAGAATGAAAAGATTTTATTATTGTTTGCTATTTCTGACAAGATTAAGGATGGCGCAGCAGAAACGATTGCAAATCTAAAGCGTCTGGGCATCAAAAAGACAGTGATGCTCACGGGAGATAATCGTAAGACAGCAGAAGCAGTTGCAGCAGAGATTGGAATAGATGAAGTGCAGGCAGAACTTCTGCCGGAGAACAAGCTTTCCGTAATACAGAAGATGCAAAGAGAAGGCAGAATCGTTGCATTCGTAGGGGATGGCGTTAATGACAGCCCGGCACTTGCTGCAGCAGACACAGGAATTGCCATGGGAGGCGGAACAGATGTGGCTGTGGAAACCTCGGATGTGGTTCTGATGCGCTCCAACCTTGAGAGCATCCCGGTGGCGATAAAGCTGGCAAAAAGAACAGTCAGTGTCCTGCAACAGAATATCGTGATTGCCGTCAGTACGGTGCTGTTGCTTTTAGCGGGACTTTTTGCCGGATATATCCGCATGGCAAGCGGCATGTTCATACATGAAGCAAGTATCCTGGTGGTCATCCTGAATGCTATGCGGCTTCTTCATAGAACAAAGAAATCATGAAGGGTTATGAGTCCATGGAAAAAGCGCAGTTTAAATTATAGATTGTAAAAAGTTGATCTGCATCAAGTATTTGATAAGCAACCCATGTTAAAATCATGATATCAATGAAAAAGGAGCGAATTTAATATGAAAAAATGTACCATGCAGTTGGGCGAACTGGTCTGTCCTATGTGTGCACAGAAAATCGAGACCGTACTGAAGAATGCTCCGGGAGTGGATTCCGTGTCCATCTTGTTCAACTCCAGTAAAGCCAAGGTGCAGTACGATGAACAGACAACGGAACCTGAAAAGCTCGCCGAGGTTGTCAGAAGTATCGGCTATGAAGTATTGAAACTTTCATAAGAATAAAAGAGAAGAGAGAGTTAACATGACATATCAGGAAATTGTAAATAGCAGCGATGTAAAGGAATTAAACAAGATCTTACCAGTCGTACAGCGCGTTCACGGCGGAAACCATCCGGAACTTTCCAGAGTGGGAGAAATTTATTCAGACATTCTTAAAGGCGCAAAATCCGGTAAAAGCAGTGAAGAAATGGCTAAGCTGTTAGATGAACTGAAATCCATAACTGGAAGTTTTATGGTTCCTGCAGATGCATGTGCTACTTTTTGTAGAACCTATGAGCTTTTGGCAAAGCTTACAGAAAATATAAGCAAAGCTGCTTAAAAGGACCTCGCCAAAACGCTTTCGGAATGGAGGGAAAAAATGTCCGGACACGTATGTGCAGAGAATGTGCCGATTTTCAATCACTTAAGTCACGAAAACCTGGAGAAAATCAGCGGAATCATGCAACACCGCTGTTATGCAAAAGGAGAAATTATCTATTCTCCCAATAAATCATGTGGATTATTTATCCTTGCAAAAGGCAGGATCAAAGTTTATCAGCTTTCGGGTTTTGGAAAGGAACAGTTGCTTCGTGTACTGGAGTCTGGAAGTGTTATAGGAGAAGACACCTTATTTGGTTCCATCAATCCGAACAGTTTTGGGGAAGCACTGACAGATATTGAGGCGTGTGTCATAGGGCGTGAGGAATTCATGGAGCTGCTCATACAATATCCTGCTATCAGTGTCAAGCTGCTGGAAGAATACAGCCGCAAGCTGGCAGAGGCGGACCAGTTGACTACCCGCACAGCGACGGAAAGTGTCGCGTTAAGACTAGCTTCCTACCTAATTGACCTGTCAAAGGTCGCTGGGGCGGATACATTTGTACTTCCACTGTCTATGAAGGAGTTAGCAGCATTTTTAGCTACCACACCCGAGACCCTTTCAAGACGAATGCGACAGTTTGAAGATGATGGATTTCTGGGACGGTCGGGGAAAAACATACGCCTCTTACAGAAAGATGCATTGGAAAACGTCTTATAATAGGCGGATTATACCTATCTGGCAAACAGGAGCAACAGGGTTTCGAGGCAGAAGCCACGAATGTTTATGGCTTCTGCCTCTTCTTTTAAAAATTACAAAAATTAAATAAACTTGATATAAATCAAGGTAAGCGGAGAAAGTCTCCAGTATAATGAGAAAAAATGAAAAGAAGGACAATAGATGTTCGGAAGATCAAATCATTTAAAGAACTGCTCGAAATCTGTACAGAAATCGTTTAAGACACTGAATATATTTCTGCCGAAAGTGCTGAAAATACATGGAGCGAAACATCCGGAGTTGATGGAAGTTAAACAGGTAACAGACGAACTGCAGGCCGTATTTGAAGATGGTATGGATACTGGCAGAGCAACGGCCTTATTGGAAAAACTCAGAAGCCTCACAAGAAACTATGCAATTCCATCAGATGCTTGCCCAGCATATAAGAACGTCTATAAGGCTCTGTCGCAGATTGATGCAATATTGTCAGCGGTGTAATGGCCTAAAGCCTTTGCTATTACGATTTTATAAAGTTAAAAAGCAACATCAAATGTACACAATGTCGGTAATATATAAAAATCTCATTAACGTAATCAAAATATAAGTGCTTTTGGTCTTGACAAGCTTTCGGAAATGTTACCTATGGTCTTTTTAGATCTTACCTGACTATGGAAATTTACACCACATTTTAGATATAACCGATATCAGATTTACCATCGTGTAATATTGCAAAAATGTACTCTTATGGCAGCATTTTTCTGTTTAGTAAGATTCTGTCACACAAAAAGCGCGAGTTTGGTGGGTGTATCATCATGTCTGAATAGCAATATCGATTCCCCTTCAGACTTGCAGGTTGGAGGGCTTTCCATGTGCATTCGATATGTTCTAAACATTAGGCGACCGCTGCACAGCAGCGGCCGGGCGTGATGAAGCGGACATCTATTCGCTATACGTTGCTCTAATAGGTAGTCTGTTAAAAAAAGCCTGTGCTGTTCAACGGGTAACTGTGGCCACGAACAGGAACCTATAGGATTCAAAAACTGGATATATAAGTTCATTTTTTTGCAAAAGGCTCATTTGGGTTATGCCCAAGTGGGTCTTTTTGGCCTTGCAAAGGGACATTCAGCCCGCTGTCGCTCCCCACCTACCTCTGTTTCGATTTGCCACAACTCAAAAATCGGAATGGAGGAAAATTTAATGACACAGATTAATTTGCGGGAATATTATCCCGATTTCTATACCACCGACTGCACTATCGAAGTGCCGAATGAAGTCGCGGCGCTCATGGTTTCCTATGAACGGGCCGACGCTGCCTACTACTTACGAAGATACCGGCACAAGGCGTATTACTCTCTGGATTGTGACGACGGCATCGAGAATGACATCCTGTTTGTCTCTTTGTCCCCCTGTGAAATATATGAGCGTAAAGTAACGGTCGCACAGCTCCACGCAGCGATTGCCTCTTTGCCGGACAAGCAGGCCAAACGCGTTTATGCCCATTACATACTCGGTATCAGTCAAGCCGATATTGCACGGGTAGAAGGTGTGGATGCCCGAAATGTACGCAAGTCAATCAGGAAGGGGCTTCGAAACATGGAAATCTTTCTAAAAAATGACCATTAGGTGTATCCTAACAGGCCCCAAAAATGAAAGGGTTTATGAGGGAGATATTATTCCCCTGTTGTAGCTTGAAAATTTAATAAAGGACAAGCCGGATACATACCGCAAGCAACGGCATACAGGAAGCCGGACGGCGGGTGCGCCATGATCTTTCCTTACGCGGGAGAGGGTGATCGGATTTTAGCGTAACGGAAAAGGAGCGAAAAACACCAGCACCGTAAGCAGAGCAGCATCCAATAGATGCAAGGCGGCTCTGCGGCAATCATCTGTATGTAATGAAACTTCCGTTCAGTCACAGTCCGAGCGTGATAAAACCGTCGCAGGCAATGAGAACGGCCCGCCATCATCATGGAGGGAGGTGCAATTCCTATGGTAACAGGTACGCCGCCTGTTCGTCCGGAATGTCTGTAAACATAAAAACAAATCGAGACAAGGGACAGCCGTGCCGTAATTGTTTCGCATTGCCCATGAGGGCAGTGCAAATATGGAAATAGACGGCGCGGCTGTTTTTATTTATACGGAGGCTATAACGATGAAAAACATGAAGTCTGCTGCCTGCAACAGCAATATACCGCCCGGCGTTTCCGGGCGCAATCGTTTAGATAAAACATCTACCTATGAGGTGGACGGCAAGACTTTCGTTGTCGAGCCTGTTTTTCAAACAGAAGGGCATGACACGCTGGGAACTATTTTAATACGACTAATGAGGGCCGACGCAGATCGGCTTTGATGATAAGTGCCAATGCGGCAAGCGTGACAATCGGCGGTCAATATGGTATACCTTACCCTGTAAATACTGCTTATTTGACTGCCGGAAAGGGGGATTTATGAAACGGTCAAATAGGAGAAAAAACCGGGAAGACACAGCCTTTCTTTATGAGCGGCTGTCACGCGATGACAATCTTGAGGGTGAAAGCTATAGCATAAGCAATCAGAAAAAACTTTTAATCAAGGTTGCCAAAGAAAAAGGATATACCAACCTTGTCCACTTCTCGGACGATGGCATTTCCGGTGTCACAATGGAGCGGCCCGGTTTTGTTGCGATGATTCAAGAGCTTGAGGAAGGCCACGCGGCGGCTGTTTTCGTAAAGGATATGTCGCGCTTGGGTAGAAACTACATAGAGGTTGGAAAACTCACGGAGGAATTCCTCCCCGATCACGACATCAGGCTTGTCGCGGTTTCCGACAATGTGGATACCGCCGAGGGAGAAAATGAGCTAACACCGATCCGCAATCTGTTCAACGAGTGGTATGCCCGTGATATCAGCAAAAAACGACGTATCAGCAATAAGATCAAAGGAAATGCCGGGGAACCGATGGGACAGCCTCCTTACGGTTACATCAAGGACCCGGACAATTCAAAACGCTGGATTGTGGATGAGGAAGCCGCTATCGTTGTTCGCCGGATTTATCAGATGACGCTGGACGGCTCTGGGCCGGAGCAGATCGCCGCCGCACTGGAAAAGGATAGCATCCTGACTCCAATATCTTATTGGCAAACACGAGGTGTCAACCGCCCTGGCAAGCATAAAGACGCACCGCCCACGAAATGGAACAGTTCAACTATCACGAAGATTCTTTCCTTACAGGAGTATTGCGGGGACGTTCTCAATTTCAAGACGTACAGCAAATCCTACAAGAATAAGAAGCGAATTGAGAACGACCGTGACAATTGGGTTATCTTTAAGGATGTGCATGATCCGGTCATTGACCGCGCTTCATGGGAAAAAGTACAGCAGAAGCGCGGCAAAATCCGTAAGCGGAAAACCAATGAGGGAGAAACCAATATGTTTTCCGGCTTGCTTGTCTGTGCCGACTGCGGTCACAATCTGCATTACCACTTCAATCAGGGCAACCCGGACATCAAGTATTTCAACTGTTCCAATTACAAAGGTAATCGGGGTACTTGTGCTTCTACCCATTATATCCGTGTCGACTTTCTGGAACAGGTCGTACTGGGAGAAATCCACAGGCTCACAAAATTTGCGAGCAAGTATGAAGATGAATTTGTCAAAGCGGTTATGGGACATTCTCAGCAAACGGTGGAACTTGAGCGGCAGAAAAAGCAAAAAGGATACAATGCTCTGTTGGCCCGCGATAAAGAGATTGACCGACTGTTTGATCGAATGTATGAGGACAAT
Source organism: Caproiciproducens sp. (assembly GCF_053840905.1). Lineage (NCBI taxonomy): Bacteria > Bacillati > Bacillota > Clostridia > Eubacteriales > Acutalibacteraceae > Caproiciproducens > Caproiciproducens sp. The sequence continues at coordinate 68,576 of NZ_JBNLXQ010000008.1, forward strand.
GTGGCCGGGAAAATTTCCGACGAGCGGTTTTCAAAAATGACCAAGCAGTATGAAGATGAGCAGAGCGGATTAGCAGGGCGGATAAAAACGCTGAGGGCCGAGCTTGATAAAGAAAGCCGTCAATCTGTGGGCACGGATATGTTCATTGCCACTGTGCGTAAATATACCAGAGCCAGAAAGCTCACACCGCGTATGCTGAACGAACTGATCGATCACATTGAAGTCCATCAGGCTGAGAAGGTAAACGGCGTATACGTCCAGAAGCTGACTATTCATTATAATTGTATCGGCTCCATTGAAATACCGGATGTTTCATCTCTACAGGAACCGGATGTTCTGATACAGACAAGAAAAGGAGTAGCCGTAAGCTACTCCCAAGCGCAAATGGCAGGATAAGCATATAAAAAGCCGAGTGTTCTTACAGCACTTTCAAATACTATAAGAACACTCGGCATGGTTGCGGAGGCAGGATTTGAACCTACGACCTTCGGGTTATGAGCCCGACGAGCTACCGGACTGCTCCACTCCGCGATATTTATTTGTGCATCTTCTATAAACTCAGCAGTAAGGCCTCGTTTAGAGTGCTTAAATATAATAGCACAGGCACACCTATATGTCAAGGCTTTTTTATAAAAGATTGCGATTCATAGGATAACGGTTCCTCTTTGTTGCTGAATAGTGTAACTCAATCGGCACATGGTCACATAGAAGGAGCTATTCTTTGTTTTCTCCCATGTGCCTGAATTACGCTACGCTTTTTATAGGCCAACAAAACATTCCTATCAAGTATATGTCATTTTCATTTAAATATGAACGGATAAAAGGAAAAGTTCTTCCGGTCCCTCCGAGCCGATGACAAACATTCCCAGGAAAAAGGATTCGGCTGTGATGGGTTCTATCAGTCGGTCCACGCGGCCGGCATGACCGCGTGGACCGATTGTAATCGGTGCCCCACTGGTATTTTCGGGCTATGCAGCGCTTTTTTAGTTAGCGATGATAGTCGCCCGAATCTCTTGTGGGTAATTGCACAAATAGGATCATTTTGTCGGGAACGGTTTCTATAATGTGGCTTCCGTTTCCGCTGTTAATTCTTCATCTAATGGTTTAAGCTTAAATCGGTCAACAAGTTCTTTCAGATTTTGGGACTGCAGAAAAAGTTCCCGGCTGGCCGCGGCGCTCTCCGCAGCTGTTGAAGAATTTGTCTGAACCACACCCGTGATTTGATCCAATCCCATCCGAACCTGATTGATGGCCTCCGACTGGTGGTCCGACGCTTTGGAAATTCGACCGACCGCATCCAAAACGCTCTGCGTGCTGGTGACAACCTTCCGAAGGGCACCGGCAGTTTCATCAGCGATTTTCGCACCGTTTCTCACCTGTTCCAGAGAATTCTCGATGAGCTTGCTTGTATCTTTCGCCGCCTGGGCGCTCTTTCCGGCCAGATTTCTCACTTCATCCGCCACAACGGCGAAGCCTTTTCCGGCCGATCCCGCCCGCGCCGCTTCGACGGCTGCGTTGAGTGCCAAAATGTTGGTCTGAAACGCAATCTCATCGATCGTTTTATTGATCTTCCCAATCTCCAGTGAGGAACCGTTGATCTGGGACATCGCGGCGACCATTTCACCCATGCTTTTGTCGCTCAGCTCCAAATCCGACTGAACGCTCCTGACTTTACTGCCGGCCTCCGCCGCATAGGACGCATTATCTTCCGCGTGTTCCGAGATATCCGAAACGGCGGCTGAAAGTTCTTCAATGGAGCTCGCCTGCTGAGCGGCCCCCTGCGAAAGGATCTGCGAACCGCGCGAGACGCGGCCGGCTCCGGTTGAAACCTGCTCCGAAGCCCGGTTGATCCGGCTCAGAGCGTCGTTCAGCGAAAACACGATGCCCTCATAGGCATTTTTCAGTTCTGCGTAATCTCCGATATATTCCAGACTGGAATCCGCACATAAATTTCCGTCTTTCACCTCATCAAGAAGGTTGGTTATATCCGCTATGTATGCGCGAATCGACTCCGCAGACTGATTGATGGAATCGCCGAGCTGTTTGATTTCCTTGATTGAACTTCCGTTTACCCGGACATCCAGGCTTCCCTTCGCCATCTTCAAAGAAGCACCTGACATTTCATTGACCGGTCTGCTGATCTTTCGGGAAGTGCTGCGGGCAATCAGAAGGGAAAAGACAAGAGAACCCAGGATGATCAGGATCATCAGCAGACTCGTCCTGAACCCTTCTTCCTCAAGCTCCTGCGAAATCTGTTTTCCCGCCGTGCTTTTTTCCGTTAAAAGGGCGGCCGTTGACGCCTGGATCTTCTCCGCGACGGGACCCAACTGATCCGTAAGCAGTTTCTCCGCGCCTGTTTTATCCTTTTTATCGGCAAGGGAAACAATCTGGTCTTTAATCTGATTGAAGCTGTCCAGATTCCCCTTGATATCATTATAATAATAAAGCTCTTCGCTGGTGACCATGCTGCCTTTTACGGCCGCAAAATACATATTGGTTTTGGCAATAGACGTTGCCATCTGATTCAGGGACATCTTTCTCCTGTTTTCATCGCCTGCGTTGATGACATCCCTGATAACGGTCTGACTGTTGTTGAACTCAGTATTGAAAATCCCCACATCACCCTGGGAAAAGCCGTACATCGTCAGCGCTTCGCCATAGCTTTTGTCCATTCTGTTCATTTCAATGAGACCGGATATCCCGGATATCGCGGAGATCAGTACCGCTGCGGTGAAGGTCAGGATTAATCTCTTTCCTATTTTCATATTTTTTAACATGGATCTCTGCATCTCCAAACGTTAAACGCCATTATTTGAACTTTATATCTTGAAAAAGAAAAAATATTGAAAACTGGCACCGTTTTTCGGTGCCAGTTTTGCAGGTGAATTCTTGGGATGCCGCGCAAGGAAATTATTGGAACACATAGCCTTTCGCGTTGTCGGGCGTAACGAGCTCTGTGCCGATGGAAATGGTCGGAGGAGCATCGTTCGCCTTACCCTCAGCGGCTTTTACCGCCCAGTCAACAGCGGTGGTGCCCAGGCTCTTGAATTTCTGTGCGACAGTGGCAGTAATTTTGCCCTCAACTATTTTCTGTACGCATTCGGTAGAGCCGTCGTATCCAATGATCTTAACGTCTTTTCTATTGGCGCCTTCCAGAGCCTGCAGAGCGCCCAGGGCCATCGTATCGTTTTCTGCGTAGACGAGATCGATTTTTGGCTGCGCCTGAATTACGTTCTGCATAACGGAGAACCCGGTCTGGGTGTCAAACTGACCGTTCACCTGCGCAACGACTGCATTTTCAAGCGGACTGCCCTTGATGCCCTGTATAAAGCCTTCATACCTCTGCTTGTCTGCGTCAACACCCGAGGTGCCCCTGAGGATAACGATCTTAGGATCTTTGACATCCTTGAGCAGTTCCACCGCATATTTGCCCGCGTCAACAGCGCCGGTAACATTGTCGGTAACATCCTGGGTCACAAATTTGCACTGGTCCTTCGTGTCGATGACACGGTTGAACCCGACAATCGGGATATTGGCGTCGTTCGCCACCTTGACGGTGTTTATGGCAGAATTGGCGTCATTCGGCAGCAGGCAGATCGCCGCAACCTTTTTGGAAACTAAGTTCTGCACATTCTGGAGTTCGGTGTCAGAGTTGTCCTGGCTGTTAAGGACAGTGGTGGTGTAGCCAAGTTCTTTTGCCTTAGCTTCCATAGCCTCTTTCATCGTAACGAAAACCGGATTGTTCAGGTCGGTAAACACGATGCCGATTTCTTTGGATTCCGATGCCGCGGGAGCCGTACTTGCCGGCGCAGCGCCGGAATTTTCCGCCGGGCTGCTTGCGGAGGGGGATGTGCCGCATCCCGCCGCAACCATCATGAACGCCATTGCGCAGGACAATACGGCGGCCCATCTTTTCTTCATTGTCGATCTTCTCATCATTTTCAATTAACTCCTTCTTATCTTTAATTTTGAATAATGCGCTGAATCAGTGATTATTTTGCCGTTTTGCGCTTGCTGAGCACATCGGCTACAACTGCGAGAAGGATGATAACGCCTTTTACAACCTGTGTCCAGTAAACATCTATATTGAGCAGCACAAGTCCGTTGTTGAGCACGCCGATGATAAACGCGCCGATGAGCGCACCCATAATTTTTCCTTTTCCACCGGTAAGGCTGACTCCGCCGATTACCGCTGCCGCTATGGCGTCCATTTCCGACCCGTTGCCGGCGGTCGGCGTTGCGGAATTGACACGGGAGGCAAGAATCATGCCGGCAATGCTGGCTGTAGCCGCGCAGATCATATAGATCCCCATAATAATTTTAGTGGTGTTGATACCGCTCAGCCGGGCGGCCTCCTTGTTGCCGCCGACCGCATAGACATACCGGCCGAAGCAGGTGTGCTCCAGAACATAATAGGCGATTGCGTAAAACGAAATCATAATGATGACGTTGATCGGGATCGGCCCAAGATATTTCACGCCGATAAAGCTGAAGGTTTCCCCCAACTGCGAAACAGGGTTTCCCTGCGAAACCACCATCGTCATCCCTCGGAAAATAGTCATCATAGCCAGTGTAACAATGAAAGGCTGCAATTCAATTTTGCTGATAAAGAAGCCGGAAACCGCCCCGACCAGGACGCCGATGCCGATGCCTGCGGCAAGCGCGACCACAATATTGCTGCCGAACGGATTGCCGCTGACGAGCAGCATCGCCGTAATCAGCGAAGTAAATGCCGCCACCGAACCCACGGAAATATCGATTCCGCCCGTAAGCAGAATAAAAGTCATTCCAATCACAACGATTCCGTTCACGGAAATCTGCGAAAGGACATTAATCACATTGCTGACCGTCAGAAAAGTTGTCGGGCGCGCGATTCCCAACGCCACACACAGAAGCAGGAAAATAATCAGCGTTCTTGACAGATCGTTGTTCATAAATTTCTTGAATACATTTTCGCGCTTTTCAACAGTTGAAGTGTTTTCCATTATACTCATCCCTTCTCATTTCCGAATGCACACAAGCCGACGGCTTCTTCACTAAGCTCTTCATGGCTGAACTGACCCGTGATGGCGCCATTGTACATTACCAGCACCCTGTCGCTGACTCCCACCACTTCGGGAAGATCGGAAGAGATCATGATAATGGACACCCCTTCTTCCTTCAGCTTGTTCAGAATCTGATAGATACTGACCTTTGCGCCGACATCGACGCCGCGCGTCGGCTCGTCGATGATGAGCACCTTCGGCTTCGTGAGAATATATCTTGCCAGCAGGACCTTCTGCTGATTTCCGCCGCTGAGTTCCCGCACAATTTTCCGTGGTGATTCCGTCTTAATGGAAAGCTCGCGTATGATATTGACAATCCGGCTATTTTCGGTCTTTCTGTCAATTCCCCTGAATTTATTCAGGCATTTTTTCAACACGGAAATACTGGTATTAAACCCAACGTGCATGTCGAGCATCAGTCCGAACTCCTTGCGGCTCTCCGTAATGTAAGCCACGCCGTGCCGGATGGCATCCGTCGGGTTTTTCATCTGGACGCGCTCGCCGTCAACCTCAACTGTGCCGGAGCTTTTGTGGTCGGCCCCCATCACACAGCGTGCAAGCTCGGTTCTTCCCGCCCCTACAAGGCCGTACAGGCCTAATATTTCTCCTTTATGGGCCTCAAAGGAAATATTTTTTAAGAAACTGCCCTGACAGACATTTTCAACCTTCAGCGCAACATCGCCGGGGACGGATTTGGCATACGGATACTGTTCCGTAAGTTTGCGCGCCACCATCATCTGCACAATCTCTTCCTTGGAACGCTCCCCAATGCCGCCGGTATAGATCAGCTGCCCGTCACGGAAAATAGAAATCATGTCGCAGATATATTTCAGCTCGTCAAGCCTGTGCGATATGTAAATAATGGTCTTTCCTTCCTCTTTAAGGCGGTGAATCAGTTTGAAAAGCTGCTCGGTTTCTTTGCCCGTCAGAACCGCGGTCGGCTCATCCATGACAATCAGCTTGGAATCCATCGAAATGACTTTTATAATTTCAACCATCTGCTGCTCGGCAACACTCAGCGTGTTGATTCTTGCCTTTTCATCAAAAGAGATATCAAACGAGCGCAGCAGTTCTTTCGCTTTCCTGTTCGTTTCGTTCCAGTCGATTTTTCCGGCCTTGCCGGTTATCTCTCTGCCCAGAAAGATATTCTCGGCCACCGTCATCTCCGGAATCAGGTTCAGTTCCTGATGAACGACGCCGATTCCGATTTTCTGTGCTTCATGAGGGGTAAGCTGCGTAACTTTTTTGCCTTCAAACTCAAAATATCCCGAAGTCGCAGGACACGCGCCGCTGATGATGTTGACCAGCGTGGATTTGCCTGCTCCGTTTTCACCAATCAGCGCATGAACGGAAGCTTTTTGAATGCCGAGACTGATGTCCTGGAGTGCTACATTTCCCGGAAATACTTTGCAAATATCATAAGTTTGAAGTATGTACTCCACACCCATTCAGGGCTCACCTCTTTCATTTTTATTAATATCAGGAAGAAAAGGGCCGCCGTACCCCGCTAACGCAGAAGCATATCGGGCAACTCAATCACCTCTCCATTTATCTCATATTTTCTGACGGGCCAGTTTCCGGCGGCGGAAAGCACTTCGTGCCTGCCGTCCGAATAAAGGCTCAGCTCCTCCACTTTTGCGCCGGTGACGGTGATAAACCAGTCATATGCTTCTCTGTCGGCAATGCATTTTTTCGGGTCCAGCGAAAAATCCGCCTCGCACACCGGGTATCCGGTGCGTCCGCCGGGGAAATGTCCGCGCCATTCTTCTTCATAACCCCTTTCGGCAAGCATGGATTTCTGCATTTCCAAAATATCGCTCCAGCGTCTGCCGGCCACACAGGAAGCAATGCAGGCCGCTTCAATATCCATTACCGCGCGGTAGGGCTTTTCAATTTCTTCGGGAAGCGTGTCTCCAAAATAAACGCTGCGCGTCACATTTGCATGAAGCCCCTCAAACCGGGCCGCCGGATGCAGCAGCACATACTTTCCGAGCCTGGCGCCCACCGGGCTGGGATGGCGGTATTTCGCGATCCGCTCGTCGGTGCCGACCAGCAGAACGTCACACTGGATGTTTTGGGAGGCAAACTGCCCCAGCAGCATCGCTTCGACTTCGTAGTCGACCATCCCCGGCTGAATCCGATAGGCGGTACGGGTTAAAATTTCATCCACCGTTCTGCCCAGCCACCGCAGCTTGCTGATTTCGTTTTCCGTGAGCGGATAATGCAGCGCATATAGATCGGAAAGGACCTCCCTCGCTCCGTCCGCCGGAACATCCGCCGCCGGCGCACTGCCCGCAAGCGCAAGCGCTTTTTGCATGATGGGACCTTCATACCAGCGAAGCGGCACATATTCCAGCTCAATTCCGGCAAGCTCTTCGTCCAGCAGTCTTTGGCCGTCCATGACCTGGGCAACCAGATAAAGGCGGTCCATCGTAACCACCAAAGCGCCTACGCCCTCCTGTACAGGTACCACAACGCGGTTGTTTCCGCCGCATGAAAGCCAGCTGAAATTGTCCTTGCGGGCAAGCACTACCCCCGTGAGTCCCGAACGCTTCATATATGTACGGACTCTGGATAGTTTCAGCTCCACTTCAGCCCGATCTGGTTGATTCATAATATCACCTATATTTCGTTTTATTTATTTCTTTTTGAAAAATAATGAAAAATCGATCCGGTAATGATATAAATGAAATAATTAATTACATTTTTATTCTAAATTACAATTGATTATTTGTGTGTTTTTCTATAACACCTGTATTATACATCACAAATTTTCATAATTCAATTGATAAATATGAAAAAATGAAAATTATTATTTTGTATATTTTTCACGATAATATGTTTAAACTGTAAAGAGTAGTTGCAATTTTAAAATAAAATGCTATAATCTTAGTAAAAAGTGGTTGTATTTCAATGACCTATTATATGCAGCTGTTTTTGTTTTTCAAATTAAATAGTGAAAATTGAAAAGTGAAGGTGAAAAAATGGACGATAAGCAAATTATCTCCGAAATCAACCGCACCCTTGAGATGGAAGCGGCATCCGTTCTGAAACTGAAAGAAACGCTTAACTGCGGCGCAATGCTCGCGGCGCTCAAAGCGATCGCGGAATGCAAGGGGAAAATTGTAATTTCCGGCTGCGGGACCTCGGCTATGGCCGCAAAAAAAGCGGTGCATTCACTGAACTGTATTGAGTGCCCGGCGCTGTTTCTCACCCCGTCCGACGCCGTGCACGGCGGGCTTGGAGTGCTGCAGAAGGAAGATATCCTTATATTGGTGAGCAAGGGCGGCAACACGGACGAGCTCGTCAGCCTGATTCGCGCCTGCCGCACCAAAGGCGCAATGCTGATTGGCGTAACCGAAAACCCGGAATCCAAAATCGGCCGGGCCGCCGATCTTCTCTTAATGGTAAAGGTTGACCGGGAACCGTGCCGGTTCAACATGCTTGCCACGGCAAGCACCCTTGCGGTGATCGCCGTTTTCGATTCAATCTGCATTGCGCTGATGCAGTACAAAGGATATACGCGCGAACAGTTTGCAGTCATCCATCCGGGAGGGGCCGTGGGCGACCGGCTGCTTGGCAAAACGGACGACCCTATTCAAGAATGACATAGAGAAAGGAACCGGTATTATGGAAGGAAAGATGAAGGCGGCAGTTTTTAAGGACATAGAAAACATCGTTGTTGAAGAACGCGACATCCCCGAATGTCCCCGGGATGGGATGCTTGTCAAAGTCGTGGCCTGCGGAATTTGCGGAGGCGACGTCAGAAATTACCACAACGGGCTCAAAGACGGCATCAAAAACCAGATTATGGGGCATGAAATCGCGGGCGTCGTCGTGGAGACGGACAGCACGGTCACACGGTTCAAACCGGGCGACCGGGTGGCGCTTGCCCCCGACGTAAGCTGCGGCCAGTGCTGGTACTGCAAACGCGGGCTCGTCAACCTGTGCCTTTCGCACCGGATGCTCGGCACGCATTTCCCCGGCGGTTACGCGCAGTATATCGCATTGCCCTCTGATGTAATGCACCGCGGTTTCATTGAAAAAATACCGGACGGGATGAGCTTTGACCACGCGGCTTTCGCCGAAACGGCTTCCGCAGTCATCGCCTGCCAGAAATACAACGATGTTTCGCTGGGGGATACGGTAGTCATCATCGGGGACGGCCCTGTGGGATGCCTTCACATTGAGGTCGCGCGGGCAAGGGGTGCCAAAAAAGTAATTATGGTGGGTATGGATAAGCTGGAACTCGCCGAAAGCTTCGGAGCCGATTATCTTTTTAAGAACACCGACCAGGAGAAAGTGAAAGCTTCCGTACTGGAGCTTACTGACGGAATCGGGGCGGATATTGTAATTTGTGCCGTTCCCTCGGTGGCGGTTCAGGAGCAGGCGCTCGAAATGGTGCGAAAGCGCGGACGGGTTGTCATCTACGGCGGCGTTGCCAAAACGAAACAGACCACGCAGCTGAACTCCAACCTGATTCACTACAACGAAATTATGGTGCTGGGCGCCTTCTCATATCCGGCTACCGGGCTGGCCGACGCGCTGAGCGCCATCCATTCCGGAAAAATACACGCGGAAAAGTACATCAGCGCGCATGTGCCGCTTGAAGGGGTTGTCGGAGGCATGGAACTTGTTTCTTCGGGAAAAGCGCTGAAGGTGATTATTGATCCCTGGTTAAAATAACATTTTGATTATCAATAAAGGTGGTATATAATTATGTATGAAATTGATTCCAAACTGGCAAAACTTCACGAAGAGGGCAGGCCGATCCACGTAGGTCTGATCGGTGCAGGGCAGATGGGCAAGGATATTGTCGCCCAGATCGCAAAAATGAAGGGCATGGAATGCGACGTTGTTGTGGATCTTACCCCCGAAATTGCCAAAGACGCTTATCTTCAATCGGGATACGAGGGCGACATCGTGGAGGTTTCCACGGCCGCGGAAGCTCAGAAGGCGATTGCCGATGGGAAGAAGGTAGTTTCTACAAACTACAGGGTCGCAGTCGAAACCAGCCAGATCCAGAGCGTTATTGACGCAACCGGGTCCCCGGAGATGGGCGCTCACATTACAATGGACTGCATTTTCTTCAAAAAACACATTGTCATGATGAATGTGGAATGCGATATCACAATCGGTCCCATTCTCCGCAAGCTCTGCGAACAGGCCGGCATTGTTTATTCCCTTACCGCCGGCGACGAGCCCGGCTCCATCGTAGAGGTTTACCGCTTCGCAAAGGCGCTCGGCTTTAAAGTCGTCGCGGCCGGAAAAGGAAAGAACAATCCGCTCGACATCTACGCAAACCCCGGCATGAAAGAGTGGCAGGACAAAGCCGCGGCGCGCAACATGAACGCGCGTATGCTGCTTGAGTTCGTGGACGGTTCCAAAACCATGATCGAGATGACCGCCGTTTCCAACGCCACCGGGCTTGTCCCCGACTGCCGCGGAATGCACGGCCCGCACTGCAACGTGGAGGACCTCAAGACCGTGTTCAGCCTGAAATCCCAGGGAGGCATCCTTGACAGGGAGGGCGTGGTCGATTTCGGTATCGGCAACATCAACCCGGGCGTATTTGTCGTAGTCACCACCGACCAGAAGAGGATCGTCGACGGCCTTGTACAGCGCGACATGGGCGAAGGCCCCAACTACCTGCTTTACCGTCCCTATCATCTCTGCTCCATTGAAACGCCCATCACCGCGGCGCAGGCCGTACTTTACGGAGAATCCACCGCGCATCCGATGGACCATCTGGTTTCGGAATGCATCACCATCGCGAAAAAGGATCTCAAAAAGGGCGAAAAGCTCGACGCAATCGGCGAATACTGCTACCGCGGCAGCATCGAGCTTGCGGATGTCGCCCGCAAGGGCAACATGCTCCCGGTCGGTCTGGCCAAAGGCGCGGTGATGAAATGCGACCTGAAGCGCGATGAAGTCATTACCTATGATATGGTTGAGCTGAACAACAATTCCGTGCTTCTGCAGCTCCGCCGCATGCAGGATCAGTTAATGGGGAAATAAAAATTTAATTTATAATACGTCAGGAGGATTTGTATCATGGATCACAAAGTTGTCATCGGATATGCTCCCACGCGCAGAAGAATTTTCAGTGTAGAGGACGCCTTAAAGTACAAAAAGATCATCAGAGACAAACTCAGCGAGCTTGAGATCGAATTCGTGGACATTGAAGACATCAACGAAGAAGGATTGCTCCGCTGCGCCGAAGATGTCGAGCCTGTCATTGAAAAATTCAGGGCGGCTAAAGTTGACGCGCTGTTCATCCCGCACTGCAATTTCGGTTCCGAGCACAGCTGCGGTAAAGTGGCGCGCGCCCTGAACGTCCCCGTCCTTCTCTGGGGTCCCAGGGACGAAGCGCCGCTGGAGGACGGAAGCCGGCTTCGCGACACCCAGTGCGGCCTTTTCGCAACCGGAAAAGTCCTGCGCCGGATGCAGGTTCCTTTCACCTATATTCCCAACTGCAACGTTGACGATCCTCAGTTTGAGGAAGGCGTCAGGAATTTTGTCGCTGCCGCCAATGTGGTAAAGGAATTCCGCAGAGCGCGCATTCTCCAGATTGCAACGCGTCCGACGGATTTCTGGACGATGATTTGCAACGAGGGCGAGCTTCTTGAAAAATTCGGGATTCAGCTTTTCCCGATCACGATGGTGGAATTCACCGAAAGAGTGAAGGAACTCGCGGCGTCAAAGAATGAAGAAGTGGACAAGACGGTTTCCCTGATTCACGAAAAAATGAAGGTCTGCATTCCCGAGGAAGACGTCCGCAAAGTTGCCGCGCTCAAGACGGCCATGAAGCTGTTTGCAGTTGAAAACGGCTGCAACGCGATTGCGATTCAGTGCTGGGATGCCCTGCAGCAGGCCCTGCATATGATGCCCTGCTGCGCGAATGCCCTTCTTACCGAAGAAGGGATTCCCGTAGCCTGCGAAACCGATATTCACGGCGCCGTAACCTCCATCATGACGATGGCCGCCGGCATGGGAAAAACTCCGTCCTTCTTCGTCGACTGGTCCGTCCGCCATCCCAGCAACCCGAACGGCGAACTGCTGCAGCACTGCGGGCCCTGGCCGCTTTCGCTGGCAAAATCCACACCGGTGCTTGGCAGGCCCTTTGCTTTCCCAGAGCACTGCCCGGGCTCCGTATCCGCAGAAATCAAAGGCGGACCGATCTCCCTCTTCCGCTTCGACGGCGACAACGGCGAGTACGGAATGCTCATGGGGAATGCCAAAGGCATCGAGGGGCCGTATACGAACGGAACCTACCTGTGGGTGGAAGTTCCCAACTGGCCGAAAGTGGAATCCATGATCGTCAAAGGCCCGTATGTTCATCACGCCGTGGGCATTCACGGCAATCTGCTGCCGGTCATGCTTGAGGCGCTGACCTACATAAAGGGGGTCCGTCCCGATTTCTACGACGAGGAGCAGGAACGCAAAACAAGAAACTTTTATTTTGAGTAATACCATTCGGAAATATCTCTTTTAAAATATGCCGTCGTCTGGAGGATAAAAAATGAAACTAATGGGTGTTGACGTTGGCACGACCGGCGTGAAAGCCGCAGTATTTGATCTGCAGGGCGATATGCTTGGCTATGGTTTCCATGAATACGACGTGATCTGCAAAAAGAACGGCCTGGCGGAACAGGATGCCGAGCTCGTCTGGAAGTATACGAAAGAAGTCATGGCGGCTGCAGCCAGGCAGTCCGGAGATGATATTGCAGCCATCAGCATTTCAACGCAGGGGGACGCCGTGATTCCGATGGACCGGCAGCGAAACGCACTGGGACATGCGCATCTGGGGATGGACTACCGCGGAACCCGTGAAGCGGCGGACATTTCAGCCCTTCTGGGCGACCGGCATATTTTTGATATCACGGGCATGCGGCCGCATCCCATGAATTCCATGGTAAAAATCATGTGGATTGTGCGCCATCAGAAGGAGCTGTGTGAAAAAGTCTGGAAATTCGTCACCTATTCCGATTTTCTGCTTGCTAAAATGGGAAGTGACGAACCGGTAATGGATCTTACAATGGCCTCCCGCAGCATGGGGTTGGAGCTGAAAACGGAACAATGGTGCCCGGAAATCCTGAACGCAGCCGGAATCGACATTTCATGGCTGAGCCGTCCCGTCGAATCGGGGACCGTGGTCGGAGAGCTGTCCCCCGCGCTTTGCAGCGAGCTCGGCATACGAAAAGGCGCGAAGCTGACGGCCGGAGGCCACGACCAATGCTGCGCGGCGCTGGGAGCCGGAATCGCCGGGGAAAACATGGCGCTTGATTCCCACGGCACCGCGGAAGTCGTATCGACCGCTTTTGGAAAAGAGCAGCTCAGCGACATTATGTACGAAAGCTATTTCCCATGTTACCGGTACGCGGCAAAAGGAATGTATTTCACCTTTGGGCTCAATCACACGGCGGGTATTTTGATGAAATGGTATCGGGATAATCTGGGGCTTCCGGAAGTAGCTCAGGCCGAACAGCTGGGAGAGCGCCCGTTTGAGCAGATAGCCAAAACCGCCACGCCCGGGCCGTCCCCCCTGCTGGCGCTTCCCCACTTTAACGGCAGCGGAACGCCGACCTGTGACACGCAGTCAAAGGGCGCGATTCTGGGGCTGACGATGGCATCCACGCGCTTCGACATCGCAAAGAGCCTGATGGAGGCCACCGCTTTTGAGCTCAGGGGCAACCTCGAGAGGATGGAAAAAACCGGAGTCGGGATCAAGAACCTTCTTTGCGTAGGCGGCGGAGCCCGCTCGGCGATTGATCTGCAGCTGAAAGCGGATATCCTGGGAATTCCGGTCTCAACCCTGAAAATCCGGGAGGCGGCCTGTCTGGGAGCCTCTTTCCTGGCGGGAATGGGGGTCGGGGCGTACGACGGTCCTACAGACGCCGTCAGCCGTGTCCAATCGGATAAAACATACGATCCCGACAAAAAGAACCACGCAAGGTATCATGACAAGTATCAAATTTATACCGGACTTTACAAATTATTAAAAGATTTAAATCATAAACAGGAATGCTGGTGATAAAATGTTAGATCTCGTGCCTTACATTAATGACCCGAATTCGCTCATCTCGCATAAATGCCTTGTGAAAATCAACGCGGTTTACAAATCCCTCAAATCGGCGGAAATAAAAGCTGTTGACTTCATGCTTACCCATCCTCTGGAGTTTGCCAACAACACCATCGTCGATCTGGCCGCACAGGCGGGGTGCAGCGAGGCTACGATTGTCCGGGTTGCCCGTAAACTCGGATTCAGCGGATATGTGGAGCTGAAGGGATCGCTGCTGCGAACAAAAAATGACAGCGACGTGCTCTATGAAGCGATTTCTTCAGAAGACAATGAAATGGATGTCGTCCGCAAAGTATTTCAGACCTCCATTCAGGCTGTTTCCGATACATTGAACATCATTGACATTTCCCACTACGAACAGGCCGTCGGAGCCCTGCAAAAAGCCGGCAAGGTTCTCTTTATCGGAGCGGGAGACGCGTCGACGGTCGCGATGACGGGTTACTATAAATTCAGCAGGATGGGCATCAACGCCATATTCTCACAGGACTACGATATTCAGCTGATTTCCGCTTCCCAGCTCAATAAAGGGGACGTCGTAATAGCAATCTCGCATTCCGGGCAGACAAAAACGGTGATCAATGTTGTCCGCGCAGCGAAAGGAGAAGGCGCAACCATCATCAGCATTACTAATTTCCCGATGTCGACACTGGCAAAGCTGTCCAACATTTCTCTGATCACCGCAGCCTATGTCAAAAACGTTATCGGAGAAATCATGACAAAACGTATTCCCGCGCTCTGCATTATCGAAAGTCTTTATATCAGTCTGGCCCGTAAAATGGATATGGCCATTGCGGTTGCGATGGAAAAATCCAACGAAATTCTCACCACCAATAAAATTTAATTTTATTCATGGATTTTTAGGAACGGGCTCCCAGCCTCTGCCTTGATATGGCGATTGTTGCAATAATCCAGATAGTCCACGGGTTCGGATCTGAGTGGCTGAACTCCGGATTGAAGGAGTCCGTGGAAGTGCCAATAAAAACAAAAGTCCGCACCCTCACTGCGGCATAAGGGTACAGACCTTGATACGGATCCGAAAAACGTGCTAAAAAGGCATTCACAAGTCATCATTAGGATATGCTCCTTTTATGACGCAAGGCGATTTCTCTGTTTACTGACAGTTTTTCGCCTGTGGATGCTTTTTTGTTATCCACGGGGAGAATGATATATATGGCAGAAGATTTGACAGCCCGCACTGCAGATTGGTTCCAACTTCCCATAAACTATGGTATACTCTTCTTACAATTACCTGGAAAGAGGAAACCGCTATGCCGGAGAAAATAAAATTGCCGTCTATCCTGTTGGCGGCCATCCTCACCGTACTTGCGATGATGGCGCTGGTTCGCCCGCCGGAAACTCCCGAAGCTGTCACAATTGCGGAACAAAACGGTGTATACGGCCTATCCGGCATTGCGGACCTGGATAAGACTCCGGTTCTCCTTGCGTCGGAAAACTATTACCCCAATACCTATTTGTCACCGGAAAACGCCGACGCGGGCGTTCCCGAAAGGATCAGCCGCTACCAGGAAATCGAGGCGGATTATCTGTCCCAGCGCTTCGTCCTATTGCTGCCGGATAACGGCAATACCTATACGCTCACCTTCAAGCTGTCCGGCCGCCACGCGATGCGCGTCTACGTCAACGGCAGGCTGTCCGGACAGACCGGCGCCCTCGGAACCACAAAACAGGATACGGAGGTCTGGGAAAACAATATCACCGTTCACGCTTCCGCCGTGAACGGCAGAATGGATATCATCCTTCACAGCGCCCAGTTTTATCACGCCCGCGGCGGCGCGGGTCTGGCGGCGCTCACCGTACAAAGCAGCAGCCTTGACAAACCGCGCTTTACCGATTCCGAAGCCGGATTTTTCGTGGGAGGGGCACTGGTGTGCGCGGCGATACTGCTGCTGAGCGTATACTTGTTTCTCTCACGCACAAAGGCGACCCTTTACTTCGCCGCCGCATGTCTGGTCATGGCTCTGCGGGAGTTCATCCAGAGCCAGGCATGGATCTATTTCCCCGTAAACGGCAACCTTGTCTTTATGCTCGAATATATGAGCGTGGTGCTGCTGACTGTCTTTCTGTGTCTCTATCTGCGGCAATACGCATCCACCCGCCCACTGCGGGCGATGTGTTACGCGGCGGTCGCCGGTTCGCTGGCATACGGCCTGCTGCTCCTGCTGGCCGATTCCGTCGTCTACACGCGCCTGCTGATTATCTACCAGCTTCTGCTCATCGCCGTGATCGTTCCCGGCATCGCCGGCCTGTTCCGAACGATGCGAAAGCCGGACAGGGAGCAGTCCGCCATGCTATACGGCACCGCCGTGTTTTATCTTGCGGCGCTGGCCGATATCCTCATGTCAAGCCACCTGTTTGGCAGCGGGCACGGCAGGGTCACCGTTTCGGAACCGGCTATGCTGGTTTTTGTGGTGGCGCAGACGGTATCCCTGTTTCTGATGAACAACCGGGTGCTGGCGGAGTCCAAAGAATCGGAGCGGAAGCTGGCCGCGGAAAAGACCGCGCTGGAGAGCCTTGACCGGATGAAAACGGAGTTTTTGGGCAATGTTTCCCACGAGCTGAAAACGCCTCTGACCGTCATGTCCGGCTATGCGCAGACCTCTAAACAGCTGACGGAGCAGATGTCCGTACCCCAGGCGGACGAGGTATCCCGCCGGATGACCCTGATCTCCTCCGAAGCGGAGCGGCTCTCGCTGATGGTGGGCCAGATCCTGGACGTGACCCGCATGGAGGAAGGGCGTATGGTGATGGAGCCGGTGCGCTGTCATCTGGATGAGATCATTCATGCCGCAGTGAAAACCCATTATCCCATGCTCAACAAAAATCAAAACCGTCTGAAAATCCGGATTGAACCGGGACTTCCCGGCATTTGCGCCGATCCCGCGCGAATTTCACAGGTGATCGTCAACCTGATCTCCAACGCGGTCCGCTTTACCGCCGGGGGGGAAATCACCATCTCTGCCGAGCGCCGGGAAGAACAGATTCTTGTCTGTGTTTCGGACACCGGTACCGGCATCGCTCCGGAGCGGCTTCCCCACCTGTTTGAGCGCTACGGGGGAAAACAAAAATCCGGCGGCGGTCAGGACACCGGCACCGGACTTGGATTATATATCTGCAGGCATATTGTGGAGCAGCACGGCGGAACCATTTGGCTGGAAAGCGAAGAAGGCAAAGGCACCTCCGTTTTCTTCACCCTGCCGTATTGTAAAGCTAATACCGCACCTTGCTGAAAATGTACTCGCTTTTCCCTGTGCTGACCAGCTCAAACCAGCCGTTTTCGTCCAGCTTCAGCTTTTTTCTGAGATTCGCCACATGGGTCTTGATGGTTCCGGCGGCGCCGAGCGACATCTCCCCCCATGCCCGGCGGTAAATCTCGTCAAAGCTCAGCCGCTGCCCGGCGAAAATGGCAAAGCAGCCCAGAAGCTGCAGTTCCTTCAGCGTAAGGGGAATACGCTCCCCATCCAGCACGGCCTCCCCCGCAAGAAAATCGACCGTCAGAGGCGGCAGCTCAATTTTACCAGCCGACAGCACGCCGTTTCTGCGAAGCTGCGCCGCCACATGGGCGCTCAGCACATTTAAATCATAAGGCTTAGTGACGTAATCGTCCCCGCCCTGTAAAAGTCCCTTTACCACGCTCTCATTTTCGTTCCTGCACGTCAGGAAGATGATGGGGGCGTTTGTTTTTTGCCGCAGCTCCGCGCAGAAGTCGAAGCCGGAGCCGTCCGGCATCATCACATCCAGCAAAATCAGGTCGGGGGCGTGCTCCTCCAGAAAAAAGCGCGCCTTGGCGAGCGTGGGGGCGCAGACGATCTCATAGCCCTTCCCCTCAAAATATTCCCGGTTGATTTCCAGCACGTCGGCTTCGTCCTCTATCAGTAAAAGCTTTGCTTTTTTCATCGTTTCACCCCCGCGGTTAACATGAGTCTACCATATTTTATGTAAAAAAGAAATACCGCAGACTTTTTTTCACAAAACAGATAAGATTTCTTCATCTTTCACACAAGGGGGGATTTTTCCGCTGCGCTTAAAACGCCGGAAGAGAAGATAAAGCCGACGGAAACGAGGTTAAGGTCTCCATTTAAAACCGCCGCATCAAAAAGGATCAGTACAGTTTATCTCCCCGGTACGCAGACAGCGTGCCGGGGAGATTTGGTTTCCATTCCGACGGTCCTTAACGAAAGCGGGTTTCAAACTCCTGAAGCAGCCGGGGGCGGAAATCCGGATGGGCAATTCCGATCAGGGCCTTTGCCCGGTCACGCAGGGTTTTCCACCTCAGCTGGGCGATCCCGTATTCGGTTACAACATAATCGACATCATTTCGGGACGTGGTCACCGCAGCTCCCTTGTCAAGGAAAGGAATGATTTTTGAAAATTTTCCATGAGCCGCCGTCGACGGCATCGCCATAATCGTCCGTCCGCCCCGGCTCATGTTCGCGCCGCGTACAAAATCCACCTGGCCGCCGACGCCGCTGATTTGCTTCAACCCCACCGAGCTGGATACAACCTGTCCCATCAAATCCACCTGCACGCAGGAATTGATGGAAACCAGATTGTCGTTCCGGCAGATCACGCGCGGATCGTTGACATAATCCACCGGATACATGGCCACCGCCGGATTGTTGTCCACATAATCGTATAAACGTCTTGTGCCCATCAGGAACGCGGCAACACTTTTTCCGGGATTCACATTTTTGCGTCGGTTCGTGATCACGCCAGCTTCTACCAAGTCGACGACGCCGTCCGAAAACATTTCCGAATGAATCCCAAGATCCTTTTTATCCTTCAGACACATCAGTACCGCGTCCGGGATCGCGCCGATCCCCAACTGCAGGGTGTCGCCGTCGCGGACAAGAGACGCGCAGTTCCTGCCGATCGCCATCTCCACCTCCGTCAGCTTCGGCGGCGCCAGCTCAATAAGGGGCGCGTCCGCTTCGACAATATAGTCGATATCCTCAACAGAAATAAAGCTGTCCCCCAACGTACGCGGCATCTGCGGGTTAACCTGGGCAATCACCGTTTTGGCGCATTCCGCCGCCGGTTTGGTATAATCGACGGAGATGCCGAAGCTGCAATAGCCGTGCTCATCGGGCGGAGATACATGGATCAGCGCAACATCCGGCCACAATTCCGTTCTGAGCCACTGCGGAATCTCCGAAAAGAAAACGGGGGTGAACTCCGCGCGTCCTTCCGCAACGGCCTGCCTTGTGCTGTTCCCTACAAACAGACTGTTATGGTGGAAATTTTTCGAAAATTCGGGTTTGCAGTATTCTGCCGCGCCCATCGCCACCATATGGATCATTTCTACGTTTTCATACTGCGAGGCGTTTTTTACCATTTCGTCGATCAGCACGGTCGGTTCCCCTGTGGCATGGGCAACGACAACCCGGTCCCCTGATTTGATTTGCCGGACGGCCTGATCGGCGGCCGTCAGCTTTTGTTGATATAACTCCTGCCAATACATTCTGAACCACTCTCCGATTATTTCGTAAGTATTTGGATCAAGAAGGAACGAAGCTTTTCGTAGTCCTGCTCCCGCGTCAGGATCACCTTTCCGTATCGCCCCCGAAGGGCGGCGTGCCCGGCACATTGAGAGGAACAGCCGCAAATAACCACAACCAGGTCCACTTCCCCTTCTTCATCGGCGTTGACGATAGGAAGGCCATAGAATTCCTTCCGCATTCTGGAAACGATTTGCGCCCTGTCATAGTGCGGATTGCATCCGCCGCAATACTTGATTCCTATTTTCATGACTTTTCAGATCGATTTCCCTGTTTCATCATCCGAAAAGCTGTTTTCATCAATTCGTCGCTGACATCCGTCGCAAGGATCACACGGCGGATCTCGGGGAAAGCGGCCCTGAGCTCCTGCTCAATCAAATCCTGATTGGTGAGGACCGCGCCGGGGCAATTGCTGCATTGCCCCAGCATACGGACCTTCAAAATTCCGTCCTGATAATCCGTAACCTCCACTCCTCCGCCGTGCTTCAGCAGAATCGGCCGGATGCGGCTGTTCAGAAAATCCTCTATCAGATCAATGGTAACCTTTTGCAACGGCGGTTCCTTCTTTCAAAACAAATAAGTCATTCCTTAATGTGGGCAAGCTTCTTCGCAAGCTCTTTCTTCATGGCGAGGTTCCCCTGGCGCGCGATCATAATGCGCTGCGCCTGCGGAGATCCCGCGCCGTGCATGGATTCCGTGCGGTACCCTACCGCCGCCGTTCCCAGCACAAGGTTTTCGATTAAGCGCAGAATCCGCAAACGGTTTTCCGTTGAGACGCCTTCTACCCCTTTAAAATATTTCTCGACATACGGCCCTATCTTCGGATCGCGCAGATCTTTTTCAGACGGCGCTGTCACCATCAGACCGCCGGCGATATCTTCCGCCAGGCGGGTGATCTCATACGGGAAACGGGTAATATTCTGCTTACAGACATTCGCCAGAAGCATATTGATCAGGTAGTTTCCGGCTTCTGTCGGGGCGCCTTCGGCGGAGCAGGCAATTCCGCAGCAATACAAGGTCTCATTCAGATGAGTCATTTCAATCAGCTTATCTTTGATATGAGAAGCCTTCTGAACGCCGTTGTAGTCCGCCGCAACAGCCGCGGCCCCAATGAGAACGTCGCCTACGCCGACCTTGCAGCCGCCGTAGCTCTGGCGGTGATACCCGGCGAAACGCTCGACCAATACGCCCGCAAATTCCGTTTCACCGTTTAAGAAGATGCGGTCGTTCGGCACGAACACGTCGTCAAAGACGACCAATGCTTCCACACCGCCAAATTCTGCGTTGCCAACATCCATCTCGGAGTTCTCCATCTTGCGGGTGTCGCAGCTCTGGCGCCCGATGACCATAAACAGCCCCTTCGCGTCCAAAGGAACGGCAAAGGAAACCGCGTAATCCTTATCTTCCGGCCCCATGGAAATGGTCGGCATGACGATCACTTCATGCGAATTGAGGATCCCCGTCTGGTGCGCTTTTGCGCCTCGCACCACAATCCCGTCGGGCCGGCGTTCCACCACGCGGAGAAACATATCCGGGTCGGCCTGCAGATGAGGGGGCAGGGAGCGGTCCCCTTTGGGGTCGGTCATAGCGCCGTCAACGGTCAGGTCGTGATCCTGCACATAAAACATGAATTTTTTAAAATTTTCAAAATAACGGGTACCATATTTTTGATCGGTTTCGTAAGACGTGCTGTATACGGCGTTAAAGGCGTCCATCCCGACACAGCGCTGAAAGCAGGATGCGGTTTTTTGTCCGCACAGGCGCTGCATTTTTACTTTTTTGACAAGGTCGTCCGTGCTTCTGTGTATGTGGGTAAAGCGGTTGATGCGGCGGCCGGTTTCCGGGGAAACAGCCGTCATAAGGTCTTCATATTCCGGCATCTGTGCCAGATCGTAAGTCATCCGTACGGAATTGAGGGACGGCCTCAGGATCGGATCGTTGATACGATCTTCAATTTTTTTCCCGAACATGTACACACACATGTCAATTTTCCGGATACTTTCAATATATTGCTCTCCTGTCATAAGCGCCATTAAAAATCTTCCTTTCCTATTTCTAAATGATAGACAAACCGCCGCTTGTCCGGGCCGGCCCGGCCGGCGAAAAAGCTTGTTTTCCTTCATGCTTCGTGCTATAGTTGATTCATTAAAGCAAGTGTTTAAAGGAGGAAAATCGAATGCCCTATATTTCCATAAGTACGACGCTGTCGTTAAATCAAACGATGCGGGAATCGGTAAAGGCCGGGCTTGGGGAAATCATCAGCATTTTACCCAACAAAACGGAAAAACTTCTCATGGTGGACTTCTCCGAGGGACATACCATGTTTCTCGCGGGGGAGGAGAAGAAAAGCTGCGCCTTTATGGACGTAAAGATTTACGGATCTGCGAGCTATGCCGCCAAAGCCGAATTTACGGCCGCCGCCTTCCTCATCCTGGAGGAAAAGCTGGGATTAAAAGAAAGCGAAATTTATATCGCCATTGCGGAATATCCCACCTGGGGAACCGGCGGAAAAATGAAATAAAAACTTCGGACGGGACAGGGCTGAATGAGCCTCGTCCCGTCTTTTGTTTATGCTGTTTTCCGCCTTGGTCCGGATCCCCTGTGGGCCGGTCTGTTTTTCGGCGCCGTCAATCCTCTTTCGGAAGGAAAGTGCCGATGTTCATGATGCCGTTCGGATCAAAGGCTTTTTTAAGAGTACGCATCATGCAGTAGGAGGTGCCGTGTTCCTGCGCCATCCAGGGAGTGCGGTACTTTCCGACGCCGTGATGGTGACAGATACTGCCGCCCGCACGGAGAGTCTCCTCCATGATGATGCGGATCGCGGTGTCATACTGCGCACGCGACTTGGCGAGATCTTTGTCGCCCAGGAACGAGAATACAAAATACAGGTTGGTGCCGGTAAGATAGCTGTGGGAAGAATGAGCGCTGATCTGGGCCAGATTTTCTATTTCCTCAGGGAAGCGGCGAAGAACGTTTTTGTAGATTTGCCGTATGTCGGACCAGTTGCCCGAAATCTCGCAGGTATCGCGCAACAGTCCTCTTTTACTTGCGCCATAGAGATCATCGCAGGTGGCGTTGCGCTCTTTGTACCATTGATCCACCGGAGCTTCTCCCAAAGGACGTCCTCCATGCTTCTTTACAATTTCATCAATGGCGGCTCCGGTTGCCTCACAGATCGGACGGGGACCCTCTGAAACAAAAAGAAGAATGTTTTCCCCTTCCTTGATATAGTTCTGATAGCTCATCTCGGCTTCCGTTTCATCATGGAGACGGACCACGGCGGGCTTCCAGCCATCCTGCATAATTTCCTTGATCGCGGCGAGTCCTTCCTCGAAGGAAGCAATGCCGTACGACCCTTTCCAGCGATAGGGATAGCTGCGGAAGATCTTAATGGTGACCTCTGTCACAAAACCGATGTTCCCTTCGGAACCCATGAAAAGCTGCCGCAGGTCGGGACCTGCAGAACGGCGCGGTACATTTTTGATGCGGACTACCGTTCCGTCCGCCAGAACCGCTTCCAGACCCACCAGAAGGTCCTCTATGCCGCCGTAAAGCGTCGAAAGCTGGCCGATGCTGCGCGTGGACACCAGGCCGCCGATCTGGGCAAGAGGAAGCGACTGGGGAAAATGGCCGGTTGTGTAACCGCGCGCCTCACAATAGCGCTCGATATATTCCAACGGTGTGCCGCAGAGAGCGGTCAGCATAAAGTTTTCCTCGTCAAAGGAAATAATTTTATTCATTCCGCTTCCGTCCACTACCAGGGACCCTTTCGAAGTTTCCGTGCCGGAGCAGACGCAGGAGCGTCCGCACTGCGGGACTACGACAACATGATTTTCATTGCAGAATTTCAGCGCTTTCGACACGTCTTCCGTGGATTTCGCCATAACGGCCCCCATGGGGAGATCCGCCTGATAGCTTCCGTTGAAGCGTTCCCAGCGGCGGTAGCCGATGAGGTCCGAGCTGCGTTCTTTGAGGCTGTCCGGATCTGTGACAAAGCTGCTTCCGAAGACTTCCTTTAACTGCGTTTTGATTTCCATTTCATTCATGACAAAATTGACTCCCTTACTTTAATTTTCACGACCGATAGAACGGGCCGCCACTAAATCCACCCCGGTGCCGCACAGATTCCGGACCAGCACGTCGCCGGCCTGTACGGGAGCCTCCGTGCGGACCCGATAAACCTCCTGCAGGCACTCGTTCAATCTGCTCTTGGGAACCTCGGCTGTGGTGATGACGGGAAGCCGACGGATCTTTGCCCCGTGTATGACCACGGAGCTGGTGAGCATACGCATGGGATTTGTGATTTCACTTTTTGCGAATTCCAAACCGCGTTTACAGCTATTGCCCGTAATTTCCAAGCCGTCCGCGGTCTTTCGCACCGTAATATGACAGCTTCGCGGGCAAATGATACAGGTAAGCTGTTTTTCATCCATGAATTTCCGCCCCCTTCAGCTCTACCGCGAGATTTCCGGAAATTTCCGCTCCCGCCTTCACGCGGGCTACCACCATTTCAGGAGGAGCCGTAAACGCTTCCCGCTGGGAAGCAATCAGGCCCTTTTCGCCCAACACATTCAACACCTGATTTTTACCCGGCTGTTTGACACGCAGGTAAAAATCGAGTCCGTCGCCCGCAATGCCCGGTCTGACTTTCTGGGGTACCACAAAATTGACGTTTTCCCCAGCCTGCACATCCAGCGGCGCGCCCTTGTTGTTTTCTCCCCTGAGGTAACGCGCCGCACCCCGGGCAGCCCGTTCACCCGTTTCCGATACATAGTCCACCAGATCGAAAACAGCCACTACATTTCCGGCCGCAAACACGCCGGGAACGGAAGTCATGAAATCCTGGTCCACAATGGGGCCCCGGGTCTTGGAATCCAGTTTGATGTTCGCCCCGAGACTGAGTTCATTTTCCGGGATCAGGCCCACGGCCAGAACCAGTAAATCACATTCTATGTCCCGCTCCGTGCCGGGGATCGGCTTGCGGTTTTCATCCACCTTCGCCACGGTCACCTTCTCCAGGCGTTCGTTTCCGGTAATATGGGTAACCGTCGTAGAAAGGTACATGGGAATCCCAAAGTCGTCGAGACACTGGACGATATTGCGGGTAAGCCCGCCCGGCGACGGCATGACTTCGTAGACGCCCTCGACCGACATCCCTTCCAAAGTCATCCGTCTTGCCATAATCAGGCCGATGTCCCCGGATCCCAGAATAACGGCGCGTTTTCCCGGAAGGTAGCCCTCCATATTGATGTACCGCTGTACGGTGCCCGCTGTGAGCACTCCGCTTGGCCGGGTTCCGTAAATGAAAACCTGGTTGCGGGTCCGTTCGCGGCAGCCCATTGCCAAAATAACCGCCCCGCACTCAAAGCGCTGCATACCGTCCTTTTCGTTTACGGCGTAGAGTACTTTTTCCTGCGTGAGCTCTAAGACGGTGGTGTTTGACCGGATGACAATATCCGTGGCCAGCAGTTCGCGTATGAACTCCTCGGCATACTGTCCGCCGGACATTCTTTTATGAAACCGCTGGAGGCCGAAACCATCGTGAATACATTGTTGGAGAATTCCGCCCAAGTCGGAATCACGCTCGATCAGTACAATCTTTTCCACGCCCTGGCGCTTGGCCTCCAAAGCCGCGGCCAAACCGGCGGGTCCGCCGCCAATGACGGCTAAATCAAATTTCAAGGTTTGCATATCGCTTTGTCCCCCTCCCGGTTGTCTTGGGCCAGGATATAGCCGTTCCGGCCTTTGAGATTGACGTCAGTCCAGGACTTTCCCAATTCCCGCGCAAGAATTTCCACCACTCTGGGCTGGCAGAAGCCGCCCTGGCACCGCCCCATGCCCGCTCTCGTGCGCCGTTTGATGGCGTCCACGGTAGTAGGAATCAGGGGGGATTGGAGGACCTCCAAAATTTCCCCTTCGGTGATCTGCTCGCAGCGGCAGATGATGTGCCCATAGCTGGGCTCTTTCTTTATCAGTTCGGCCTGCTGTTCGCGGGACAGTCTGCGGAACTGAACCGGTTCCTTACGATAAGGCTGGTAGCCCGGTTTCTGTTCCAGAACGAGACCGTCATCTTTCAAAATTCCGATTACCATTTCGGCAATGGCAGGAGCCGAGGCAAGACCCGGAGACTGAATGCCCGCCACATTGATAAACCCGCCTACCTTTCGGGAAAGGCCGATGATGAAATCCTCGGTATAATCCGCGGGCCGAATACCCACGTACATCGCAATAATATCCTGTTTTTTCAGGGAAGGATAAACCGATTTCCCACACTGGAAAGCATATTCAAAATCTTCTGCTTCCATACTCTTGGCGTCTTTGTCCCAAACCTCGACGGCGGAAGGGCCTATCAGAATATTCTTTTCGGGAGTAGCGGAAAAGCCGCCGCCCTTGGAGTCTTTGTTTTTTTCTTTCGGCATGGACGATACCGTCCCCCGAAACGGAGAAGAAACCTGTCTGTCAAACAGAAGAATACCGCCCCGGCGGGGATGAATGGTAAAAAATCGGTCTCCCGCCATCTCGGCCACATCATCGGCGTGCACGCCGGCGCAGTTAATGATGTATTTGGCGCGGATGATCCCGCGCTCCGTAACGGCGGCGGCCACATGCCCTTCCTGACGGTCAATCGCCAGCAATTCCGTGGAAAGAAGGAATTTTACCCCGTTTTGGACGGCGTTTTCTGCAAGAGCGACACAGACCCGAAAGGGTTCTACCACAGCCATCGTCGGGGCGTTCAGTCCGCCGGCCACGGGCTCTGCGGCCAGACCGGGTTCCTTTTCGATCACTTCTTCGCGGGTCAAAAGCCGAAGACCGGGGACCTGATTCTGAAGACCGTCTTCGTACGTCTGCCGAAGCTTTTTCATATCCTCTTCGCAATAGGCGACGCTGGTCTGCCCACAACGAACCATCTCAAACCCTAATTCTTCCTGCCACTTGGTATAGAGGAAATTTCCGCGGGCGTTGAGTTTTGCCTTGAGAGTCCCCGGTTTGACTTTATGTCCGGGGTGAATGTCGCCGTTGTTCGCTTTTGTAGCTTCTTCCGAGACATCGGAATCCTTCTCCACCACCGCCACGCGAAGATCGTATTTGGAAAGTTCCCGGGCGATCCCGCAGCCGCTGATTCCTCCCCCTACGATGAGGACGTCGGTTTCCCCGATAACGCCGATCTCCCTTGCTTCCGCGATACGGCGGCGATTGTCCGGCCTGTACGGATGGATGTTTGCTACGGTCAGATCGTTTACAACATTGACAACTCCGGGTACTGAAGCCGTCAAATGTCCCAGATTCACTACGTTTTCCCAAGTGTCAGCGGTTCCCGTCAAAGTGAGAATACTGTCGGCTGAGAGTGTGACTTTCACCGAACAGGCGGTAAAGCGTCCGTCGGATTGAATCATTTTTAAGATTTGTTCTATTTGTTTTTCCATTTGGAACCTCCGTTCACCGGGACGAGCTTATGCTCGCCCCGGCAATCTATGAAATGTTATGCGTTCTTTTTTCTTTCCGTCGCTTTGCGTCCGGTTTCAGGAAGGAAGAGAGTCATAACGCCAAAGACAAGGGGTGACAGGCAGCAGATCTTGAGCGCAGTCGCAAGGCCCAGGGACTGTCCCAGATAGCCCGACAGCATTCCGCCCAGGGCGCCGCCCAGTCCGTTGGTGGTAAGAATCATGGCGATACCAATGCTGACCGCCCGGGGGCTGATCCCGTCCAGCTTGTAAATAGAGGTAAAAGCCAACGGTACAAAAGCATATGCGCCGTAACCGGCCAGGAAAGACAGCACACAAAGCAAGGCGATGTTCGGGGTGAGCATCATGCCATAATAGAAGAGGGGCAGAAGAAATCCCCAGGAGCAAATCATCGGCTTATCATACCCTAACTTATCCGCGATCTTCGGGGAAGTAAGAGAGCCCACCATAGAACCGATCGGGAGCAGTCCCAGCACCAGGCCAGCCTGTGTGAGGGTAAGGCCGAGCGTATCCTGAGCGTAAGTAGGCCAGAAAGTATAGGTGGCGTTCCAGATCAGGCCGGTGCCCCACCAGCTGAGAGCCAGAAGCCAGACGGACTTATATTTGGCAGCCTCTTTCAGAGGATCGAAGAACGGAATTTTTTCTACTGTTCCCGTGGAGCTGGCCGCCGGAAGACCGTCTTCTTTTTTGCAGAAAATCGACCAGAGAACGGTGACGATAATGGAGATCACGCCCATGAACAGCAGCGTGTTGCGCCATCCGCTGAAAGAAGCAATCAGTAAAGGAGCCAAAGCGGTACCCATCATTTGTCCGGCAGGGCCGGTGAAATTTTCAATGCCGTTAACCCAGCTCATTTTTTCTTTCGGGATCAGGCCGATCTTCACAACGGCCAGCGGCGCCAAAATTGCGGCGGCAACGCCGAAAACCAGGGCGCGTCCGATAAACAGCATGGCGTAGTTGACGGAAAGTCCCTGAAGGATGAGCCCGACACTCACCAGAGTGAAGACCATCCGTATAACGGACTTTGCGTTGAACTTAGAAAGCAGCAGGGAAATCGGGATTGAAAAAAGTGCTTTCAGAATCCAGGAGCTCGCGCTGAGCCATCCGGACATTTCCAGAGTAAGCTGAAGTTCCTTTTTGATGTCCGGCATCATGATCCCAATAGAGAAATTCGCCAGGTTTACCACTATGTAACCAATCCAGACAATACCAACGATTAACCACGTGCGCCCGCTGATGCGGTTTTGCTTTTCCATAATAGTCCTCCTCAAATTCAATTTTGTCAATAGAAACAGTTAAGGGGAGAGAAAGCGAAGGCAAACTTCAAATCACATCGTCCAATTGGTGGTCCGAAGAATCGCCTGTTCCCAATTCCGGTAGTTTTTACAATACAATTCCGTGTTTTGATCCGGAGTGAAAACCTTTTCAATATGCAGAAGGTCCGGAATGTCTTTGAGCGAATACGCCCCGGTGTAGATACCGGCGAATTCCGCCGCCCCGATGGCGCTGGCTTCCAAGGAAGTCGGCTGTTCCACCTTGGTTCCCGTAATATCCGCTATCATCTGGCCAAGCGTAGATTCCCGTGCAACGCCGCCGGAAATCTTGATGCTGTCCAGTGAACGGATCCCGAAATTACTGCAGACATCTTTAATGATCTGGGCGTTGGCATAGCCGATGGATTCAACCACCGCCCGGACACATTGTTCCCGCGTGGTCCCGCCTGAAATACCAAGGAACGCCGCCCGGGCCGAAGCATCGTTCAGCGGAGCACGAAGGCCATTCAGCGCAGGTGAAAAATAGACTCCGCCAGAATCCGGTGTACGGGCCATGATTTCGTTGATCTCGTCAAAGCTTTGAATAAGATGCATCCGGTTCATAAGCCACTCCAGCGCGGCGCCTGCGGTAGGGAGGAATCCCTCCGCCATAAACCGTACCTGATCGGGTAATTTCCATGCGACAATGCTGGCATAGGGGCCCTTTCCCTTTACGCATGCGTCACCCAGATTGAATGTAACGAAGCTCCCCGTGCCGTTCGTGCTTTTAACCGACCAGGGCGTGAGACACGCCTGTGCGAAAAGGGCGCTCTGCTGATCGGCAACCACACCGGTAATCGGGATTTCCACACCCAGAATATCTTTCGTCAGGCGGCCGTAATCATCCGCTTCGTTTTTCACTTCCGGAAACATTTTTTCGGAAATGCCGAGGAACTTCAGCAGAGGGGCGTTCCAGGTCAGCGTAGCATTATCCAGCAGACGGGTGGTTCCGGCATTGGACGCGTTGGAGGCGAATATCTTCCCGCCGGTGAGTTTGTATACGACCCAAGTGTCGACAGTACCGAAACAAATGGACTCGTCCTCCATGGCTGAACGGAACTTGGGATCCTTCTCTAACTGCCAGCTTATGCTGCATGCGTTCTGCTGAGGCTGAAGAGCGTGAAAGACCTCCGGAAACCGGGTTTCAAATTCCTTATTCTGTTTCAGCTCCTCAAATTTCGAAATGCCGCGGCGATCCATCCATGTAATCATCGGGTGCAGAGGTTCGCCGGTATCGCGTTTCCATACGGTCCAGGTTACTCTCTGAGTGGAGATTCCCACACATTCAATATCATTCGGATCAATTCCACCCTTGCTTACGGCATCTCTCATAGTAGAAACAGTCTTATCAAAGATGTCCTCCGCGGATTGTTCCACATGATTTTGTTCCGGGTAGTTAAGTTCCAGTTTAGATGATGAACTGGCAACAAGATTAAGGCTGCGGTCGAAAATCATTGTTCGAACGTTGGTGGTTCCTTCATCAAGAACAAGAATGTACCTTTTCATGCTCGTATTTACCTCCCTTAAAATATAAAATTTTGTACTTTTAGGACAATTTTACGAAGGAAACCAAAATTTTGCGCTTTTATCTTTTAATTCTCCATTTTAAATGTACATTAAAATGTACATTTACTGCAAAAAATAAACTTGCCTCCCTCCTGCAAGCTTCCTTTTTCTCTCCCACTGCTTTGACAACAAGGTAACACTTAATCTAAATAAAGTCAATACGTTAAATATAATTTTGTATTTTTTGATAACAAATGATAGCTGACTTTGTGAAATACTAACATGTCTTTTTGAGAATAAGAAAGCATAGCAGTGAAAATAAAATATTTTCGGAGACAAGTATCCGAAAAGGGAGACATCGTATGCGTTCCTCCGTACACTGTGGCGTACAAATCCTGAAACGCTCGTCCGGAGCCCTGCCCTTTCGGCAAAATTTAAAAAGCGTGGATTTCACGGCGGTTATGATCGCAAGATATGCAAAATCATATGGCAATTAAAAAAAGAGTGGAAGTGATGTCGTGAAAGTGATAAAATAAGACAGTACATACCAGAATGTGATCGGGTATACAGAACACCCGGGGCCTTTGGAAAAGCGTCAACCGCAAAGACGTATTCGGACTTTCTTTGGATGAGAGCGATCCATGTTTGGTTGGAGGGATTCAGATGGAGCTGCATGAAAAATATTTGCAAAAAAACGGTGTGGTTTTAGCGAAAATTGCCCGGGAACTGTTAACCTACCGTTTGGGGGATCGCATTCCTACCATTGCCGAATATGTAGAACGTTACCATGTGGCCCGCGGAACCGTTCAGTCGGTGATCTCGTTTCTCTGTCAAGAAGCCATCCAGCTCAGTAAACATGGGCAGATGGGTTCCTATTTGGAAAAAGTCAATTATGAACTGCTTTGGAAATACAGTGGAATTACCTCCCTGACGGGAGTCATGCCGTTGCCGCTGGTCGATTCTTTACGGGGACTGGCGACGGCGGTGCTTTCCTGCATGGAGCGGGAGCATGTTCCCTGCACGCTGGCCTTTATTCAAAGCGCCAACAACCGTATTCAGGCCTTGGACGACGGACGTTTCGATTTTGCCGTTGTTTCCCGCCTGTCAGCGGACATATGCCTGGAAGAGAATAAAAAACTGGAAGTCGCTTTGGAACTGGAAGACGGCAGCTACTGCAAATCCAATCTGTTTGCCTTTTACAATCCAGAAGACCGGGAAATAAAAGATGGCATGCGCGTGGCCTATGACCCCCAGTCGCCGGACCAAAGCTTTCTGACGCTTCGGTTCTGCAAGGATAAAAATGTAAAGCTGTTTGAGATGCCTTACCGGGCTACTTTGCGCTGCCTGGAGCATGGAGACGTGGACGCCATTGTTTACCGCGAGGAGTCCGTGCTGAGCAGCCACTATAAGCTTGGTTATACCCCTATTCCTGATGGGGATCTGGTTAGAAAGGGGCTTAGGGCCGTTCTGGTGACAAACCGGGACAATTACTGGATAGGGCCTCTTCTGCGTTATTATCTGCCCCCCAACTATCTGGCAACTATTCAGAAGCAGGTTGAAAGCGGACGTATGGTATCGTATTTTTAAGCTTTACACTATGCAGGATAAATTTGTCCCGGCAAATAATAGTCCAAAACATAAGAAAGCGCGTCCTGAATCGGCTTTGAAAGCCCAATCAAGACGCGCTTTTTGTGTGTTGTTTTCAGGAAAGGCTCTTGTGCAGCAGTTCCTTCTGCACAGGATTGTTTTCGGCGTATGGCCGGCTTAGCGCGGGAAAGGCACGAGAAAGCGTTCGTGCACTCGGCTTCCTACTGTACTTCCAGCCGCCTTTCAAAGTTGCCAAGGATCCTATTTGGCGAAACAACGAAAGCAAAAACCTTGGGATCCTCCTGAAGAAGGAACCTTTTCAGAAACTGCCATTCATATTTGTTGATAACCGTCATATGAACAAGCTGTCCCTGCTGGGTAAATTCACCCCAGCCGTTCCAGCTGGTCACTCCTCTGCCTGTGAAATCCGTCAGTTTTTTACCAAGCCACGGATTTCTGGAGATCACGAATACCGTCAGCTTGATGTTTTGATCATGTACCTGATCCATGACAATCGTGGCGACGAAGGAAAAGACAAGCGAATAAGCTGCTACCTCCAGATTGAACTTCATCGCCGCAAAGAGATAGACACAGATGTTGATAAAGAGAGAGATTTTTCCCACACTGAAGCCCGGATACTTCTTGGAGCAGATCATTCCGATGACATCCGTCCCTCCGCCGGAGCCTCCTTCTCTGAGCGATAAACCCACACCATAGCCGGAGATGGCTCCGCCAATCAGGCAGTTCAGCAAAGTGTCCGAAAACAAAAGCTTTGGCGGGGACGGAAGCACCGTCATCAGGAAGGACTGAACGCACACGGCAATGACCGTACGAATCATGAATTTGTGCCCCACGGTTTTCCATCCCATGAATATCAGCGGTATGTTCATCAGCCAAGAAATAATGCCCACAATATCAAGATTCGTGGGTACGGGAATCCCGCATGCATCGGAGAGTACCCATTTGATAATCTGCGCAGCCCCGGTGATCCCCCCGCAGTAAAGCCCGGCGGGAATCAGAAAGAACCTGTAGGCCGCAGAAAACAGAGCTACACCGATCAGGACATACAGCATATGTAACCATTCGTTGATTCCTTCTGCTTTTTTCATATCATTCATGTCAGCCTTTTCGAAGTCTTGCCTATTCCATAAAAAATCGGCGGATTTAGAGCAAATGACGTATTCCGGGCCCTGCAACGCTGGGAAACGCGAGCGGATCAGGATAAAGTTTGTGTGAAACCGTTTACAGATTTTCCTCAAAGAACCGTTTCATCAACTGGAAGTTCGTATCCTCATCTCCGCCATCCACGGTAACGGTGACGGTATCTCCATGCTTGATGCCCATGGACATGAGCGCCATAAGCCTGCTCGCGGCGACGGGCTCCGTCCCGGGCTTCCCCACGGTAACAACGCTGTTCAGCGCTTTGGCGGCCTTTGCCAGAAGGCCTGCGGGCCGCGCGTGAATGCCAATCGGATCGGTGATCATATATTCAAAATGCTTCATTGTACTATATCCTTTTATCCAAAGTATTTCTGTGAATCTTTTACCCACAGCGGCAAGACCGGTCCCCTTAACCCGCCGATCCCAGGAACTGCCTGATTGCAAGCTCTTTGTCCCGATAAACGGCGCCGCCCATCACTGCCGCGTACAGGGGAGAGTCTTTCAGATTCCGCCAGATATCATAGCTGACATTTCCATCGATCCAAGTCTTCATATGGCAGGCTTTGGCGATATGCAGCGCAGTTTCCAGCATGGTCTGCTGAAAGGCCCTCTTCGGATCGCCAATATAATTGGTGACTACCAAGGCCTGCTCGGCATAGGTCAGGAGGGATTCCCAGTCGTAGGAAAGATCCCGGTTGGAGATGGCGATTCCGAGGGGGACCCCCGCGTCATGAAATGCCTTCAATACGGCTTTCGGTTCCGACAGGTGGCCGACCTGAAGAAATACGATATCCGCGTGACAGTCCTGGACGCGCTCCAAATAGTCCAGCGGACGAAACACAGAGAGATGCAGCGAACGGTAGCTGGTCGGCCACCGGGCGCATATTTCACGGCAGGTATTCATTCCCAAAGTGATATTGGGAACCGCGACACCATCCTCAACGTCGAT
Organism: Caproiciproducens sp.; assembly: GCF_053840905.1. Taxonomy (NCBI): domain Bacteria; kingdom Bacillati; phylum Bacillota; class Clostridia; order Eubacteriales; family Acutalibacteraceae; genus Caproiciproducens; species Caproiciproducens sp. Next base: position 102,198 of record NZ_JBNLXQ010000008.1, read on the forward strand.
ATGGATCTGATGAAAGTTCCGATCGGCAAAGACGGCTTCTTCCTCCAGATGAAATGGATCAGCGGATGCAACCGAAGGACTTATCAGCATCATGCAGCCTCCAAATCATTATGCCCGGCCCCTGGCGGCACGGGCTTCCTGCATGAGCCTCTTCACGCGTTCCGGGTCGACAGGATTGTAGAACTTCCCGTCTACCTTGATCCCGGTGGCGACGATTGCGCCGTCGGTAACGCTGAGGATCTCACGGATCGTCTCAATCGTAACCCCATTGGCTGCCATGACAGGGGTATCGGTCGTTTCCTTGATGGTCTTTACCTGTTCAATGTCGATCGCGGAGCCGGGATTGGTGCTGTAGACGAGCATAGTGTCCGGGTTCAGATTGAACGCGAGGGTCTTTACCACCTCTTTGAGAGGACGTTCCGCCAGCTGTCTGGTCCCTTCCGGAATGACGGCGGTCATGGTTTTGCATCCCATCAGTCCCAGAGCGGAGCGGTGGCGCTCCGCCCGTCCCGGCTGCACGTTGCTGATGCCATAGACACCGGCTGCCGCGCCATGGAGAATTTCACGGATAAAATCCGCTTCTACCGCCGCGGCAAGGTCAAAACCCATCTCGGCGTTGCTGGCGACGCACACACCCAGAGGGGCCTTGATCTCCGGCTTGAGTTCGCCGATAACCCTCGCCATCGTGGCAATAGTGACGGTCTGAACATCATCGGTATAGGGGATGCTGAACTCGTTGCAGAACAGCACACCATCGATCCCCCCGTCCTGCAGGGCGTGAAGGTCTTTTCTTGCGGCGTCCAGAACACCTTGCACACCCGTCGCCGGGTCATATTTCGGATCGGTCGGCATGGCGTGCATATGCACCAGTCCGATAACGGGTTTGTCCGTTCCGAATACGTCTTTCATCCACATAATTGGTTCCTCCTATGTTATTCCTTGTTCAAAATATTATTTTTCAACAATTTTTCAAATTCGGGTAAGGTCGCACTTTCCATTTCATCGATGACGTTCCGATTTTTGATGAATCGCATCAGGTTCATCATGATGTCAATGTGCTCACTGTCGTTCACAAGCGCAAGATTCAATACGAATTTTGCGTGCATTTCCGCTTCGTCATCGTCAATCTGGCGAAAAGCAACCGGTTCTTTCAGGCGAAGCGCACAGATCGCCTGTTTTTTTACATGATCGCTTGAGGTGTGAGGGATTGCAATGGGACAGGCGTCTGTCAGGCCGGTGGGATATTGTAATTCCCTTTCCACGCAGCAATCGTAAAAGTCGCCGCAGACGCAGCCTTCCTCCAGTAATTTTCCGGCCGTGATGGCAAGCGCCTGCTTCCAGGTTGCAGCTTCTCCTTCCAGTACAAACAGTTCAGTCATTTTCAATATGTCCTTCCGTTGAATGCATTGATGCGTTTTCCTGATTTTAATGATTGGAGATTCCCAAACGAATGATTTGTATTGTTTCCTTCTGCTTTTGAATGGCGCTGAAAATTTCCGCGGTATCCTCCGGGGAGAAAACGTTGGGAATCTTAACGGCCTTTTTCTTTGCGGGATCGGTATACACACGAATCCGAATCTCCGGACTCCACTCTATTTTGCTGATATGATCCAGCGCGACGGACGTATGCCCCAACATTCCGTCGTGAAAACAGAGTTCCTTCTCGTCGAGCGTCAGGCGGCAGGTCCGTGGGCGCAGCAAGCTCAAGGCGGCGAGCATCAGCACAAATACGTATACGAGAATATTTTCAAACATAGCGGCGTAATGCAGTGGCCTTACAATCAGAACAAGCACCGCGACGGCGGCGAAAAAGACGCCCGCAGCGTAATATAATTTTTTGACCGATTCCCTTATGCAGTATGTCTTCATGATACTCGCCATCCTTTTCTTGATAAATTTTCTTACCAGACGTGAAGCAATTTGCCCAGAATCCCGACCAGCAGGCAGTTAAACTCCGCGCTGGTGCTCCCGGATACCATAGTGGAGGTTGTGTGGATAAATCCGGCGCTGAAAGCGAGTTGTGTGACGATCGGTGCCATCCAGCTGTTTACGTATGTCTTGTAGACCAAAACTCCGGAAGAGGCGACCATCGTCTTAAATACGTCGCCTTCGGCATAAAGCGAGCAGGCGCAGGTGATGTAGATCATGGAGCCGAGCGTGGAGAGCGGGAACATATGTACCCCCGGCAGGAACGCGATAGCGATCGCAATCGGGATCATGATACCGACCAGCTGGATACCGGTCTGATCACCAAGGCACAGAGCCTCGTCCATACCAATCATGATCTCGTAATCATCTCCCAGCTTCTTTTTGAAATAAGCGCGTGCTGCCTTGGAGACCGGGAGCAAGCCTTCCATCAAAAGCGAGACGACCTTCGGCATCAGGACAATGGCGGCAGCCAGCGTGACGGAAAGCGTCAGCGTACCGGCAAGGGACTGCCGGGTCAGAAGCGACAGCAGGATACCCACGAAGAAAGTGAGGACCGAGGATTCGCCCAGCGAACCGAGCTTGTCGGAAAGCCACTGCACGTCGATCTTGATTTTATTCACGCCGGGGATCTTGTTCAGAACTTTGCAGATCAGCCAGTCAATGCCCAGCAGATAGATCATATCGTTATTGCAGCAGGTCGTTCCGGGAAGCCCGTAATGCTCCTGCCATTTCGGCGCGATGTGATCGGCGAAGACCAGAACGACGACCAGCGTGGCCAGGGCGAAAATCACTGACAGGATGTACGCCGGGGCAGTGGCCATGCCAGCCAGGGTCAGTACATAGTAGAGCATGGAACCGCCGATAATCACATGGAAGTAATTCCACACGTCGATATCCATGGTTCTGGTCACGCGGATTTTGATGAGCAGAAAGTTCAGAATCATGCCTAACGGAACGATGACAAGCGCAAAGGACGTGGACCAGGCGACCGCTGACATCCCTTCCCAGCCGATATCCACGACGGTGAAGCCGGAGCCGTGGCCGTATTGCGAGTAATAGTCAATCGCCGGTTTCAAGCCCGCAATCAGCATGTTCAGAACGACGTTGATTCCAAGAAAGCCCGCGCTGACGCGAAGGCCGTTCCGCAGGGAATCAAAAACGTTCATTTTGAACAGCAGACCCATGATGACGATGGTGAAGGGCAGGAAGACGCCTCCGCCCAGATTCATAACAAATTGAACAATCGAATTAATGATTGCCATCTATCTTCCCTCCTAAATTTTCTCTTCGCTCTCTTTCGATAAGTATTAGCCGTTGGCGAGCTCAGTCAGCACATGCTTGATTTCCTCGACGGTTTCTTCCTCTCCGATCCCGGTGATCAGCCCGCCGACCTGCACGATTCTGGTGCCGGCGTCCTGAGAGTACTTGGATGTTGTAAAGCAGACATCGTACTCCTTCGCGATAGCGGGAACATCCCTGAGCGGGGCTTTGGAAACGTTTACGGGGATCCCTGCGTTTTTCGCGATCCTGCTGATTTCCGTAGCGGCAAAGGTGGATGTGGCGATACCGCCGCCGCAAGCGACCAATACATTGACGGTTTTCATGAATTTTACTCCTTTCTGCTTTTATTTGAACCAGTTTGGTGATTTCATTATACCGTGGGGATCGCCTTTGAAAAAGGCTAAAACCTTTCCGGCCGGCGAAATGTTTTGTACTGTTTATTTTTTTTGATTGATGTTAGAATGAATCATATATCCTGAACGGACGCGCCGCATGAATTCCAGAGAAAGGAGGGCGGCAAATGAATAAGCAGACATGCGAAATGCTGAAAAAGATCGTGATGTCCCGTCATAAATCGGTGCTGCTGAAAGATCTTGCGGACGATCTTTCCGTGAGCAGCAGAACGGTCTTAAACTATTGGAAAGAGACGGAAGAATACCTGGTGCAGGAATCGTTGGAAAGTGCCGTGTCCTTCGACGGAAAACGATTCGAATGCTCCGGAAAAAGCGAGGACAGGCAGCGCGTCGCAGAAGCGATCAGTCAGATGAATTTTTACGATTACCGGCTCAACAGCGAGGAGCGCATCTGGACCATATCCGCTCATTTGTGCGCAGCGGACGCTCCCCTCAAAATCGAGCAGTTTCAGAACCTTCTGTGTACGGGCAGGACCACGATCATAAACGATATCAAAACCGTCCGGATCATTTTGGCAAAGCGCGGCATCCGTTTTTGTGAAAACAGACATATCGGGATACAGATGAACTGCGGCGAGTACCAAAGAAGGGAACTGATTTTGGAAACGGCGCAAGTTCTGGGCGTAATGGAGAGCTTTCATGCCTTGGAGTTTGCCTTTAGTCCGCTTCCGGCATTTTTCTGCAAATTATTTTCGGTCGATCAATACGAGCATGGAGCAAAGCACGCGGTCGGACAATGCGAGATACGCGAGGGGTTTCATTTTTCGGACACACAGTATTATTCGCTTGTTTTCCTTGTCTGCTTGTGTGTCGGCGCCATCGTGCAGGAAAAGAGGATACAGGCACAGAGCCCCGCACCCGACGCGGTTAATCGGCTCGCCTCGGCAATATTGAAAGATCTCCCGCTGCCGTATGATCAAAACGAAGCGGCGTATCTTGCACAAAAAATCACTGCATTCGGAATCATCGGGCAGGAAAGCACATCACAAAAGAGCGCCTCCTATATTGAATTTCTTACGGATTCCCTGTTATACGCACTGTCCTCCAATTATGAGGTGGATTTTTTGTCCGATGAGGTCCTGCGGGAATATCTGACGGCGCATATTCGGAGCTGCATCAGCCGAATCAGGAACGGTGCCGCGCCGGAAAACGCTCTGCTGCAGGATGTTTTGCAGCAATATCCTTCGGATCTGCGAATTCTTAAAGACCATATCTATATTCTGGAACACGGGTTGAACCTTTCCCTGAACGATGACGAGACGGCTTATATCCTGATGCACATTCTGACCAGTATCGAACGAAAAAATCTGGATGAATGCAAGCCGAAGCTTGTGGTAACCTGCAACGCGGGGATTGGGTCTGGAAACCTGCTGTCGGCACTGATCCGCAAGAACTTTCACGTGCAAATCGCGGCCGTTTGCGCGATTCATCAGGTTGACGAGACCGTCCGCAGCACGCAGGCCGATCTTGTCGTTTCTACCATTCCCGTCAGCGCAACCTCCGCCCCCGTGATTATTATGAACGCAATTCCTTCGGAGGAAAATTTCACGGAGCTGCGGAGGAAGCTCGCAGAAATCCGCGACGCCAAGCTGCAAAGCAGCCCGACTCGGCAGGACCGTTCGGCGTCCGCAGTCATTTCGGAAGCCGTGGAACCGGTCCCTCTTTTAGGCCTGATCGATCGGGACCGAATCGCGCTCGATGTGGAGGTTTCAGGATGGGAAGAGGCAATCCTTGCCGCGGGTGAATTCCTGCTGAGAAAAGGAAATATTTCTGTAAATTATCTGCACACCATGGTCAGTCTGGTGCATCGCTATGGGCCGTATATCGTCCTTTCAAAGGGGATCGCCCTGGCTCATGCGGCGCCGGAGGACGGGATGCTCACGCCGGGAATCTCTCTCGTGCGGCTGCGCACGCCGGTTTCCTTCGGGCATGAGTCCAACGATCCGGTTTCCGTGGTGTTTGCCTGTGCGATGGGGGATAATCCCGCTTATACGGCGTCCCTGCTGAAGCTCATGCAAAAAATACGCCTCCCTGAGTTTCTGCAGGAAATTTTGGACGCGGACGATGCGGACGGGATCCTGGAAGTGATAGGGCAATGAATCATGGCTGAAATGTTTGCTCAAAAGCTTCCGGGCTTCCATTATAACCAAATTCTAAAGCAAAGGGCCGGAGCTGCCAACCCGTCGGGGTCGGCAGCTCCGGCTTCTTTTCACGCTGTTTTGCAACCATTTCCTTTCCATGATACTCCTCCATTATGCCCGCCTGCCTGCCGCTCCCACCATCAGGCTGCTTACCGCAGTGCCTTCTCCAGTGTCGGAATGGTCCGACACTGTACAATGAAACTATTTTTCCAAAGGGAAAGTGTTGAAATTTTCAATAAATTGATGAATCTGGCCGACACTTATTCTGAAGCCTTGGCAAATATGGAATAATGGGCACATAGGAGACCGCGAAAAATATTTCGTTACAGGAAAGCAAAAATAAATCTGACGAGGTAAAAACCATTACCGAATGAAAGAAAGAGGATTGTTGAAATGAAAGTGTGTGTTACAAAAACCAGAAGAGAATTTGACGACATGATGGCGCAGATGATTTTAAAACATATGATCTCGGACGCACCGCGGGTGAACCTGTCCATCACCGCCGGCATTACGCCGATCGAGGGGTACAAAATTCTTGCGGCTCAGATAAAGGACAAGGCATGGTTCGACAACGTACACTATTACCTATTCGACGACATCTACATACGCGGGAAAAAGACAAAAAGTTTCCACGAGGTCGCGCGCGGAGAAAAGCCGGAGCTCTATCCGGTGAAAAACCCTGACGCCGGCATCGTACGGGAAAATCTGGATTGGAAATTTTTCGACCCCGCGGGGGTGAAAGCGGACCACATACACGACATTACCGAAGAAAACTATGAAACCATCGATCAGGAAATCGAACGGGCAGGCGGTTTGGATATGATCATCATGGGGCTCGGCGGGGACGGCCACATTTGCGGAAACCTGCCCGGTACCGTACCGGACTGGAGCCAGACAGCACGCAAAGTACCCATTCACACGACGACCGGTACCTTTAAAATGGTAAAAAGCTGTCTGACCGAATACAATCTGACCGATGAAAGCCTGATGCCGGAATTTTACGTATCCTTCGGCCCAAAGACGGTCCTGAATGCGCGCAATGCCATTCTGATCGCGACCGGACCGGAAAAGGCCGATATTGTGGAGAAGGTGCTGTGCGGGCCTGTAACCCGCGAAGTCCCGGCGTCCGTACTGCAACTGCACCAGCATTTGACAGTGCTGTTGGATGAAGACGCGGCGGCGAAACTGCCCGCCTCCCTCCGTTAACAGCCGAGGCCGTCGGCGCCGAAGTGACTCAAAGGCTTCTTTAATGCTATAATATTGTTGCCAAAAAGGCCATATAGCAAAGGAGAAAGATCATGAAACAATCGGTTCTGCCCACCAAAACGATCGTAGCTGACTTGCTGAAGCGTGAAACCACCGCTTTCTGCCAGACGCAGAAGCTTTTATGTGATTCCAGTTTTGTCAGCGGCACTCTGAATATCTCCCGGTCCTTAGCCTCGCAGTATCTGAACGAATTGGTGAAATCGGGCGACTGTATTAAAATCAACACCCGCCCCGTCTACTTTTTGCACCGCAATACGCTGGAAAACGCCTTTCAGATCAAACTGCAGGAGGATTCCTTTGACGACGTGAAGGAACTGACGCAGCGGGCGGAGAAAGACCTGTTGGAGCATAAAAGCTTTGCGGCCGCCATCGGTCACGAAGCCTCGCTCAGCTATTGCGTGGCTCAATGCCGCTCCGCCGTTCAGTATCCGCCATGCGGCCTCCCCATTGTGATCTGGGGGGAGCACGGGGTGGGCAAAAGCCTGTTTGCCAGCCTGCTGTACGGGTACGCAAGAGAAGAAAAATGTATTCCCGCAAAAGCGCAGCTGATCCACTATTATACCGACAAGAATCAGGAAAACACAAAGGAAGACGTCAAGAAGATTTTCGGCTACACAACCCAGGGTATGGACGGCGATAAACGTCATGCCGGCCTTTTGGATACAGCGGCCGGCGGCGTATTGGTGATTCACGACGCCGAAGACCTTTCGGTCGAGTGCTGCGTGAAATTGGTGAAATACATCAAAAATGACCCCGTCATCAAAAAGGAAGCAGGCGGCTACACCAAACTGGTATTTCTCACCTGCGAGGATCCGGCCAAAGTCATGGATTCCACTCTGCTCCAGCAAATTCCCATCCTGTGCCGCCTGCCTTCCCTGGAAGAGCGTCCCGCGGAGGAAAAGGAGGACCTGGCAATTTATTATCTGCGCAGGGAAGCCGACCGGGTGGGACGAAATATCCTGATCTCCATTCAGGCGCTCAACGCCGTAATCCATTGCCGATACGAGAGCAATGTGGCCGAGATGATCCGCTGTATTAAAAACGGGTGCGCCAACGCTTTTTTACAGGCGGACCCGAAGCCCGATGTTCTGCGCCTGCTCTGCTATCATCTGCCGGAATATGTGATGGCGGAGGTGGAGCCGCCGGACGCGGATGCTGAAGGCGAGGCATTGGTTGATATTGCATCCTTTCAGAGAGTTCAGAACACCGACCGGATTTTAGGCTATTACAACAACGTTTTGCAGCTGTTTGAACAATACATGAGGCACGACCGCTCCCCAAAAGATTTTTTGCATGAGTGCCGGGAGAGCATCAACCTCTACTACGACTACATTCTGTTCGAAAAAAAATATGCCGCCAGCAGAGTGCGCGTCATTGAAGAAAAGATTACCGGAATACTGGAGGATGTGGGAGATAAATACGAGGTGCTGATCCCGGCGAATTGCAGTTTTGTGCTGGCCCGCGTTGCGCACAAACAGACACAGGCCAAATCGCCGCTGATCGGTTGGGAAACAAATCACCAGAAGCAGGTACAGGAGCTTCAGGAATTTTTGCGGCAAAATTACGAAACGGAGTCCCTTTTGGCTGACAGGATTGCCAAAAGGGTGCGGGCACTGCTGGACATGGCGATCGGCGGGATGAACCTGGTATTTCTTACGTTAAACATTGTGCTCTATAACAGCGACGTGATGAGCAACAGGAGCGTCGGGCTGATTTTGGCACACGGCTTTTCTACGGCTACGGCGATTGCCGACACCGCGAACCGCCTGATCGGCAGCTGCGTATTCGACGCGATCGATATGCCGCTTGACATCCTTCCGCAGCAGGTTACGAAAACTTTGCGTCAGTATATTTGCAAGAATTCCCTGAACCGGGACATTATCCTCCTGGTAGACATGGGTTCTTTGGAATATATCGGCGACAAGCTGCGTGAGATTTCCAATATCAACATCGGTATTATCAATAACGTGTCCACCGGCCTTGCGCTTCACGTTGGGACGATGATCCGTCAGGGACTGTCCAACGAGACCATTTTGCAGACGGCCTGCGAAAGGAACGTATGCCGGTACCGCTTTCTCCCAAGCAGCGCCAACAAGGACGTCATTCTGTTCACCAACGAAACGGGGGATTCCGCTACCGCCAGAGTCGTACAGCTGTTCCGCAATTCCCTGCCGAAGAACATCAACATCGGTTTTGTCACCTATGACTACGGCAGACTGTCCAAAAATCTGGATGACGACGAAGTATTCCGGCAGTACAACGTGCTGTTCGTGACGGGGACGCGGACGCTGCACCTCTCCAAAGCACCCTTTGTAGCACTGGAAAACATCATTGCTTTCAGCGATATTGAGCGCATCAACAGGATCCTGTCCCCCTATTTCTCAGCTGAGGAGCTGACCCTATTTAATGAAAGTCTTCTGAAGAATTTTACATTGGAAAATGTGATGAACCATTTGACCATCTTAAACGCAGACAAGCTGTTAAGCTATATCGAAGCGGCGCTGAAACAAATGGAGAATCTTCTGGGCCGGCAATTTCCCAACCCTTCCAAGGTGGTTTTGTACATTCATATCAGCTGCCTCGTGGAAAGTATCGTAACCAAATCACAAACGGAGAACACTGCCGAGCAGCAGCCCCAGGACAGAGAGATGAAAGCGTTTGTAAAACTTTTCAACGAATGCTTTGCGGACCTGTATAAGCATTACGACGTTCGTATCCCGCTGAATGAGATTTGCTACATTAAAAGCTATATTACCTGACGAGGAGGAAATTGAAATGATTATCATGTTCCGTATCGACTACCGTCTGCTTCATTATCAGACGGCATCTATGTGGCCGCTGAAGTTAAATGTAAACGAAATCGTGGTGGCCAACGACGAAGTAACAAGAGATGCAATGCGTATCAGCCTCATGAAAATGTCGGCGCCTTACGGATGTAAATTAAAAATTATCGCCATCGATGAGGCCATCACCTATCTGAAGAGTCCCGAAAGCCAAAAGTCCCGCATTTTCCTGCTGGTTGAGACGTCGGCTGATGCTCTTCGCATCGTGGAAGAAGTTCCCGGCGTTGAGAAATTGAACGCCGGACTGATGAAGACGGGCGAAGGCCGTAAAATGGTAAGTCCCTCGCTGGCTTTTGCGCCGCAGGATTACGATAATTTTTCTAAAATTTTGGAAAAGGGGGTGAAAGTGGAATCTTTTGTAACGCCGGACGACCGGCGTGTCCCGATTGAAAAATATTTGAAAAAATAAGAGGAGGAGTAGAGATGAATAATATGACGATCGCATTATTATTGGGATTGGTTTGTTTTCTTGGATATTGCGACGGCAAATTTCTGGGCGTATCCATGCTCGATCGCCCCATCGTCATGGGGGCGCTGACCGGCCTGATGATGGGGAACTTTATCCAGGGCGTCATCATCGGCGGCACCATGGAGCTTGCGTGGATGGGTCTTTTGTACTACGCGGGCATGGTTCCTGCCGACGTGACAGTCGGGTCCATTGTGGGTACTTATTTCGCCCTTGCAACCGGCACCGGCTTCGAGGTGGCGATCACCATCGCGTTGCCGGCGGGCATTCTGGGCGCTTATGTGGGTACCGCGTTCAATACGATCGGCAGCTCCGTCATGCATGTTTGCGACAAGTGGGCGGCCAACGGTGAGATCGACCGGATCAACCGGTTTCATATCATCTACGGGATACTCAAGTGTACCTTCATGGGACTCGTGGTATTCTTCACCATTTTGCTCGGCAGCGACGCGATCCAGGCCTTGATTAAAGCCATACCCGAAAACGTACTGAACGGTATGAATATCGCGTCCAATATGCTGCCGGCCGTAGGCTTCGGCATGCTGATCAACATCATGTGGGATAAACGCTATATTCCGCTGTACTTTGTCGGTTTTGTGCTGGCCGCGTACTTAAAGCTCAACATTATGGCGATCACCATACTCATCCTGTGCATTGCCCTGTTCCGTATGTTTACTAAAAAGGAGGAAGTCACCAATGCCTGAGAATCAAACCGCTGAGCTGCAGGAAAACAATCTTAATAAAAAAGTAACCCATAAAGATTTGATCCGTGTGTTCTGGCGCAGCTTTCTGATTGAGTGCTCCTACAACAGCGAAAGGATGCATAATCTGGGGTACATATTTTCTCTGACGCCCATTCTGAAACGCATCTACAAAGACGACCGCGAGGGGATGGCGGGAGCGCTGCAGCGCCATGTGGAGTTCTACAACGCCACGCCGCAGATCGAACCCACCATCATCGGCATCGTCGGCGCGCTGGAGGAGCAGAACGCCCAGTCCGGCAACCAGATGGGCGATATGGTTTCCGCCATAAAAACCAGCCTGATGGGACCGATGTCGGTGATCGGCGACACTCTTTTTTTCACCAGCGGATTCCGCGTCTTATCTGTGAGCGTAGGCGCCGCCATGTGTGCGGCTGGAAATCCGCTCGGTCTTCTGCTGTACTTTTTGATTTTCAATGTCCCCCACTATCTGGCAAGCTATTGGGGTGTGACGCAGGGTTATAAATTAGGCAGCAATTTCATTGAGACAATAGTGGAGTCCGGATGGATGGAAAAAGTAAGGGAAGTCGCTTTCATGGTGGGCCTTACGGTCATTGGTGCGCTCACCTCCTCGTACGTGTCTCTCTCTACTCCTATCAGCTTCACATATGGGCAATCGACGATCGCTCTTCAGGACATTCTGGACCAGATCGTACTGAAAGGGCTTCCGCTGGCCGCAACTCTTCTTTGCTCCTGGCTGATGCGAAAGAAGAACGTGAAGGCACAGGTTCTGATCATTATTGTGATGGTGGTTGGTATTTTGGGCGGCATCGTGGGAATTTTTTCCTAAACCGCACAAAGCTTCCGACACAAAAGCAAATGGAAAAAACCAAACGTTGGTTATTACCGATGAAGCAGAAATCGATCGGCCGCTTTTCATGAAAAAATCATCGATGAAAATCCCCCTGCTGCGAATGCTGTAGACTCTAAACTGCAGGGGGTAATCTTTAACAAGCATCCGTCTTACGATATCAATTACAAAGGGAGTCCCGGTATGAAGAAAATATTAATAGCCACACACGGAAAATTAGCGGAAGGCATTAAGCATACGGCTGAGATGATCTTTGGGCCTCAACCCTGTTTGGAGGCCATCAGCTGCTATGTGAACAACACCGACCTTCTTTCAGAAAGCAAACAGTTTTTCCAGAAAATATCGGATGAGGATAAGGTCATTGTGGCTACAGACTTATTTTCAGGCAGCGTGAATCAGGAATTGAGTAAATATATTTCTCAGAAAAACGTATTTGTAATCACAGGCTTCAATCTACCTATGATTTTAGAATTGCTTATGCTTGATGAATCCATGATCAATGAAGAGTCGATCGAAAACATCCTGAATTTTTCAAAAGAACAAATGATATTTGTTAACAAAATATTGAAGGAAGAATAGGCAGGCCGCACCATACTTGCGCGCATAAATCATTTTCCCGAATCAAAAAACAGCCTCTAAGAAAACAGTGTTTTACTGTCTGCTTAGAGGCTGTTCGGGGATTAAGATTTTATGGGTGCTTTCAGTCACTTTTCCCGCCCGAACCGCGGCGCGGGAAAGGCGCCGCCTATTTCCCGCACGGATAAGCCTTATGGATGATCTCAACGATCCTGCGGGTAAATTCGGCGAACATGCGGTCGCCTTTTTCCTTTGTGGCCAGCGTCGGATCGCCGTACACGCCGCTTTTGCTGATTTCCCCGATCGACGAGTCGTCCATGCCGTAGAAATCCGGGCGCGGGGGATATTCCCTGCAGGCCAGCTGCATGTCGACCTTCGATTCATCCGCGGAAAGCATCAGAGAGGTTTCAAATTCGCAGGCGTGGAACATTCCCCCCCATGTGGGGGATTCCATATACTTTTCATAGACCTCGCTCAGCCCGGGATAGAACATTCCAAGGACTTTCACGGAGGTATCGTCGGATACCTCCCGGATTGCGTATTTCATCGAGGAACCGTTTGCCTCGTGGCCATTCAGAAAGATCAGGAGCTGAATCCCATAGCGTTCCATGCTTTTTACGATATCGGTCAGAACGATCTGAAAATGCTCCCGCTGCAGAGATACCGTGCCGGGAATATCGCGCCAGCCCCAGGAATATCCGAAATTCAGCGAAGGGAATACCAGCGCGCCGGTTTCCTCCGAAACAAGGCCGGCCAGCTTCTCCGCCAAAAAAACGTCGGTGCCCAAAGGAAGGTGCGGTCCGTGCTGCTCGGTGGAACCGATCGGCACGATGGCAACCGGATACTGCCGGATACGCTCCGCAACCTGCAGCCGTGTCATGTCCTGTACGCGATACATCATTCCTTCGCCTGCTTTCCCAACGCCCCGACAAACGCTCTGGCATTCTCCGCGATAGCGGGCAGATCCGCGTCGGTGGCCCTGCGCGGCACCAGCCCGCCGCCAATGGCGGCTCCGTGGAAGCCGTGCTTCAGAAAGTCGGTGAAATTGTCCCTGGTAACCCCGCCGACCGCGACAAACTCAGCCTGCGGAAACGGACCTTTCAGGTTGGAAACATAATTCATCGGAAGGGAATCCGCGGGAAACAGCTTCAGGAGAGTGATGCCCCTGTTCAGCGCCTTCTGGACTTCCCCCGGCGTAAACACGCCGGGCAGAATCTCCATTCCCTTTTCCTGAGCGTATCCGACCAGCTCGTCGTCATAGCCGGGGGTCAGGATAAAATCGGCGCCCAACTCAGACACCCGGTCCACCTCGCTCCTGCGGACAACGGTCCCGACCCCCAGACGGAGCCGGTCCTTTGAAAAGGCCCGCTGCAAAGCCTCAATGCAGGCATATCCCCTTTCGGGGTTGCTGAGGGAGACCTCCACCGTATCGATGCCTTCCCTGAGCAGTACCTGCGCAATGCCGGTCACGTACCGCGCGTCCACATCCCGGATAATCGCGACGATTTTACTCTCCGTCAGCATTCCGGGCCCTCGAACACCGCGAGCCAGCGCTGCGGATTTTTAATAAAGATTTTCTCGATCTCGTCCTGCGTTACCCCTTCGTCCAGAAGGCGCGGAACAAACTTCGTCTTGATATAGCGGAAGCCGGGTCCGCCGCCGTAGGCTTCCAGATAGGAGGCCCTTCCCATGTCGCCGGAAATCAGAAGCTGGTCGATATGACCGTGGGCGATCAGGGATTTGATCAGGGCGACGCGGACGCTGTCCGGATAATATTTTACTTTTCCGGGGCCGTCGAACTGGATATAGATGCCGCGGTCGGCAAGTTTCAAAAGATAATACTCGTCCGGATTTCTGTCAAGGTGCCCCAGCGCCGTGGTGGTCAGATCGACCCCGTTGCTTTCCAGAAGATCGAGCACTTCCATGCCCATCGTTCCGGCCTCGGTGTGCCCCCAGATCGGCGCTCCGCATTTCTGCTGGGCGATCGCCGTGGCGGTGATGGTCTTCTTCTCCAGCGGATGGATCAGGTTGTAGTAGGTTCCGATTTTCATAAAACCGGCCCTTGAGCTGCCCCCGTCCCCGCCGACCAGAACGTCGTTGCTGAGGAGGTCCGCGATTTCTTCCACGGATTTTTCCGCAACCCAGTCCGGATAATAGATGTGCTTATTGAAGCCCGAGGTGGCAATCACGTTTACCCCGGTCTCTTCGGACATTTTCCGAAGCACGTTGAGATCCCTGCCGTAATCCAGAGTGGAGGCTTCCACCAGCGTACAGCCGCCCACTTCCTTAAAATTCAGCAGTTCGGCAGTACTCTTTTCATAGCTGCTGAGTTCCAGATCCCTGTCCTTCTGGCACGGAGGCGGAACCGCGTGAAGATGCTCATGCGTATATGTAAAGCCCATCTCCTCCGCTTTGATATCGCCAAGAACCGTTCTTGCATATTTCATTTTGAATACCGACCTTTCCGGCTCACAGACATAGGAATGCACAGCTTAACGTGAGCCCGGTTAAGATGTACATAAAACGGAATGAGAAATCAATGCGCGATGCCGAACAGCATGCCCAGCAGCTTCATGACTACGGAAACAATGATCGCGTCGGAGGATGCGAACCACAGTCCCTTTACGCCATAGCGCGCCACATCGATCAGCGGGTAAGCCACCGCGACCAGCATGGTGAACACAAAGCCGAGGAACAGGCCCGACACGACGGCGCCGCGTTTGCCGCCCAGCTTGTCGCCGAACACACCGGCCGCCGCGCCCATAAAGTACAGCCCGATGACACCGGGTAAAACCACGACGGACATCTGCGAGGTAATGGTCGTTGCGAGCAGTCCGCCCACCATGGCGGCGATAAATCCGACAGTCGTGGCAACCGGGCCGCTGGCATAGAAAATCGGGATATCCAGCGCGGGCCGCGCGCCGGGAACCAGCTTCTCACTGATGCCCTTGAACGCGGGGATGATTTCGCCGAGGAACATGCGCACGCCCTGTAAAAGGACGAGGACGCCGGCAACGAAGGTCAGACCCTGCAGGAGCGCGTAGAGAATGTAGTTTGACCCTCCGCTCAGCTCATTGACCACCGCGGGTCCGGCAACAATCGCCGTGACAACATAGACGACGGCCATGACGATCGCCATCAGGACGGACATATCCTTCAAAAAGCTGAGCTTCTCCGGAACATTGACCGATTCCCAGGTGTCCTTTTCAGGATCCCTGTCCTTCTTCGCCGTCAGCCCGCCGACCCAGCCGCTCAGGCAGACAAGGGAACTGCCCCAGAAGCCGAAGGCCACGTCGTCCGTTTTCAGGATCTTACGGACAAAAGGCTGGGCAATGGCCGGGAACAGCACCATGGAAACGCCCTCCACCACGGAGCCTATCGCGACGGCGGCCCAGCCGCGTACGCCGAGCTGGTCGAGCACAATAGCCATGGTTCCCGCAAAGGAAAACATCATATGCCCTGTCAGGAAGATGTATTTGAATGGTGTGATTCTCGCGAGAATCAGGTTAATGACAAAGGAGAACAGCATAATCAGCGGCGTTTCAAAGCCGAGAACCGTCTGCACCGCCGCCACGAGGGAATTATCCTCCGGGACGATTCCGGCAAGGCCGAACGCCTGGGTGAACATCGTGCTGAACGGAGCCAGAGCCCCGCAGATGATGGTGGAGCCGGCGCTCAGAACCATAAAGCCCAGGATGGTTTTCACGGTTCCGGTAACGACGGTCGCGGTCTTGTTTTTCATCGCAATCAGGCCGACGCATGCCACAAGGCCCAGTACGATAGCCGGTTCGCTAAGAAGTTTGACTAAAAAAGATACCATGGTGGTCCCTCCCTTTCGCTCGTTATTTCGTTAATAACGGCATGATTTTTTCCTCAATTTCACTTTTGCTCAAAAGATTGTCAATGGAAACAACCGGGACATTCTCCCCTTGAATCTGCTTTGCGATTTCCGAGGATGCCGCAATGAAATCGCATCTTTTTCCTTTGTATGAGCCCAGGTCAACTGCTTCGCCGCTGATTTCCATGCCGTGCTTTTTTCCAATTTCCTTGATCGACATCAGCAGCATCAGGCTGGTTCCGAAACCCATACCGCATACTGTAACAACGTGTATCGTGCTCACCTCCTTTGAGGGGTTTTCCCTCTTCTGATCATCCGCCGTCCCCTTTTACCGGACGCTCTGAATGAGCTTTTCCAGTTCTTCGTAATTCTTTAAGGAAAGCAGCTGTTCTATGTTCTTCTCGTCGCCCAACAGCCCGCTCAGGGCCTCCAGGACTTCAAGATGTCCATTATGTTGGACCCCGCCCAGCGCAAACACCAGTTTTACGGGGTCGTTTCCCGGATGATGGAATGCAACCGGATTTTTCAGCCTGACGAAAGAGATGCAGGGTTCCAGAACATCCCCCGAGGGTCTGGCGTGCGGAAGGGCGATCCCGGGCGTCATAACCATGTACGGCCCGATCGTTTCATACGCCTCCACCATTTTCGCAACGTATTCCTCTTTCACTTTTCCCGCCTTCACCAAAAGGGATCCGCTATAACGAATCACTTCCTGCGGTGAATGCAGGCCGTCCACATCCAGCGCGACCAGTTCTTTCGTAAGAATTTCCGACAACATTCCATTAGCCTCCGTTAAATTTTTAAATTCTCCAGGAATTCATTGTAATTGGTACTTGATATTAGATTTGCGGCCCTGCGCGGGTCAGAAACAATGGCAAACAGCTGGGACAGCAGCTTTTTGATCTGCGCGTCCCCCTCATGGAAACAGCCGAAAATCAAAAGGCTGATTTTTGCTTTGCCCCACATGACCGGCGTGCGAAGGATATAAAAGGAGATAAAGCTCGGCCCCTGAATGATGCAGTGCGGCATGGCGATATTTTCCGCGATCTCCGTTGACACCAGCGCTTCGCGGTCAAAAACCGCCTGCTTTTCTTCGGCGGTGAGCAGCCCTCGCCGCACAAAATCGTCGGTCAGCATTTCGAGCAGCTCCATCTTTTTACAGGGTTTTTCAATAATGGAAAACCGTTCGGGGGAACAGATGTCCTGAATGGTTTCCGTCTGGGAAAGCTTTGCAAGCATATCGGCCAGCGCCTTTTTGTCATCCTCCTTCAAAAACGGGGACAGCAGCAGGACGGGCTTGCCGTTCAGGGACGTTTGCTTCATGGGGACCGTGGTGATATAAAGATCGACGTCGGAGCGGGTTCGCTTCGCGTCGTTGATCGCGCACACATCGACGACCTTGATTTCCTCGTACTGGGTGGAAATCCGGCTGTTCAGAAGCGCGGCCGTACCAAACGCCGTGTTACAGAGGATGATCACACGGTACTTGTCGCGCTTTTCATTCCGCTCGATGGACGACGCGAAGTACAGCGAAATATAGCCCAGCTCGTTGTTGGAAATCCGTATTCCCGTCTGTTTCCAGATACACTCGGACAGCTCGATGGAATAGTAATACGCGCTGGGATAGTTCTTTCTCGCTTCCGCAAGAAACGAATTGTCCGTTTCCAGATCGAGCAGATATTTGCCGAAGCAGGACGAGATATGATCCACAAGCCCGCTGAAAAGGTTCGCGTCCCTCGTAAGATCAACCCCGTACTTTTCCTCAATGTTCTTCAGAGAATTTTGCACGAGCATACGGAAAAACGGCGCGGAGGACGGATTGTTTTCCTTTCCGGGGCTGCGGGTAAAAAAGGACTGCTCCCAGATCAGAGTAAGATAGGTGATTTCCTCTTTTGCCGGATGGGCCGATTCAAAATTGGGGATAAAAAGGGACAATAAGCTGGAAAGAAACCCGCGGTTCTCAGAAAACTGCGAAGACAGGGCGGCCTTTACCAGAGGAGCCGCCTGTCTGTCAAAGCGGATCCCATGGCCGCCTCTGACCCGGTAAACCGTCACAAACAGATATTTCAGAAACTGTTCGTAGCTCTGTGCGGTACAGCGAAGGCTGTTTTGTTCCACAAAGCCGTCAACGCTCTGTCTGGCACCGGAAATCTGCTCTTCGGAAAGCTGCATATTCAACGCCGTTTCCTCAAGCCCGGCGCCGGAAAAGAACACACGGCACATGCAGTTGCGCACGGCTGTTTCCTTTCCCTGCACGGTCAGGCCCGCGTGGGCCCTGCTTCCCAGCCGGACGCCGTAGCTTTTGAACAGCTTTGCGACGGAAGCGGTCATGCGGGACATGCTCGAGCGGCTGTAATGGAACTCTTCCGCCAGATCATCCAGTCTGATATTGTCATAAGTAAGGATGAGTGCGGCAACCTTCATCAGAATCTTCTCCGAGGGCGGCAGAGGGAGACTGTCGCCGCCCCCGCCGAGAAACCGCCCGAACTTTTCCCGGTCCGTAACCGCAAGCGTATATCCGCGCCCTTTGTGCGCACGGATCTCAAAGCCGTTTTCGGCACTGACCCGCTGCGCTTCCTGAACGTACCGGAGCGCCGAACGGCTGCTTACGTTCAGAAGGTCGCTCAGCTGCACGGACGTTGTATATTCTGTTTTCGCATTGGCCAAACATTTGACAACCGACATCACTTTTGCACACATTTGGCTGCCCCCGCTTCTCATTTTGCTTACTCCTTTGTAATCATTATATTTTTTTTGATCCGGAAAGTCGACATCAACAAATGACGGCTTGTAAGTGACATTTTCCATCTGTTTTAAGATGGGGAAATGGCGTCTGGCAGCCGAAGAATGATTGTGTTGACAGTCTTTTCGGAATGGGGCTATAATTTTTTTATCGATCATCAGGCGTACTTTATAAACACTGTTATTCTGGAAATGAGGAAGAAACATGAAGAAATTAAAATGGACGGTACGGGACGAATACGGGCTGCACGCAAGGCCGGTCGGCCTTCTGGTGAAAATCGCGGGCAAATTCCCCTGTAAAATCACCATCGCAAAAGACGGAAAAAGCGCGGACGGAAAGAAGCTGTTCGCCGTAATGGGCCTGGCCGTCACAAAGGGACAGACCATCGAATTCTCTTTCGACGGGGAAAACGAGGAACAAGCCTGTCAGGAAATCAAAGCCTTCTGTGAAGGGAACCTGTAACCGGCAGCATCCGATGGGCAAACCGCGGAATCCGGCAAAAAATCGGATATTTCTATTTTACAGCAGGCACGGGTATTGGTATTTCCTCAGATGATTTGCATACACGCCCAGCTTTATATTCCCCTAAACGGAAAGGAATAGCCCTCTCGGCTGAAAACGCAGAGAGGGCTTAAAAGTCTGTCCGGACCCCGTATTTTACGGATGGTTCCCGGTAAAGGAAAGCTTTCACACACCCTGGAATTTTCACATATATTGTGAAAAAGAAGGTGACGTTTTATGTTTATTCATGTGGTCGTGCCGGGCGAAACGCTTTGGCAGATTGCAAACCGATACGGTGTTTCCGCGGCGGAAACAGCGGCGGTGAACGGGCTTCAAAATCCCAATCGGCTTGTTATCGGTCAAGCCCTGGTGATTCCCGGTGAGGATTTTTATACCGTACAGCCCGGAGACACCCTGTGGAGGATCGCTCAGACATACGGGACCACCGTACGGGAGATCGTACAGGCAAACCAGATCACGGACCCGGACAGTATCCGCCCGGGGATGCTCCTGTATGTCCCCGCCCCCCGGCACCGGGTACAGCCCGGGGAAACCCTGGAGGGGATCGCGCAGAGGTACGGCGTATCGCTGCAGTCCCTCATTACAGTCAACCGGATTACCGATCCGGACGTGATCCTTCCCGGGACCGTACTGGTCATTCCGCGCAGGGCAAGGCTCCCTCTCAATGTAAACGGGTATCTTTACATGCTGGGGGAGGACGCCGTTCCGATCGTCAGGGAGGACGGCGGATTTCTGACCTATCTGAGTCCGTTTGCTTATCTGATCAGGGAGGACGGGACGCTGCAGCCGATCGACGACGAACCCGCCGTACAGGCCGCTCTGTCGGAAAGAGTGGTCCCCATGATGTCCATCACCAATTTTACTTCGACGTCCCAGGGAGCGAATCTTGCGTCCGTCGTGCTGAACAGCCCGCAGCTCGTGGAACGTCTGCTGACTGAAATCATTACCCTGATGAAAGAAAAAGGATACCGGGGATTAAACATCGATCTGGAGAACGTACTTCCGGCCGACCGCGAAGCTTACAATCGCTTTCTCCAGCGCGCGGTGGACCGCCTGCATGCGCAGGGCTTCTTTGTATCCACGGCCCTCGCGCCGAAAACTTCCGAGGGGCAGGCCGGTCTGCTCTATGAAGCGCACGATTACGCGGCGCACGGCAGGATCGTCGATTTCGTGATCCTGATGACTTACGAATGGGGCTATCGGAAAGGGCCGCCTCAGCCGATTTCCCCACTGAATCAGATCGAGCGGGTCCTTGACTATGCCGTCACAGTCATTCCGAGGGAGAAAATCTACTTCGGTTTCCAGATTTACGCCAGAGACTGGTTACTGCCCCATACCGAGGGGCGGGAAGCGGAAACGTTCAGCTCCCAGGAGGCCATTGCGAGGGCCGTCAGGTACGGCGCGGAGATTCAGTACGATTCGGTCGCCCAGGCTCCTTTCTTCCGGTATTGGGACGAACAGGGAAGGGAGCACGAAGTGTGGTTTGAGGACGCGCGCAGCGCTCAGGCAAAATTCGATATGGTGAAAAGCTATAACCTGCCGGGGATCAGCTACTGGGCCCTGGGCTATCCGTTCCCGCAGAACTGGACCCTGCTTGAGGATAATTTTACGGTCAGAAAATGGAATTTCTCCTCATGATCCCTCCCGCAACGCTTTCCACAAAAGCGGATTCCGTTCCGAAGCATCGGCCGCACTTCCGCGGAATTCCACAGCCCCCTCAGATGCAAAGCCCGAAGAAACGCTGAAAAGCGTTTTCGGGCTTTTTTTAAGAGGTCCTCAAAATGATACTTTTTTTCATCTCGTTCCACCGAATAACGGCGATATCACTTTGGCTGTCCGACAGGCGGCGGTAAAGCTTTTCCACGATTCCGGCGTCAACCGACAAATCGAATTTCCGCGCAAAAAAGCATCCTGAAGTCACCAGTTCCTCATAATCCTGTTCCCGAAACACATAGGGGCTTCCCCTTTTCCAGTCAACGTACCTCAGGCTGGACAGATAACTTCCGAACCCCTTGTAAAACAGCCGGTCCCGAAACGGCGAGTTCGCAACCAGCAATTGCAGGAAAACCTCATCGCAGCAGAGCGTCCAGCGGTACATTTTCCGGATTTCCTCTTCCTTTGCGAGGACATATTCTGCAAGATCATCCGTGATATCGAACCAGTTGGTCCCTTTCTGGAACACGGAAACGCCGTATTTTTTACAGTAACGCTTTGCCCGGCCGATCCGCAGCAGATGCTGCAGGCGGATGGAGGCATGCTCAATCCGGGAAAGCACCGAACTGTCCCGGCCGATCTTATCCTGGAAAAAGTGGTATACGTTGAACCTGTCGAATTCGTCGGCACTGATTTCAGGGCGGGAAAATCCGACGATTTCCTTTCCGTCAATCCGCTCGAAAAAAGTGTGGAATTCATTTTGGGAAACCAGCGGAACATCCGCTCCGGAAATCAGGTGGTAATAGGAATATCCTTTTTTGACGGCATTTTTCAGCAAAAGGAGCTCGCAGCGAATCTGACTGTATCCGCCCCAGACGACAGGGATGCGCTCAGTCAGAAAAAGCCCGGCGTTACGGGTAAGCGACCGGAAATCCTCCGGACGAAGTTCGGCCGATTTCCGGTCGATGTGGAGATAGATGTCGTTTCGTTCATCATCCAAATAAGCGATCAGCTGTTTCAGCAACTCCGGCTGACCGTGCGCCATAATCAGAAATGCGTGCTTTTTCATGGAAACACCTCCCCATGTCTCGAAAAGCAAAATATCCGGGATGACCGGCTTCCGGCAACGGTCTGTTCATCCGAGGGGATAACTTTTTACGCCGTGCCCGGTTTTTGCCTTGGTGTATTCAACTGTCACGGAGTCCGGCAGACGATAATATTTGCGGATGGCGGTTTCATAACCGTCGGCACTTTTGTCCGGTTTAAAACTAAAAGTCGCGTTGCAGAACGTCCAGTCGAATTGATTGTAGTCGATCAGGACGGTGCTCAGCCGGCCGTTCTGCGCCTTCAGGAGCTGCTGCTCTATTTTCCCGAAGGCAATCCCGTTAATGGCGGTGCCGCGCGCAATGCAGGCAAAGGAAACGATTCCTATCAGTGCCAAAGAACCCCGCAAAAGGCCCGCCCAGCGAATCGAAACGCCGTAATCATAAAGAATGCAGAAAATCGTCAGCAATACGAAAGCATACAAAGGCATTCTCGCGCGGCCGCTGCTGGGCGCCGCGACGGCCGGAATCGCCTGGGATGCCCACATGCCGACATACAGCACCGGCAAGTAGCAGCGGCTTCTCCCTTCGTCGGGTTCTTTCTCCCGCGCGAAAACAAGGAGAGCCACAAAAATCAACAGGATATACAGCAGCCAATAAAGAGTGAGCAAGCCCTCCGCCAGCAGTTGGAAGCGGCTCTGCGAATGCACTTTAAGGGGTACCGGCATTTCCGGTAACTGCAGCATAGGAAAGCGCAGGCTCCAGCTCAGAGGGATCAGCAATGCGCCGAAACACAAATAAAGCTGAATAAGCTTTCCCGATTTCCCCCTGTTTAACCGGCTCAGGAGGAAAACCGCCGCAAGCCCCATCGCAACCAGCCACGGCCAATAATCATTTACCAAAGGGACCAGATAGTACTTAAAGTTCCGCGCAAAATTCGTTATTGCGCCTTGTTCCGCTCCGTTTTCCTGCTGTACGCGGGAATAAGCCCCCGGCGCCGTCAGCATAAGGATCAGCGCGGCGGCGTTGATCGCGGTCAGTACTTTCAGACAAAGCGGAATTTTTTCCTTTTTATTTTTTCCCAGATAAAAGAGCGCCGAAACGCACATGCACAGCAGCATCATCGTCACCTGCTCATGCAGCAGTGCCGCGGCAACAAAGCAAACCGGGGAAAGCCATAAAAAAATTTTGGGCAGAGCTCGTCCGCGGAGCCTGTTGTAAAACGGCAGGAAGCCCACCATCATCAGCAGGAACGGATAGAGATAATTTGTGGAGCCGTCCAGCCAAAGGAAGGAATCGGAAAAGAGCTGCGAGGACATGGGCAGCAGTCCCGGGAACACCGCGCACACGCACGCCGAAAGCATTATACGCCGGTCGTGGATTTTCTCCGGACGCAGCGAACCCACGATATAATAGAAGAAAATCAAAGAGAGTGCAGCGGCCGCAAACGCGGTCGTCACTTTCCAAACGCGCAGATCCATCATAAGGAATACGCCGGCCAGCAGATTGCCCATTCTGGCGCCGCCGTATGTGTAATATTCCAAATAGTGCCGCCATATCTTCGGAAGGCTGCCGCCGTTGTTGGCGAACCGGTAGTCGTCCCCCTGCAAAAAAGTGTGAGAATAAATGATCAGCCAAAAAACAAGCGCCGCCAAGAAAGGAATATACAGGACGCCGCGTTTCCAATGGATTGTTTTTTCGCGCATTTTTTCACTCCCCGGCAGTTTTGGCAGCCGCAATTTTGTTTTTCCCGATACTGCCCAAATATTAAGCTTCCCATCTTTTTTGAAATTACCAGAGCGAGTATGCAAATCGGAAAAACGACGGCTATTTCGCTGAAAAGGACTTCGTATCCGGAGCATTTTTGACGACGAAGGAGTCCTTCTCAGCAGAAACAGACTGAATTTAGGAGTTTGCATACACGTTCCAGAGCGATTGCATTTATTTTAGAGTAAATTACCCCGCTCTTGAGAATAATAGCGATGATTCTTGCGCTCACCAAATATTTTGCTCACATGAGGAAGCAGACAGAATGACGAATTACAAAATAACGGGGAAACAGATGACAAGCCTTTTTTATCTGTACTGGTTTGGGACTCTTGTCCTTTTCGGCGCCGATAAGGATGTAAAGCAGGATTTTTGGGTATCGATTTTACTCGCGGCTGTTTTTATGATCCCGATGGCCGCGCTGTATATCCGGTTAGTAAAGCTTTACCCGGAAAAAAATCTGTACGAAATACTGTTCGCCGTCTTCGGGCGTTTCTTCGGAACCGTCATGTCGCTTGTCGGCGTGTTTTTCTCCCTCTTTATCGGGTACAGGGTGCTGGGCTCGTTCACTCTTTACATGAAAGCGACCGCTCTGGACAGTACCCCCAGAAACGTTACCGCCATATTTTTCATTATGGTGACCATATCGGCCGTTATGTGCGGAGCCGAAACGATTGCCCGCACTTCAAATTTTGTGACAAAAGCAGTGGTCGCCTTCGTATGCATTACAACCCTTATCTGCCTTGGTAATATGGAGTTGGACAATTTAAAGCCGGTGATGAATGCCGATTTGAAAATAATTTTGAATTTATCCTATAAAATATTCATCATTCCCTTGTCGGAATCCTTTATTTGCCTGTCTTTCTTTTCTAAAATAGATCGAAAAGAAAACATCGGGAAAATCTTTACCAACGCCCTTCTGTTTATCACCCTGACGCATTTGGTGATAGGACTGCGGAACGTGCTGGTTTTAGGCCCGTCGGCATCCCTTTATTATTTTTCGTCCGATGCGGCGATCAGTACGGCTTCGCTGGGCGATTTTTTCGAGAGATTTGAAATATTGGTAGGCGTAAATATGATCCTTGCCGGGTTCATAAAGCTTTGCGTCTGTATTTACTCCGCCTCTTTAGGGCTTTCCTGCGTCCTGCGCAATACGGACAGGAAGCTTCTGGTTGTTCCCTGCACCCTCATTATCCTGACCGTCAGCCTGTTTTCCCTTCAGAAATTGGACGATATATTCGTACCGATTCCTTCTCTGATGCTTTTTATGACTCCTTTTGAAGTGATTTTTCCCGTAATCATATGGATTACCGCTGAAATCCGAAACCGAAAAAAAACGGATCCGGCCGCCGATCTTCCCGGCGATCTTCCCGGCGCCGTCCCGTAATGCCGCGGCCGGACAGCAGTACAGCCGGTGCAGATGTTTTTAACACCCGCACCGGCTGTATGGCTGAAGACAGAGCGTCGGGAAAACGGCGCTCTGTCCCAAGACTGAAAAACCAGCCAATTTTCATTGGCTGGTTTTTCGTCATTATGATTTTATTCTCTGGTAATCTTTTTCCGCAGCACCACCACGGCTAAGATCGCCGCTCCCATGGCGGTCCCCAAAGCGGGCAGGGAAATCGGGGTTTCTCCCGTTTTGGGAGAAGGCCCGAACTTGCCGACGTCGTCGTCTCCAACGGTTTCATTCGGGTTCGCGGAGGAAGAGCTGCCGGGTCCGGCCTGACCCGTGGGATCTTCTCCAATCGATTCCGTGGGGTTGACGGAGGAGGGATTGACCGAAGACGTGCCGCTGGACGTCGTATCCGAACTGGATCCGCCGCCGCCACCGCCGCCGGAATGGCCCGGGTTGCCGATCTTCGTGTTGTCCACCGTCAGGGTGATATTTCTGGAATCGGCTTTCACCACAATACCGCTTTTATAATAAGTACTCTTTTTGTACCCGTCCGGCGTTTTTGTCTCACGCAAAGAATAGGTGCCGTAGCTCAGTCTGCTGAAAACGGCCTTACCATCCCCATCCGTCGTAAGGATCTGCACCGGATTTCCGTATACATCGTAAAGGGTGAATTCGGCGCCGGAAAGCGGGGTTTTGTCTTTTCTGTCCTGCTTTAACACCGTAATACTGCCCAGCGGGAGGGAACCCCACCCGTCGCCGCCCGCCGACTGGTCGACAACCGCGACCAAACCGCTGGTTGAGTCCGGGGCCTTGATGACGCCCTGAAAGTTCACCTTGTTTTGGAAAGGGCTCTTGGTCTTATCCGTCACAAAGGTCCGGAATTCCAGCCGGTATGCCTTGGACAAATCCGTATCTTTCGGGAACGTAAACACAAACTCCCTGGTAGCCTCGTTATAGCCGACATTGCCTCTCTGCAGGGACACAGGGGCTCCATTGGTAAAGGTATTTCCGTTGTCGGCGGTAGTCACCGGATAGAACGCCACGGAGCCGGTGTCCAGAGACAGGCCCTCCTGAAGGGTGTCGGTAACCTTGATCACCTTGTCTGTTCCGTTTCCGATCGGCACCTGATTGCGGTTAATCAGCACCTTCCAGTCAATATAGAGATTTCCGCTTGTATATTCAAACCCTTTTTCAATCACGGAATGGGCTATGATCTTGGTGTCTGTGTCGGATTCTCCGGAATCGGTTCCATTGCCAAAACGGAGATTCGCCGTATTTTCGTAGGAAAGGGCCTGGTTGTTATCCTGAAACTGGCCGATATCGACCGCCGTCTGATATTGAATGGTGCCGGCCGCAGACAGGTCGCCCAGATGGATGGTTAATAAAGAGTCTGTCAAAGTGTAATAGGGAGCTGCACCGCCCGGCGCTGTCTGCTTTTTCACGGCAGTATCGCCAAAGGTAACGGAGTCCTCTTTCAGGGTAAGCCCGGCCGGGATGGTGTCGGTGATCACGGCGTCCGTCATGGTCATCCCGTTTTGGTTGACGTCGATCTTCCAGCTTATCAAATGGCTGTCATCATAACCGTAGCCGAGAGCGGTTTTTTCGATGACCTTGCTTGTGACCTCCTGGCTGGCCGTCGCGGACTCGTTGACGTCACCCGTGTCGCTTGTCCCGGTAAGAACCGCTGTGTTGTACACCGTGTGTGTGTCGTTGACCGCATAATAGGCCGGGTCCGTCACTTCGGAAACGACCGTAAGAACGACGGGATCGTCGCCGGCTGCAAAGTCCTTTAAATGAACGGTCAGCGTCTTTCCATCGATGAAGTAGAAAGGAACCGTTCCAGTATCGGCGTCAGTTCCCGCGTTGAGCGTAACCGGGACATCAGGAATATCCGGGTCCCCGTTATGTTTGACAGCGGTGACGCTGATAATTTTCTGGTGGTCGCGCTCCGTTTCGCTCGACTTTGGGTCGATCGTATCCGTGACGACGGGATTTTGAATAGCTATTTTGTTGCTGTTTACCGTAATTTTCCAGCTCAATTGGTGAGTGGAAGGATTGTAGGAACCGGATGTCCCTTTTTCGATAACATGCGTAGCCGTACCGACGATGGTTCCGGTTGTCGAAGAGCGCTCTTCTCCGATGCCCTGATTGTTTTCCGGAGTTGTCAAAGTAGCTTTATTGGTAAACCCGCCGGAGTTGGTGTTGTAGTATTTGTCGTCGATCTTCGTGGTAAAAGTAATGGTCTGCTGGGCGGTCGTTGCTTCGGCAAAATGGAATATCACGGTCGTCTGTCCGCCGGAGGAAGAGGTCGTATAATAGATAGCGTCATTGATTTTTCCGGTCGCGCCGGTTTTGTCCGGGATATCCGACCCGTTCACCTGGACGGTATCCGTATCCAGATTGAGGAACTTGGCCAGCGTATCCGTCACGGTCGCCCCCGCGGGCAAATGCTGGTTCCGGGGATTGACCTGAATGGTCCATTTGATCTGCTGATTGGGAGCGTCGTATTCGCCGCCTTTATAAATCCAGTCCACCGGCACATCGACCGTATCGTCGTCGGAAGGAGTTTTCGTAATGTTGTCGGCCCCCAGCTCCGCCTTGTTGGTAAGCGTGACCTGATCCTGATCCGACTGATAAATATCGTTGGAAACTGTGGGGGTATAGATGATTGCCGCGTCCGTGTTCGCGGGGATATCGCCAAGATGGAATTCGATTTTACCGTTTTCCAGCTTCTTATAATAAGGCGTTTCTGTACCGTCGTCGCCTTCAGCGATCGGCTGGGAATCGTCTCCGATCTTCAGGGAAGCCCCCTCGAAAGTCTGATGTTCCCCGAGCGTATCGGTAACGACCGCATTTGTCAGGCCCGCGTGATCGCGGTCGCTGCCGGAATGGATCGTCACCGTCCAGGTTACGCCGGAGTCCTTGTCATAACTGCCGTCCTTTTCGATGGACGGGTCCTCTACGGCATAAACGGTGGTCACGGGAACCGTAACAGTTTCCCCATTGATATTGAATTCAAGTTCCTGGTCGGAAGAGCCGTCTTCCGACGTGCCGCTGAACGAAGTCTCCACGTAAAAATTGCCGCCGCGGGACTTGTGCTCCGCCGCATACTGATTAAACGTAAGGGTTACCGTCTGATCGTCGTTTATTTTATAAGTACCCAGCTTTCCAATATCCCCCGTTTTACCCTTAAAGTTGTCGGCAACGGGTAAATTTGCGGGGAGGAAGAGCGTATATTGGGCGCCATTCTGGATCTCCAGTTTATCCGGAAGGGTAAAGTCATAGGTCAGGCGCACAGTGGTGCCCGCCTGTATTTCGACGGGACCCGGTTCGGGCTCCGTGATGTTTACCGTGTGCTGGCCGGAATCATTGGTATAAACAATCTCCACGCCGGTAATGTAAGGATCCATGAGATTGGAATCCCTGGCTTCCGCGTTTGCAACCGGAGTCATGATGATGATGGAGCACAGCATTGAAAAAGCAAGCAGTAAAGCGGTTGCCGAATTTTTAACTTTAATCATTTTCTCTCCTCCTATACGATTCCCAAAAATCAATAACGATTTCTATTATTTTATTCAAATTATACTCGTCAAAGGAGGAAAAAGATATTCGCGATTTAGCAAATAATTCCCCGATCCCATGCGGAATATCTCAACATTCTGCGGTGGCGCTGAACGCCGAAAGTGCAAAGTGATTCGGGGGCGCTATTTTTGTGACCGGATTATCCGAAATAAATGGAAATTCTGTCAAAAAACAAGCCGTTTTTCGCAATCAGAATTTTATTGAAAATAAGCGTCAGACCACGATCAGCTCATTTTCCTCAGCCATATAGCGGGTCAGGACAAACAGCGCGCACAACAGGCCGCCGTCCGTTATAAAGCTGCTCTCCAACTCATATCCCCGAAAGGGACGGTACCCCGACAGAGTCCCCAGCGTCCGGTTCTGCTGATCGTAAATCCGGCAGGAGCCGTCCCGTTCCATACGGATGGTCATGCCGGACTGCCCGGGCTCTTTTGCCTGTATATTCAGGCGCTCCGCCCGCGGCAGCTTATAGGGAAGACGCCGCGCGTCTTTCCCGCCGGAGGCTTCATAGCCTATGGAGGCTGTCAGCACCGGTTCCGTTTCTCCGGAGCCGCGGCAGACGATATACCGGCGGGAATCGGGCCCGCCGGCGGACGCAAAAGAAGCTTCCGGGACGATAATGTCGGTACAGTACAAAATTTCATGATGACCGGCCGCGATTACTTTTTGAGGGCTGAAAGGGCGGCCCTTTATCTGATAGAGCGGTTGGCCGGAAGGGTCACGGGCCACCGTCTGAAACAGGCGGTTTTTCAGGATCAATTTCACCACAATACCCTCTTTCATGTATCACAAGGAAATACGCGCGCAGGCAGACAATTGTAAAATAATACGATACTATAAACTTTATATCATAAATCCTGTGATTGCAAGGGCAATGCCGTCTGAATTCCGCCCCCGGACACGGAAAAACTGCCGGAGTTCTGACCCCGGCAGTTTTTATAAGGACGCGGACGGATTCTGTTTGTTATCGCTTCATAGACGCGATCAGGCTGTCGGCAAGGGCGTCCATTTCCGGCAGGTTATCCTCGTTCATGGCGGAATTCAGCGTCAGCTTCTCATCCAGCACGTTGATATCCTTCATCTCATTTTCGAGGAATTCGCGCATCAGGGTCCCGGACTTGCACGCCCAGGAGCCGTTTTCCACAATCGCGACGGTGCGTTTCTGAAGATTGAGCGCCTTCATATCCATCAGGAAATTGTGCATCGGCGGGTAAATCCCCAGATTGTAGGTAACGGAGGCCAGCACAATATGGCTGAGGCGGAAGGCTTCTGAAATCAGGTAGGACACATGGGTTTTGGACACGTCGTACATCACGACATTGGTCATGCCTTTTTCCGCCAGCCTGGTCGCGAGTGCTCCCGCAGCGCTTTCGGTATTTCCGTACATGGTGGCGTAAACAATCATGATGCCCTGCTCTTCCGGCTCGTAGCTGCTCCAGTGAGCGTATTTATCGAGAAAATATCCCAGATCGGTGCGCCAGACCGGCCCGTGCAGCGGACAGATGATCCTGATGTCGATCCCGCCCGCCTTTTTCAGAAGCGCCTGCACGTGCGGCCCGTACTTCCCGACAATGTTGGTGTAGTATCTGCGGGCGTCGTCGATCCAGTCGCGGTCGAAGTTCACCTCGTCGTTAAAGAGCTTTCCGTCCAGAGCACCGAAAGAACCAAAGGCGTCCGCGGAGAAAAGCACTCCGTTGGTCGTGTCGAAGGTCACCATTGCCTCCGGCCAGTGCACCATCGGCGCGGACACGAAGGTCACCACATGTTTCCCGAAGGATTTTGTGTCGCCCTCCTTCACTTCCTCCATGCGGCCGTCGATATGGAAACCAAACTGACGCATGAGCATGAAAGCTTTTTCCGTGCTGATAATTTTTGCCTTGGGGTAGCGCAGCAAAATTTCCTCTATGGACGCGCCGTGGTCGGGCTCCATGTGGTTGATAACCAGATAATCGAGCGGCCTTCCGTCCAGAAGATACTCCACATTCTCCAAAAACTGGCGGCAGGCCGACCAGTCCACCGTATCGAACAGAACCGCCTGCTTATCCAGAAGCAGGTACGAGTTGTAGGAAACGCCGCGCGGAATCGGATGAATATTCTCAAAAAGGGCAAGCCGGCGGTCGTTGCCTCCGACCCAATAAAGATTTTCCGTTACTTTTCTGACACAATGCATGGTTCAATCCTCCTTGATACGAAATCATTGTTTTCCGGCTTCCATACCGGGTCAGACCTCAATAAACTGGTCTTTTTCCTCACCGCACTCCGGGCAGATCCATTCTTCCGGGAGCGCGTCGAACAGGACGCCGGGACGGATATCGTTTTCCGGGTCGCCCACCGCGGGGTCATATTCGTAACCGCAGCCGTTGCAGACATAGGTGTGCCAGGAGGGCTTTATCTTCTTCACAACGGCGCGTTTCATTTTCTTCATGGGAGGCGCAGGCTTTTTAGCCTCCCCGTTGTCCAGTGCGGCAGTGAGCAGCGGGAGGATTTCCAGCACGTCGCCCACAATGCCGTAGTCGCAGTTTTTGAAAATTGGCGCGTTGGGGTTGTTGTTGATGGCAACAATGGTGGCGGCGTCCTTGATGCCTTTCAGATGCTGGCCCGCTCCGGAAATACCGCAGGCTATGTACAAATTGCCGTTGAATTTCTGGCCCGACATTCCCACATAGCGGTTCAGCGGCACATATTTCAGCGTTTCCGCCACCGGGCGGGAGGAACCGAGCGCCGCACCCGCCTGAACGGCAAGAGCCCTGACCAGTGCCATATTTTCCTTTTCCCCGATGCCCTTTCCGGCGCTGACCACCCGCTCCGCCTGGGTGATGGGAGTGTCGATGTCGATGCCGACGGTAAAGTCGTAGCCGTCCGCTTTCAGGGCCTCCACCAGCGTGTTCACCCGCTCCCCGGCGGCGCCTTCCTTGAGGATCATCTTCTTGCGCACGCCGGTAACGGGTCCATGCTGGGCACCGGACGGAACCGCATCCTTCGGCATCTTTCCGATAATGTGCGAAGCGATGACCACTCTCTGAATCTCGTTGGTGCCTTCATAAATGGTGCAGATTTTCGCGTCGCGGTAGGCACGCTCCACTTCCATGCCCTTGAGGTACCCGTTGCCGCCGAAAATCTGGAGGGCGTCGTTGACGATTTCCAGACAGACATCGGAAGCATACTGTTTTGCCATGGCGGACTCCATGCCGTAAGGCTCGTGATTTTCCTTCAGCTCGGCGGCGCTGTAGACCAGAAAACGGGCCGCGCGAAGCTTGGTCGCCATATCCGCCAGCTTAAAGGAGATGATCTGCTGCTGACAGATGGGCCTGCCAAACTGGACGCGCTCCTTGGAATACTCCAGCGCGCTTTCGTAGGCGCCCTGCGCAATGCCCAGCGCCTGCGCGGCGATCCCGATTCGGCCGCCGTCCAGCGTGGACATGGCGATTTTGAAGCCTTCGCCCTCTTTTCCGAGAAGATTTTCACAGGGGACCTTCACGTCGTTGAAAATCAGCTCCGCGGTGGAGGAGGAACGGATGCCCATTTTGTCGTAGTGGTCGCCGAAGGTAAAGCCTTCCCAGCCCTTTTCCACAATGAACGCGCTGATTCCGTGCGTGCCGATGTCCGGAGTGGTGACGGCAAACACCACATAGGTATCCGCCTTGTCGGCGTTGGTGATAAAAATCTTGCCGCCGTTCAAAACGTAATGGCCGCCGTCCAGCACGGCGGTGGTTTCCGTTCCGCTCGCGTCGCTGCCCGCGTTCTGCTCGGTCAGGCCGAAAGCGCCCAGCTTTTCGCCTTTGGCCAGCGGAATCAGGTATTTCTGTTTCTGTTCTTCCGTGCCGTAGGCAAAGATCGGCCAGGACCCGAGCGAGGTGTGCGCGGACAGGATGACGCCGGTTCCGCCGTCCACCCGGGCCAGCTCCTCCACGGCAACGGCATAGCTGACCATGTCCAGCCCCGCGCCGCCGTACTCCTTCGGATAGGGGATTCCCATCAGCCCTATTTGCCCCATTTTTATTACAATGTCTGCGGGAAATTCATTCTCCTTGTCCAGCAGGAATGCCAGCGGCTTCACCTCCGCCTCGGCAAACTCCCGGACCTTCGCACGGAGAGTTTCGTGGTCTTCCGTCGTTTTAAAAGACATATTGATTCCTCCCTTTAATAACCAGTTATATTTCATTTTATGAATTCCATAAGAAATTTATAAAACAGAATCGTAAGGAAACGCGGCGGACCGGGAAAACCGGCCTCCGCTCAGCAATATACTTGATAAATCTTATCCAGTTTGGCCGCAAAAAACACCGGCTATGCCGAAGTATTTTCAATCCGCCTGAAACAGCATCTGATGAAGGCTGACCGCACGCAGCTCCGCGTCCAGAATGCCCTGAATCCGGGAAAGCTGCCGATGAACCGTACAGGGAGCGCTGCATTTCTGCTGCCACGCGCACTGAAACCCGGGCTGCATACAGGCGCTGATGAGCTTTTCCGCATCCATCACTTCCGTCAGGTCGTAGAGGCTCACCTTTTTCAGATCCGCCGCCAGCCGGCAGCCGCCGCCCGCACCGCGGGTGATTTGAACCAAGCCGGCCCGTTCCAGCTTTTTGAGAATTTTATATACAAACTGCTGCGGCAGCAGTTCCCGCCGGCAGATTTCCCCGGCCGTAAGCTGTTCCCCGTGGGACACCGCGCGCAGGATGCGCAGCGCGTAATCCGTTTCCCTTGTAATCAGCAGATAAAACCCCTCCGCTCCATAAAATGGAAGTTTCTATTCATCGATTATAGTGTATCATTCTGGATATAGTTTGTCAAGTTTATAGCCAATATTTTCTGCTGTTCGCTGATAAAATTGTGCCTTTTTTCCAAAAGCCGTCCGTATCGGTTTCGTACCGCCCGAAAATAAAATATTGATTTTCATCGTGGGAATATTGCATCTCCTCCGTCGTCATACTATCATAGAGACAGCACAGCCCGATTTTATTTTAGGAGGAATCTCTTTTGAAAAAATGCCTGATTGTTTACGACTCCTACCATCACGGCAACACGGCAAGGGTCGCCTCCGCTATGGCGGAGGCTGCCGGCGCGGAGCTCTGCAAAGCGGACGGAATCAAAAATAAAAATCTTTCGGATTACGATATCATCGGATTCGGCGCGGGCATCGCCTACGGGAAACATTACGGCGGGCTGATGGAAGCCGTGGAGGGGCTCAGCCTGAACGGCAAACCGGTCTTCGTGTTTTCTACGAGCGGAATGGGAGGTACCGCAGGCCACGGCGCCCTGAGTGATCTGCTGAAAAAGAAAGGCGCCGTCATCGCCGGAAATTTTTCCTGCAAGGGATTTGACACCTATGGGCCGTTCAAGCTCGTCGGGGGCATTTCCAAAGGGCATCCCGACGACGCCGACCTGGAAGCCGCCAGTCAATTCATTCTGGAAATGGTAAAATAGAACCGCGCGCCATCTCCCTCACAGAGGGCGGAACAGGGAGGGACGCGGGGCTTATCGGCAAGCGGGCCGGGGCAATCTTACCGATTGCCCCGGCCCGCCGCTTTGCGTGGGATATTATTCAGAAAAAAGTGGAGTGGATAAATATCTTTCCCCGGTATCGGGCAAAAGCGCCACGATCGTTTTCCCGGCGTTCTCAGGCCGCCTTGCCAGCTCGGCGGCCGCCCACAGCGCCGCCCCGGAAGAGATCCCCGCGAGCAGGCCCTCCGTTTTGGAAAGCTCCCTGCCGGTCCGGAAAGCGTCTTCGTTTTTCACCTTGATAATTTCGTCATACACCGCCGTATTGAGTACCTTCGGTACAAAGCCCGCGCCGATTCCCTGGATTTTATGCGGCCCGGCCTTGCCCCCGGAAAGGACCGGTGAATCGAACGGCTCCACCGCGACGACCTTGACGCCGGGATTTTTGGACTTCAGATATTCCCCGACCCCCGTGATCGTTCCGCCGGTGCCGATCCCCGCGACAAAGAAATCGACCTTGCCCCCGGTGTCCTCCCAGATTTCCGGACCGGTGGTCTCCCTGTGTATCTTTGGATTGGCGGGATTGTCAAACTGGCCGGCGATAAAGGAATTCGGAATCTCCCCTGCAAGCTCATCCGCCTTATCGATCGCTCCCCTCATGCCCTTGCCGCCGTCCGTCAGCACAAGCTCCGCCCCGTAAGCCTTTAAAAGGTTCCGGCGCTCCATGCTCATGGTTTCCGGCATGGTGAGAATTACCCGGTATCCCCTGGCGGCCGCGACGGAGGCAAGGCCAATCCCGGTATTGCCGCTGGTCGGTTCAATAATGACGGAATCCGGATTTAAAAGGCCCTTTCCTTCCGCGTCGTCAATCATGGCTTTGGCAATTCTGTCCTTTACGCTCCCCGCGGGATTGAAATACTCCAGCTTCGCGACAACCGCGGCTTTCAGGTCATGCTTCTTTTCAAAGTTCGACAGCTCCAGCAAAGGTGTTTTTCCGATCAGATCGGTCAGACTATGATAGATCTTCGACATTTACGGGAAACCTCCGTTCAAATTTAATGATTTACAGCATTTCCAGTTGATTCTGCAGCAAGATTACGTTTTTCCCCCGCCGAAGGCGGGGGAAAAACGTGCTTTGTCTCTCAAACCGAAATGAAATTGCTGTAGATATGCAAATTTTCATATATGTTTAATATATAAAAATATTTTAACCGGAAAGAATCCGCTTGTCAAGGCCGCAAAGAGCCAGCAAGCGGGATTTCCCGGCCGCGGCTGTTGGCAGGATCTCTGTTTTCGATACCCGGAAGACCCGCGCCCTCTTGACGAAATCCTTCTTTCAAGATATGATAAATAGGTATTATAAAAATATGATCTTTATAAAGGAGAAACCCATGAGAATTTCTTCAAAAGGAAGGTACGGACTGGCCGCCATGATCACCATGGCGCAGAATTATGCCGCCAACGAATGTATTACGATTGTGAGCATATCGGAAAAGCTGGGGATTTCCAAAATTTATTTGGAGCAGGTGTTTTCCCTCTTAAAAAGGGCCGAGCTGGTAATCGCCGTCAAAGGAGCACAGGGAGGGTACAAGCTTGCGATGCCCCCTCAGAAAATAAACGTATACGAAATCCTGCGGTCGCTGGAACAGTCCCTGTTCGAGAAAACGGAAGAGTCGGTGGAAAAGAAAGCCCCCGCAATGGAACAGGCCATGCAGCACTCCGTTTTTTCCGTCATCGACAACGCGGTTGAGGCGGAGCTGAAAAGGATCTCCCTTTATGATATTGCGGATGACGTGGAAAAGAGGACGCAGGAAGGCGGGTTCATGTTCTATATCTAAAACCGGGCCCGGAGGGACGTTTGGACGTACCCCCGGGTCTTTTCTGATTTTGAACCCCCGGCGCGACCCTCCCCGGAGGAGCTTACAAAACAGATTTCTTAAAATTTTCAGATCAGCTTCACCATAAATACACATAATATGCCTATACTATAATCATCGCAAATACATTTGAATCCCCGGTCTTTGTCAGTGACGCGACGTCTGCGCAAGGGCCGGAAAATCAATTACAAGCACCTCGGGTGAGGGTTTCAATATCTTTTTCATATTTCTCTTCTTTCTTAAAATACCGCCCGTAAAACGGCGGTATTTTTCTGTATATAAAAAGCCGCGCGTAAAACGCACGGCTTGCCCCGGATCGCTGTTGTAAGCCTGCTCCCAACGAAGAAGGCTCTTTGATAAAAAACGCAGGTCAGGACTGTGCCTGTACCGCCGTCATGGCGACGACGCCGACGATATCCTGTGCCGAGCAGCCCCTGGACAGGTCGTTGACCGGCTTTGCGATTCCCTGCAGCACCGGGCCGAACGCTTTCGCTTTCCCCAGTCTCTGTACCAGCTTATAGGCGATGTTGCCGCAGTTCAGGTCCGGGAAAACCAGAACGTTTGCCTGACCGGCCACGCTGCTTCCCTTTGCCTTGGACTGGCCGATGCTCGGCACCAGCGCCGCGTCCGCCTGCAGCTCCCCGTCGAGCGTAAGCTCCGGCGCTTTTTCCTTTGCCAGCTTCGTCGCTTCCGCCACTTTGTCTACCAGCTCGTCTTTGCCGCTTCCGTAAGAGGAGAAGGACAGCATGGCGACCTTCGGCTCCGCTCCGACCATATTTTTGAACGACTTTGCCGACGCGATCGCGATTTCGGAAAGCTCGTCCGCGTTGGGGTTAATATTCAGCGCGCAGTCCGCGAAAACAAAGTTGCCCTCGCAGCCGTATTCGCAGTCGGGAACGGAAAGGACGAAAAAGCTGGAAACGAGCTTTACGCCCGGAGCGGTCTTAATAATCTGCAGAGCCGGACGGATCGTATCCGCCGTGGAGTGCGCCGCGCCGGAAACCATTCCGTCCGCATCGCCTTTTTTCACCATCATCACGGCCCAGAAAACGTTGTCCGACATGATTTGCTCCGCCTTTTCCGGCGTGATGCCCTTTGCTTTTCTCAGCTCATAAAATGTATGAATATAGTCCTCGCGGCTGGAGGAAGTCAGAGGATTTACAAACTTTGCTTTTGAAAGGTCCAGCCCGCCGGCCTGTTCTTTGATCTTCGCTTCGTCGCCCACAAGAATCAAATCGGCGATTCCCTTTTCCAAAACCTCCGCGGCGGCCTGCAGGGTTCTCATATCGCCGCTCTCCGGCAGGACAATGGTCTTTTTTGTCTGTTTTGCTCTCTCAATGATACTCTCAATAAATTCCATGCTTATCACCTTTCTGCTGTTTTAATGATATCGACGTTTTCACTATAACACTCATGTTTCAAGATTACAATCCCTTCATCCGCTGTTTTCATAAAACGCGTCGGCATTCTGTTACCAAGTCACAGAGAAAATAAAAGAATCCGGTTATATTAATAAAAAAGAAAGGCGATGAAAGAATGTTCAATACATTACTCAGAACAAAAACATATGAGGCTGTTTCCCCGAAAGAGGCAAAAAAAAGATTGGAGGAAAACCCGGATCTTCTTCTGCTTGACGTCAGAACCCCCGAGGAATACAGGGAAATCCGTATTCCGGGAAGCAGGCTGGTCCCTCTTAACGAGCTTGAGCAGGGAATCAAGAAGGCTGTGCCGGATAAAAGCCGGGAGATTCTGGTTTACTGTCTGAGCGGCGCGCGGGCCGAAGCCGCCTGCAGGCGGCTGTCCGCAATGGGGTATACCCGCGTCGGCAATATGGGAGGAATCCGTTCCTGGCCGTATCAGACGGTAAGCGGCCGGTAAAATTTACGAAGGATGCTTTTGCAGGATTTACTGATTATCCGGATTTCGGCAGGCTGACTGTAAAGACAGTTCCCCTGTCAACCTCGCTCACGACCTCCATGGTTCCCCGGTGGGCTTCCACAATGGCCTTCGTGATCGTAAGCCCGAGGCCCAGGCCGCCGGTCAGCCTGTTGCGCGACCGGTCCGCCCTGTAAAACCGTTCGAAGATGTACGGCAGGTCCTCCGGCGGAATCCCCTTCCCGCTGTCGCTGACGATCAGCTCGGTACTGTGCTCTTCCGTGCGCACGCGCACCCGTACCTGTCCGCCCTCCGGGGTATATTTGAGCGCGTTGGAAACAAGATTGGTGACGACCTGGCTGATTTTATCCCGGTCGGCGCGGAGGATTTCCGGCTCCCCCTCAAAGGAGAGCGCGACGCCCTTTTTGCGGAACTCCGATTCAAAATTATGCAGAATGTGCCGGATCAGATCGGACACGTCAAATTCGGAAAGCGAAAGGGATGCGTTTTCCGCCTCATACCGTTCCAGCTTTTCCAGGTCGCCGACCAAGCGGTTCAGCCGGATGATTTCTTCATGGCAGCTTTCCAGCCGGGTCTCATCCGGCTCCCAGATCCCGTCGAGCATTGCCTCCATGGAGCTTTGCAGGTTTGCAAGGGGCGTTCTCAGCTCATGCGCGACGTCGGCGGTCATCCGCTTCCTTAAATCCTGCTGCTTTTCCAGAGAGTCCGCCAGATAGTTGATGGTATCCGTCAGGCGCGCCATTTCCCTCGTTCCGGAGCTTTCCGTGATTCTCTGTCGAAAATTCCCCTTTGCGATCTGCCCCGCGGCACGGATGGATTTGGAGATCGGCCCGCTCACCCGCTTTGCCATAAAGGTCCCCAGAATCAGTGCCATCACGAGCGACAAAATGCCCACCGCAATCAGGATGGTGTTGACGCTGTTCAGGAAAGCGATGTCGTTATCCGTAAAATAATAAGGGCCGTAATACCCCAGCTCGACGTGCCCGACTTCCTTTGCGCCTGCCCTGACGGAATACGTCTTCTGCTCATACCCGCCCTTGAAGCCGGGATAGCGGCTGTTCATATTTTCGGACATATGGGTCAGCATCTGTACGCAGAGGCCGTTATTGTGGACCGTGGCGTCCCACACCGTTTTCCCTTCCGCGTTTTTCAGCCTGACAATGACTCCCTGTTCCAGGGCGTTCACGCCGATATTTTCAATGACGTTCGTATTCCAGCCGCCGTTCAACCCGTTATACTGCTTTTCGATCATGCTGACGATTTCGCTGTTCCTCTGCTCCCGCTGGTTGATGACATAGTCCTGAAAACGGTTCTGCAGCAAAACATTGATGCAGAAGCTGATAATCGCGACCATCAGAAGCGACATCACCGCATAGGAAAACGACAATTTTGATTTTAAACTGTATTTCAGCTCAATCGCCTCCGAACTTGTATCCGACTCCGTGAACCGTCAGAATGTACTCCGGATTTCTGGTGTCCGTTTCGATCTTCTGGCGGATATTTTTAATATGGGTATCGATGACCCTGTCAAATCCGTTAAAATCGTCCCCGCTGACAATGGCGATCAATTCCTCGCGGGTAAACACCTTGTTCGGGTGCCTTGCCAGCGCGCCGACAATTCTGAATTCATTGGGGGTCAGACCGGCCGGACGGCCGCTCAGCATGACGTCGTAACCGTCCATATCCACGATCAGTTCTCCCCGGCGGAAAGAAAGGACCGGGGACGAATTGCCTTCCGTCCTGCGAAGAACCGCCTCCACCCGCGCCACAAGCTGGCGGGGGCTGAACGGCTTGGTTACGTAATCGTCCGCGCCGATCTGCAGCCCGCGCAGGATGTCCTCTTCCTCCACCTTGGCGGTCAGCATGATGATGG
Source organism: Caproiciproducens sp. (assembly GCF_053840905.1). NCBI lineage: Bacteria > Bacillati > Bacillota > Clostridia > Eubacteriales > Acutalibacteraceae > Caproiciproducens > Caproiciproducens sp. Next base: position 142,314 of record NZ_JBNLXQ010000008.1, read on the forward strand.
GGACGTCGGACTTCTGCCGCAGCGTCCGGCAGATTTCCTCCCCCGTAGTGTCCGGGAGCATCCAGTCGAGGATCACAAGGGACGGCTTCTCCCTTTCGAAGCTTTCATAGGCTTCTTTTCCGCTGAAAACGCCGCGCACGGCGTATCCGCTTTTTTCAAGATAGGACGTCACGACCTCCACAATCTTCGGCTCGTCGTCCACAACCAAAATCCACTTTCTGTTCCGGTTCAATCCGTTTTCGCCTCCAATGACAAAAGCCCCTTTCTCAAAAGGAGCCTGCCGTTTTGATTATTATACCATATTTTCCTGCCGATTCTGAAAGCGGCGTATTATTTTCGTGGCCGGTCGTTGGTCTGACGGTTCATTTTACAGCAGTCGGGTACCCCGCCGCCGAACTGCTTCTGGTTTTCCTTTGCCATGCGGTCCAAAGATCGTTTGACGGAAGCTTTCATTCGTCTAAAAATTTTCAGCATTCAAATTTCCTCTTTCACAAAATTATCCGCAGCAGCCGGAGCCGCCGCCCGCGGGAACATAGTTCTGCACCTCGGCTTTGATCGCATTCAGGTCCGCCTTGCCGAGGTCGTCGACCACCTTTACGTAGCCATGGAGCATTCCCATTCCGCACTGGAAAGTAAAATCCTCCTCGGGCGTGATCGGCGGCGTTTCCTTATCCGTGCTCAGATTCAGCTGACCGCCGTATTCCGGAAAAACCATGATGCTGTTACAGGAATTCAGGCTGCCGGTATCAAATTTGATCTTCGCCGGAATCCCCTTTTGAAGAACGACCACCGCGGGCGTGTAGCCCTGATCGTCCACCTTAACCGTTACTTCCTGCTCCTTGCCGCTGATTTTTGCAACGCCGATGCTGTCCGTGGGGACCCCGCCGTCCGCGAATCTCGCCGGGGTGTTGCCGCAGCACCCGCCCGCCGCAGCCGCGCCGCCCGCGGAAAGGTCGGACTCCTGTGCAACCTCCTGCCCGGTAATATTACCGAGATCGTCGACGACCGTAATATTGCTCCGGATCATCCCCATCCAGCAGGTATAGGTGATTTTACCGGTCTCCTGCGGGGTGAAATCGATCTCGTTATCGCCCGGTTCCAGCGTTCTGGTAATGTTGTACTGCGGAATCGTGATGGTCCGGTTGCAGCCGTTCAGCGAGTCTGCGTCGGCCCTGATCGTCCATTTTACCGGGACGCCCTTCTGTACGACAAGCGGGCTGTAGCTGCCGGGCTGCAGCGTTGTCGACACGGTCTGCACATTGTTTTCGATTCTGGCGATATTGCCGCCCCCGGCCGCCGCCGCGGAAACGCCGGGAAACCCGATTCCCGAAAGGGAAAAGCCCCGGTTGAGCATCACGACGCCCAGAAGCATCACCAGAACGGCGCTGGCCTTCATCATTTTATGGGTGAATTTACCGCTCAGGAAAGAGCTGAGCGCGCCGAAGCCGAACATCAGCGGCACGGTGCCGAGGCTGAAAACGAACATGGAGGCCGCTCCGGCCAGGACGCTCCCCGTACCCAGCGCGTAAATCTGCATCGCCTGCAGAGGGCCGCAGGGCATTAACCCGTTCAGAAGCCCCACATAGAACGGTCCGTGCTTCCCCTGATTCCGGTAAATCCTGCTGCCGAAAAATTTGGGCATACGGGGAACAAATTTACGCAGCCACGGGAACAGGTCGAGCATATTCAGACCCATCATCACCATAAACACGCCGGAAAGGATCGCGACGATCCCCTTTGCCGTCCCCGAAAAGCTGACGATGGAGCCCAGGCCGCCGACGACGCCGCCCACAGCCGTGTAGGAAAGCACCCGGCCTGCGTTGTACATCAGGCTTGGTTTCAGCTTTGCCCATTTGCCCGTATCGTTTTCCCCGTACCGGTAGGACACGCACTGCGAAAGATTGATTCCGCCGCACATCGCCACACAGTGCAGGGAGGTAATCAGGCCGACCACAAACAGAATTCCGTATCCCATATTCTGGGAGACCTCGGGAATAAAATTCAGGCCGACCGTATTTTGAACAATCAGATAGCCCGCGAAAAGAAGCAGGCCGACGCCGATGAGCTGGCTGACGAATTTTTTGTCCGCCGTCCCGCCCGCCTTTTCCTTCCCGGCGCTTTCTTTTTTTGCGCTCCGGCGGTTTTTATCGTCTGTTACATGATAATCCAGCTCTTCAATCGCGGCAATAATTTTCTCAAGGCGAATGATTTCCGGGTCGTAAACGACGGTCGCCGTCCCGCTGCCGTAGCTTGCGGACACCTTTTCCACCCCGGAAAGCCCGCTGAGTGTACTTTCAATTTTCAGGGCACAGTTCGCGCAGGTCATGCCCTCTATTTTCAGTGTTTTCTGTGCCAGCTTCCGTTCCATACCATTTCTCCCGTCCGAAGATGATTGTAGCTGCATCCTACCAGCCCGCTGTGAAGATTTTATGAAGATCGAAGAAGAAAATGAAGACCTGACCGAGAAAGCAGTACCGCCGGCCGGCGGTACTGCTTTCTATCCTCTTTTCCAGTTTTCAAACAGGGTTTTGCTCTGCTGGAGGAAATCTTTTGAAATGGTTATCGTCGTTCCGCCGTCCGTTTTACCGTCCTCCGGAATCGGCACGGGGTTGCAGCCGTTTTTCTGCTTTTCCACCTGACTGATCTGGAACCGGTTCCCGCAGTTCTGGCAGACCAGCTCGTCGCCCTCCTGCACATAGTACCCCCTGCCGGAGTCGTAGCAGACCTGACAGGTGTTCAGCGCCGTCCTGATCGTGCCGTCCGGCGCTTTTACGGCGATCAGTTCCATATTGATACCCCCGGCGCTATAGGGAATAAACTTCGCCGTTTCGGTGATCTCGTTTTTGGCAATGGAAACGTCCGCGCCCGTCTCTGCAACGCTGGTCAGCGACGCGCCGGACGGAGCAGTCGTTTTGGGGACGGTCAGCCCCTTCACAAGAAAGAAAGCCGCGGCCAGAAGGACCAGAAAACCCGCGCTCAGATAAATCGCGCGATTGCTCTTTTTCTTCGCGTCCGCCCTTCGGCCGGAATTTGGTTTTTGGGAATTTGCCATTTCATGCACTCCTCTGATCTGTTTTGGCATCATCTTATCAACAGATTGTGGAGAATTTATGAAGATGGAAGCGAACGCAGAAGCAAATTACCGCCCTACGACGGCATTCACCGCACTGCAGATATCGTCCAGCTCGGCGAGCGCGCCTTTTCCAAGAGTTCCGCACGCAAGCAGGCTTTCCTTCGGTTCTATCAATTGGTAACCATATTTTTTCAATTTAGAAATATTCCCCTGCACAATCGGATTTTCCCACATATTCGTATTCATCGCCGGAGCGATCAGCACCGGTTTGTTCCTGACGGCCAGAATCGTGGTGGAAAGCATGTCGTCCCCAATGCCGGAGGCGATCTTCCCGATGATGTTGGCGGTAGCGGGCGCGATCAGCACGACGTCCGCTTTCGTGGCGAGGGAAATATGATTGATTTCCTGCGGAAAATCGTCCTGAAACACATCCGTGTACACGCGGTTCTGCGTCAGGCTGCGGAACGTGAGCGGCGTTACGAATTTCGTGGCGCCGTTCGTCAGGATCACCTCTACCTGATAGCCCTGTTTATAAAAGCGGTGGGCCAGATCGGCGGCCTTATACGCCGCAATGCTTCCGGTCACTCCCAGTATCATATTTTTCATCCTTGAGCCTCCATCAGTTTTTTCAGCACGCTGTCCGCGACGCCCTTCGCAATCTGTTCCTTTCCGGAAAACGCCGTATAGCTTCCGCTCTCGTCCACCAGAAACCCTTCGTGGTTTCCCCGTGCGACGGAATCCATATCGTTGGCGAGGACGTAAGTACAGCGATTCTTTTTCAGCTGGCCGTACGCCGTATCGATCAGCACTTTCCGGCTGACCCCGCTGAGCAGCTTGAATCCGACCAGAAGGGTCTTCGGGCTGGCGTCTTTGATCAGGCCGATAATCTTCGGCGTTTTTTCCAGCACCAGCACCGGATGCTCCAAGTCGGAGCTGATCTTGTGCTCCGCGCTGAGCGGCCGGGCAAAAACCGCCTGCGCGACCGCCCGCTCCCACTCCGCTTCGGGAAGCGGAAGCGGCGCGCTTCGGAATCTTTCCATCAGCGCCCGCGCAATGTGCTCCGGCGTCGTCACGCTGCCGACTTTATAATCGCTCACCGCCATGGAATGGATGACCGCGTCGATCTCCCGTTCTTTCAGCAGGCCGATCAGCGTATCCTGCAGCTGATCGGTCCCTTCAATATGCAGGACGCGTATCTTCCCACTCTCTGTTTTTGGAAGGCACGAGCCCGTACCGCAGAGAAAGTAGACGGTGTGTTCTTTTCCCGAAAGCCTTTCGGCCAGCTCTTCCGCAATCAGGCTGCCCAGCTTCCCGGTGGCCTCGTTCGCAATGGTCCGGACCGCGTCGATTCTTTCCCGTGTACCGCCCGCGGTAACAATGAAATTCAAGCGCTCACATCCTTGCTTATCCATATCAATTTCCTGTGGTTTTAATGTATATGATTTCGCGGAATTTGTCAACTCGCCGCGTTCCGGTTCCATCCGTGTCCCATATTAGAATTCTTCCTTTTTTTCCGTTTACTCCGTCGATTACAGAAACCAAAAACGCTCTTTCAAAATATTATGGAAGGAAGGCCCTTCTGGGACTATTTCATAATGGAAAGAAGCGCGATTAGGATGAATTCGGGCTACAACGGTCCCATCGGTTATCTGGACCGTATCAGACGCGCGCGGGGAGCGAACTTCTGCAGAAGCACTTTCCTGAGAACGGAAAGGGGAAACAGGCAAAACGCCGTCAGGCTCATCAACGACGATAGGCTCCTCTTTGCCACCCTGTTTGTCCTGCAGCCGGAGATCCGGGAGCGGAACCTGTATCAGGAGCTCAGTGAACGCAGCCGCACTGCGCTGAACATCTGCCAAAAAATCAGGAACGCAAAAAAGCCGCAGGACGGTACGGGCGGGGAAATTTCTTTAAAAAGCGAGGACGTCCACTCCGTAATGCTCTGGATGTTCAACACCGGCGCGGGCGAAGACGGGCTGAGCGCCGAATTCGACCAGATTCTGGATATCATCGCGTCCGTGCTGGTGAAAACGCACCATGAAAAAACGGTTCTGCCGGTCATAGCGGACCTGATTTTCCGACGCAACCGCAGGGGCGTTTATAACCACGACCTGATCTGGGCTTTCTTCCGGGCGCGCGACCCGCAGTCGCTCACACACATTGCGGCGAAGCTGCGTTCCCCCTACAAAAAGGACGTCGAGCTGGCCTGCCAGCTTCTGCACATTCCGGAGGATACGCCGCTGAACACAGGCAGTGACAAACAGAAGCAGTACGACGCGTACCTTTCATGGCTGAAGGAAAACAGCCCCTATGTCTATTTCACGGGGGAAAGCCTCCAGCTGACCAACGCCCCCTCCGTCTGCGGGGTCAATCTGGAAGCAAAGTACCTTTGCAAGGATGTTTCCCCGCGCAGCAACAGGCCTCTCACCCCCCTGACCGATGAGGAAATCGCCAATCTGGAGCATTTCCACGAGGTGGAGGAGGACGAAAGGGCCGCCCTCGCGACATTTTCCCACAACCTCCATACCAAAAACGAGTCCTCGTGGAACGAATGGATGCAGTATCCTGTCAGCAAACAGGTCGACATTGCCAAATATGGCCGGAGGGAACTGGCATGATTGTGATAGCAGGAAATACGGTTCAGCCCGACAGCATAGGGGAATACGCCCCCGGCAGCATAGAGAGGACCATCCTCGATATGCTCGCTTCCAGCAGCGCGAAAAGCGTCTACGACTCCGCCGATCAGCTGAAATTTGAGCTGACGCTGCGCAAAGAAATCATAGCAGCCTCCCTGCAGCTTTACCGAAGCGGGCTGGGGTTCGAAATTTTCCGTGAAACCCGGTGCAACCCGGATTACTGGAAAAGGACGCAGGAGGGGGGCTTCCTGCTGAAAGACGGCGTAAAGCCGTCCAAAGCGATCATGGATATCTATGAAAACGGCTCCAAATACGGCACGGAATGCGCCACCGCCATGATGATCGTCTATTATAAGGCGCTTCTGTCCGTCTACGGGGAAACCCTGTTCGACAGGACCTTCCCGAAAATCGAACTGATGAACTGGCACCATATCGACCCGCTTCTCCGCGAAGTCGGCTATATCAGCAAAAGAGACGTCTACCTGCCGGGGGACCGGCGGTATTTCGCGAATCCCGACGTCGACCCGCTGGTCCCGCAGTGGCAGGGTGAAAATGTCATCGACCTGGGCGACGGCAAATACTACGGGCACGGCATCGGCATCCGCAACGCGGACCAGATTATCCGCGCACTCAACCAGAACCGCAGCGAGGACGCGGACGAATACGCTCATCTGCTCGATTCGGCCGGACGGCCGAACTTTAACCGGCTCTACGGTATCTCCCGGCGCAGCGCCGCCTGACGTGTTGTTTTCTCCGGCGCCGCCCCTGTAAAAGCGGGAGCGGCGCTTTATTTTGCTTGTATTTGACAGATAAGTATTTTATAATAGAAGGCAATCCGTAAGCACCGGATGAATAACGAAGATTTGAGTGATGACAGTGGTCTTGATCGATATCCTGAAAGCGCTTGTGCTGGGAATCATAGAAGGGCTGACCGAATGGCTGCCCATCAGCAGCACCGGGCACATGATCCTTGCCGATGAATTTATCAGGCTGAACGTAAGCCCCGCGTTTAAGGAAATGTTTCTAGTGGTCATCCAGCTCGGCGCCATCATGGCGGTCGTCGTTCTGTATTTTCATAAGCTGAATCCCTTCTCCCCCAAAAAGACGGCCGGTCAGAAGCGGGAAACCGTCGATCTTTGGCTGAAAGTTCTCGCCGCCTGCATTCCGGCGGGCATCATCGGGATCCTGTTCAACGACCAGATCGATAAAATCTTTTACAATTACCAGACTGTGGCGGTCACCCTGATTCTCTACGGCGTGCTGTTTATCGTGATTGAAAACCGCAACCGGAACAAGCGGCCCGCTGTTCGCAATTTTTCGCAGATGACCTATAAAACAGCCCTTTTCATCGGCATCTTCCAGGTGCTGGCGCTGATTCCCGGGACCTCCCGTTCCGGGGCCACCATCGTCGGCGCTATGCTGATCGGGACCTCCAGAAGCATCGCGGCGGAATTTACCTTTTTCCTTGCGATCCCCGTGATGTTCGGCGCCAGCTTGATCAAGATGCTGAAATTCGGATTCGCCTTTACCCCCGCGGAAGGGATGATTTTAGCGACCGGTATGATCACGGCGTTCCTCGTTTCCGTCTTTGCCATCAAGTTTCTGATGGGGTATATCAAGAAGCACGATTTCAAGGCGTTCGGTTATTACCGGATTGTCCTGGGAGTGGTGGTGGTCCTGTATTTCCTTCTGGCTGGAAAATAATCTTCATAAAAACTGCCCGCTCCGAAAAGGAACGGGCAGTTCTGTTTCTGTCGGTTTTGCACGGCGGACTTTTACCGGATAAAATTCGTGACCTGCGGCTCTTCCGCCTCCGGGATGGAAACGCCCGCCTGTTTTCCGGCCTCAATGGACTTTAAAAGCCAGGCCATGTTTCTGCCCAGAGTCCTCATGGTCTGCATCCCCTCCAGGTCCCGGCGCACTTCCTCGGGCGTATTCCCATGCACCATGTTCCAGTACTGGGAGGAAACCACCGGCATGCTCGAAATGGTAAAATATTTGTTCAGCTGGTCGAACGCGGCCGCTGCCCCGCCGCGGCGGCAGCTTACCACGGACGCGCCCGGTTTATACTTCAGGACGGTGCCCGCATAGAAAAACCGGTCCAGAAAAGACGTCAGCATTCCGGACGCCGCCGCGTAGTGGACGGGAGAGCCGAAAACAAAGCCGTCCGCTTCTCTGGCCTTTTCCAGCGCGTGGTTCACGGGATCGTTGCCGAACACGCATTTGTTGCCCTTGTTCTTCTTGCAGAAGCCGCAGTCGATACAGCCGCGGATCGGCTGCTGGCCAAGCTGAAAAATCCCGGTTTCCACTCCGGCTTTTTCGAGCTCACCGGCAACCTCGCACAAGGCCGTATACGTGCAGCCTTTTTCATGAGGACTTCCGTTGATCAGCATGACTTTCATTTTGAACCCTCCATCCTATTTTAATCTCACCGCGGACGGCGGAGAGATTTCCTTCAAAATCTCCGGAACAGCGATCCGTCCCGTAAGGTGATCGGACCGGGCCGGTTACAGCAACCGGTCCGGTCCGATCTGCACACAGGAATACAGACTGAATTTTCAAAACGCAATACGTCAACGATCTATTCCGATTAAATTATGACTCCTGATCGCCGTAATGTCAATAACAATATGAGGGATTTTGAAATATTTTCCATCCGTTTTCAGAAGCGCCGCGCCGTCGCTCAATTGACAAAAGCTCCGCGCTGTGGTAAAATAATATCAATATAAGCCATGAAGGCCGCGATCAAACATTTCTTTTGAATTTGATGAACCCAAAAAGCAGCTACTGAAGTAGTTCTTTTTGGGTTATTTTTTGTGATTGGAGAGGTTGTAACATGCATATTCCCGACAATTATCTGAGCCCCGCCACCTGCGCGGCTTTGGGCGCGGCCGTCGTCCCGGTCTGGGCGGTTTCCGTGAAAAAGGTAAAGAAGGAAATCACCAGGGCCAAAATGCCCCTGCTGGGAATCGGCGCTTCGTTTTCTTTTTTAATGATGATGTTCAATGTTCCGCTTCCGGGCGGCACAACCGGCCACGCGGTGGGCGGGACCCTTCTGGCGGTCCTTCTGGGGCCGTTTTCGGCCTGTATTTCCGTTTCGGTGGCACTGCTGATACAGGCCCTGTTTTTCGGCGACGGCGGAATCCTTTCCTTCGGCGCAAACTGCTTCAACATGGCGTTCGTGTTACCGTTCGTGGGATATTTCGTTTATAAGCTCATCAGGGACAGGGTGCGCTCTGAAAAAGGCGAATATCTCGGAATCGTCATCGGCTCGTACATAGGCATCAACGCCGCCGCGCTGTGCGCCGCGATTGAGTTCGGCATTCAGCCGCTTCTGTTCCGGAACGCCGCCGGTCAGGCGCTTTACAGCCCTTATCCCCTGTCCGTCTCCGTCCCGGCCATGCTGATCCCCCATCTTCTGGTTGCCGGCGTTGTGGAAGCGGTCTTTTCCGCCGCCATTTTCGCATTCATTAAAAAGGTATCCCCGGGCACGATATACGAAGGCGCAAAGGAAAAAAGCAAAGCCGTATACGGGCTGCTTGCCGCTTTGATTCTGCTGACGCCGCTCGGCCTGCTCGCCACCGGCACCGCCTGGGGCGAATGGGGCGCCGACGAAATCCGGGAGGTCGTCTCCGACGGCAAAGCGCTCGGCTTTATCCCTCAGGGAATGCAAAACGGCTTCCGCTTTGAATCGATGATGCCCGACTATTCGGTCGGCGGTATCCCCGAAGTCGCGGGATACATTCTTTCGGCAGTCGCCGGCGTCGCCGTTTTGCTGATCGTATTTAAAATCGTATCTTCCCTGAAAAAGAACAATCACGGCGTTCACGAATAAATTTGGAAGGAAACCGTAAGATATGCCCGAATGGCTGCTGAAGGATGAAAATTACCAACCGCTTCCCGACAGGGACACCTTTATCGATAAAAGCATCTTTTCCCTGCTGCGCATCCTGTCGCGCGTCCGGGCGCAAAGCGGCTACACCGGCGGAAAACACAGCGTACACGCGCTCTGGAAGGTTGCCGGCACGTTTCTGCTGATCGTACTGCTCTCCCTTTCCAAAAACATCTGGTTCCTCGCCGCCGTCGGGGCGTATCTGCTGGCGGCTTTAAGCCTGATGCCCGCCGAACGGATTCTCCGCGTTTTAAAAACGGGGCTGGTCATTTCGTTCTTTTCGTTTCTGATCCTCCTGCCGTCGTTTTTTATGGGGAACCGGTACAGCCTGGTGATGATCCCGCTCAAAACGCTCGCGACCGTCACAGCGGTCGGCATTCTTTCCCACACCACGGGCTGGCACAGTGTCACCGGCGCGCTGAAAAGCTTCTTTATTCCGGATATTTTCATTTTTGTTCTGGATATTACCATTAAGTATATCGTCCTGCTGGGCGAGTTGTCGCTGGACCTGTTTTATTCGCTGAAGCTGAGATCGGTGGGAAAAAACACGGGAAAATATTCCTCCCTTTCGGGGATCGCCGGGACCCTGTTCCTCCGCTCGAAGGAAATGGCGGAGGACATGTACTCCGCCATGGAATGCAGAGGATTTACCGGCAGCTACCGCGTCCGGCGGCGTTTCCGTTTTACGGCGTCGGATTTTCTGTATGTCATGGTCCATGCCGCGTTCATCGTCATTTTTGTTTATTTAGGATGAAGAAATCAATGATTGAATTAAACGACGTATCGTATTCCTACGAGGGAATTCCCGCGCTGAAGCATATCAGCCTGCGTATCGAAAAAGGCGAGTCCGTCGCGCTGATGGGCGTGAACGGAAGCGGGAAATCCACCCTTTTAAAGCTTCTGAACGGCATTCTCTTTCCCGACGGCGGAGAATACCGTTTCGCGGGAGAAAGCATTACGCGGAAAAAAATGCAGGACCCCGTGTTTTCCAAGCGCTTTCATCAACGGATCGGCTTCGTGTTTCAGAATTCGGACACACAGCTGTTCTGCTCCGACGTGTACGACGAAATTGCCTTCGGCCCGCGCCAGATGGGCATGGATGAAAGCGAAGTCGAAAAAAGGGTGGAGGATTGCCTCGCACTCCTGAATATCCGGGATTTCCGCCACCGCCAGCCGTATCATCTGAGCGGCGGCGAAAAGAAAAAAGTGGCCATTGCCTGCGTGCTGGCGCTGAACCCCGAGGTCCTTGTTTTCGACGAGCCGCTGAACGGGCTTGACCCGCGGACACAGCGATGGTTCGCCTCTTTCCTGATTCAGCTGCACGAGTCCGGAAAAACGCTGATCTCCTCCACACATGACCTGGAGATGGTGCAGGAGATTGCGGACAGAGCGGTCCTGTTTGACGAAAACCACACCATTGCCGCCGACAAACCGGCTCAGGAGCTGCTGGAGGACACAGAGCTTCTGAAAAAAGCAAATCTGATCGACGAATACTACCACAGGCACCCGGGAAACGGTCACCAGCATTTCCATATTCATCCTTTTTAATTTTTTGTTTTGCAAAGTTCAAACTCTTTCCAATGATATTTTGCATTTTCATGGACAAAATAACTGTTGGAAAGGAGGTCTTTTAAAATGATGAACAATGGAAAAAAAGCCAATGAAAGTATAAAATGTTCTGTTGACCAGTGTGAATATCACTGCCAGAGTCAGGACTACTGCAGCCTGGACTGCATCCAGGTCGGTACCCACGAGGCTAGCCCGACAGTGGAAGAGTGCACCGACTGCGAGTCCTTTCAGCGCAAACAGTAATTAAAAGCGAAATCATTACGAACCGAACGGGCAAAACGCTTTTGCTTCTTCGGTTCTTTTTTACCGCTAAAGCTAAAAAAGCACGATAGCCGTCCGCATCCGCGCCCGGCTATCGCTTTCCCAGAAGATTTCTATTTTCTGCTTGTTCGGAGCAGAATATTCAGCCCTGCGGCGTCCAGATAATTCAGCTCTCTGACAGAACGCACAATCTGGTCAGCCGCCAGCGTATCGTATCCGTTGCTGAAATACACGCCGGCCAAAGCAGTCAACGCCGCGGGACTGTTTATGTCGTTTAAAACATACAGCAGCTTCTGAAACAGATCGAACTCCCCCGCGCGAATCAGTCTGTCAAAAAGGACCGTCACTGCATTTAAAACTCTCTTCCAGTTTTCATCCTTCCGGAAAGCAAGCCCGCCGTTCCCCCGGTATACGTTCCAGATCTGCCGGAAGGTACGGACGGTTGCTTCGTCGCAGCCGCCTTTCGCCAGACGGATGCACTCCTCCGTCTTTCCGTTTCCCAGAATCAGGGATAAAAGATACAGGTACTCCGCGCTCTCCCCTCCGGCCTGCCGCAAAACGGCGCCCGCGGGGGTCGTGGCCGCCAGCGGTTCAAACAGCTTCCATGCCTTTTCATACTCCCGCGTATAAAAATACAGCTTCGCCCGCAGAAAAGTTTTGTCCGTTTCGTATGCGGGCTGCTTCGCAAGAATATCCCAGTAAACCACGCCGTAAGCGTAAAGCTTTTCCTCGATCAGAATATCCGTGAGCACGATGAGGTTGGGCGGATCCTCCAGATTGGAAAAAAACGCCGTCAGCTTTGCGACGGCCGTCCGTTTGTCCTCATACATCTGGTTGAGGACATGCCCGACGGAATAAAGGGTCTGGTAGTGGAAGGGTTCCTGCACGACCGCCTGCTTGTAGCATTGGAAAGCTCTTTCGTAATCGCAGAGCCGCACGTACAGATCCGCAAGAAGCAAAAGCGGCCCGGCCGGATTGTCCCCGGCCAGCCTCAGTTCGGGCGGAGGATCGCCCATCCGCATACCTCGCTGAAAGCTGTCGATCGCCAGCGTATATCTTCCCCATTCCGAATAAACCGCGCCCCGGAGCAGCTCCAGATCCGTGCACTGGGGATAAACGGCAAGCGCCTCTTCAATCGCTTTCAGGGAGCGCTCATACTGCTTCAAGCGATCATATGCGATTGCGCGCCGGTAAACCAGATGGGGCGCGTAGGGCTGCGTCTCATCCATATTGGCGTATGCCCTGTCATAAAAACAGGCCGCGTTTTTATAATCGGAATCCGACAGATATTCATTGCCCAGATGGAACTGAAGGAACGGATTCTCCGGCTCTTCTTCGAGCTCTTTCAGAAGAACCGCGCAATTCTCTCTTCTCTTTTGTTTTTCCTTCGCGGCTTCCTCAAAGCGGCTGAAGCGGTAAATTCTGAAATCCTTTCGCTCAAACAATCCCTTCGCGACCTTTTTGCCGTCCTTTCTGCAAAGCTGCTCCCGTACCTTCCCCCGAAAACAGTAAAGTCCGTCGTTGCGCAGCAGGCGCAGGGTATTGGACATCGTATAGCACGGTCCGCCTTCGGGATTTTCCGCGGGACTGAGGACGGTAAAATGGCATCCATGGTTTCTGGAGTGCTGAACGTACTCCACAAGGGCTTCGCGTCCGCTCTTTTCAAACACCTCGCAGTCGTCCATCAGCAGGACCCATTTTCCTCCCGCTTTACTGATGGAATAATTTCTGACGTCGCTGATGCTGCCGTTCCACGGAAGGGAATAAACCTTTGCTCCGAATTTTTCGGCGGTTTCCGCGATTTTTCCGGCTGAACCGATATCGACAAGAATAATTTCGTCAGCGGCATCCCCCACGCTCTCAAGACATTCTTCTACAGCGCTTTCGTCCTCTTGCACAATTACACACAGGCTGAGAGTTCTTTTACGACCCATATCTGCATCACTCCCTGTGGATTACTGAAAATGACTAAAAACGGGATTTGCGTACAGCTTTCGTCCTGAGACGGGCTCTGATCCGCAAAAATACGGGCCTGTTTTCTTTCAGGCTTTCAATATATTCACTATCATTCTATGAATTTGGAATATATCTGGTTCGATATATTTTTCCTGTCCATCGATATTTTTTTCGCAGTCAGTTTCGTAAAAAGCAGTCTGCCGGTTCGCTCGTAGGAACGAACCGGCAGACTGCTAAAATAAAGGACAATGCGTAAATTCTAAAAAGATGAAAAATCAGGATGAAAGAAGTAAAATTACAATTGCCTGAGAAAGCCCAAAATTACATACAGTGCGTCAGTGCCCAGGCGACGCCGCGGTCGCGCTCTTCCGTCGGAACCACAAGCGCACCGCCGGGCAGCTTCGGAATTGCGGAGCCCCGGCGGACAAACACCGCCGTCTCCGCAAAATCAAGCATAGGCAAATCCGTTTCACCGTCCCCGACCGCCATGACCTCTTCCGGAGAAAACCCCAGCCGCCCGCACACAATGGAAAGCGCTTTGCCCTTGTTGGCCGTCGGCGTATTGACCTCTCCCAGATAAGGGTAGGAGCGCCCCGTTGCAAGATGCCCGATCTTCTCCGGCCATGTGGCCAGCGCCTGTGCGACTGACTGGGCGTCGCCCAGAAACATGACCTTATTCACCCGCTCAAGCGGCAGGTCGATCGGCGCAGGGACGCCGAACCGCTTATAAAGCCGGAACGAATCCAGAATATCCGACAGCCAGTTTTTGTCCATGTCCTGCGGGAACCAGTAGGGGATGACCTCGGGCTGAAAGGCCAGCATAGAGACGCCGCCGACCGTGATTCCATGCTCATAAACAGCGCGCAAATCCTCCGGGCTCAGAAAATCCTGATACCACACCTCATCCCCCGACAGGACCAAAGCCCCGTTTCCCAGAATCAGCGGCCCGTTCATTCCCAACTCCCGGCAGATGGACTCCACACCCTGGAGCGGCCTGCCTGTGGCCAGGATCACCCGGATTCCAGATTCCATGGCCGCTTTGACCGCGGAAGCATTTTCCGCGCTGATTCTGCCCTCTTCATCGGTCAAGGTACCGTCCACGTCCAGCGCAATCAGCCTGATGGACATTCCTCCGCCCCCTTTTTCAGTGATGTATGGCAAGGATGGATCTTATAGATAGGGAATGATTTGCTTAACAGAGTCAAAGATCAAATGGGGTTTGACATCCGAATCCGGAAGGTCCTTCAACTGTGCCTCGCCG